>NZ_JBHVUS010000010.1:194388-253085 GCF_042884005.1 Kitasatospora sp. NPDC058162
GGAGTCGGGCTGGGCGACTTCTGGGGGGCGGGCGGTTGGCTGGGCGATATGGCCGGCGAGCGTGGGAAGTCGGGGCGGGCGACTTCTGGGGGGCGGGCGGTTGGCTGGTGGGGTCAGGGGGTGGTGACGGCGTAGAAGGCTACGGCGGCGGCGGCGCCGACGTTGAGGGAGTCGATGCCGTGGGCCATGGGGATGCGGACGGGGTGGTGGGCGGCGGCGATGGCTCGGGGGGTGAGGCCGTCGCCTTCGGCGCCGAGGAGGAGGGCGGTCTTGGGGAGGGTGTGGGGGGCGAGGGTGGCGAGGTCGACGGCGGTGTCGGCGGGGGTGAGGGCGAGGAGGGTGAAGCCGGCCTCGCGGACGGTGTCGAGCGCGGCGGGCCAGGGGTCGAGGCGGGCGTAGGGGACCGCGAAGACGGCGCCCATGGAGACCTTGACGGCCCGGCGGTAGAGCGGGTCGGCGCAGTCGGGTGAGAGCAGCACGGCGTCCATGCCGAGGGCGGCGGCGCTGCGGAAGATGGCGCCGAGGTTGGTGTGGTCGACCAGGCCTTCGAGCACGGCGACCCGGCGGGCCCCGGCGAGCAGGTCGGTGGCGTCCGGGAGGGGCTTGCGTTCCATCGAGGCGAGGGCGCCGCGGTGGACGTGGTAGCCGGTGACGGCTTCGGCGAGGCCGGGTTCGACCACGTGGACCGGGGCGTCCGCCTCGGCGATGACGTCGGCCATCACGTCGAGCCACTTGGCGGTCAGCAGCATCGACCGCATCCGGTAGCCGGCCGTGAGGGCACGGCGGATGACCTTCTCCCCCTCGGCGATGAACAGGCCCTCGGCCGGTTCGCGGCGGCGGCGCAGTTCGACGTCGGTGAGGCCGGTGTAGTCGGCGAGGCGGGGGTCGGCCGGGTCGGTGATGGTGCTGGGTTCGGACACCCTGTGATCTTGCCAAGCCGGGGCGGGGAAGGCCAAACGGCGGAGGTGACGGGGTGGTCCCGGGCTACTCGGAGTGCAAATATGACGGTATGGCCCGAAATCCGGGCCGATCCTGGGCTCCGTCGGCCTCTGGTGCCACCGGCGACGCCGGCTCCCCCGGTGGGCGCCCACACGGTCGGCTAGAGCTGCCACGCGCGAAGCGGTCGAGACCGGCCCGGCACTGGTCGGTGGCCGGGCAGGTGTTCGTGCTGCAGATCGTGATCGTGCTGCTGCTGGTGGCGGGGGCCGCGGTGGCGCTGGTGGTGCAGTCGCACAACGACGCCGATCACGAGGCGACCAACCGGTCGGTGGCGGTCGCCCAGGCCTTCGCCAACTCCCCGGGCATGGTGGACGCGCTGCGCTCCCCCGACCCGACCGCGATCCTGCAGCCGAAGGCGCAGTCCGCGCGGATCTCCTCGGGCGTGGACTTCATCGTGGTGCTGAACAACCAGGGCATCCGCTACACCCACCCCAACCCGTCCCGGATCGGCCAGAAGTTCATCGGCACGTACGAGCCCGCGCTGCACGGCCAGGTGGTGACCCAGCACCTCACGGGGACGCTCGGGCCGCTGGTGCAGGCGGTCGTCCCGGTGTACGCGCCGGGCGGTTCGGTGGTCGGGCTGGTCTCGGCGGGGGTCACCCTGAGCAATGTCTCCACCGCGAGCGAGCGCCAGCTGCCGCTGGTGCTGGGCGCGGCGGCGGGCGCGATAGGGCTGGCCACGCTGGGGACGGCGCTGATCAGCCGGCGGCTGCGGCGGCAGACCCACGGGCTGGGCCCGGTCGAGATGACCCGGATGTACGAGCACCACGCGGCGGTGCTGCACGCGGTGCGCGAGGGCGTGATGATCGTCGGCGGGGACGGGCGGCTGCTGCTCTGCAACGACGAGGCGCGCCGGCTGCTGGACCTGCCGCCGGACGCCGAGGGCCGCCCGGTGGCCGACCTGGGCCTGGAGCCCGCGCCGCTGGCGCTGCTGACCGCCGAGCAGCCGGTGAGCGACGAGGTGGTGCTGGCCGGGGAGCGGCTGCTGGCGGTGAACGTACGGCTGACCGACCGGGACGGCGGCCCGCCCGGCTGCGTCGCCACGCTGCGCGACTCCACCGAGCTGCAGGCGCTGACCGGCCGGGCCGAGGGCGCGCAGCGGCGGCTGCGGCTGCTGTACGACGCCGGGGTGACGGTGGGCAGTTCGCTGGACGTGACCCGGACCGCGGAGGAGCTGGCGCAGGTCGCGGTGCCGCGGTTCGCGGACTTCGTCACGGTGGACCTGGCCGAGCAGGTGCTGGCGGGCGAGGAGCCGCCGCCGATCGGCGCGCTGGGCCGGATGCGCCGAACCGCGCTCGCCGGGACCAGGGACGACGCGCCGTTCCACCCGGTGGGCACCGTCCTGGAGGTGGTGCCGGCCACCCCGCTGGCCGGGGCGCTGCACAGCGGCACGCCCGGTCTGGAGCCGCGGCTGGCCGAGGCCCTGGGCTGGCGGGAGCAGGACCCGGAGCGCTCGGCCCGGGTACTGGCGTACGGGGTGCACTCGCTGGTGCGGGTGCCGCTGCGGGCGCGCGGGGAGCTGCTGGGGGTGGCCCGGTTCTGGCGGGCGGATCGCCCTGAGCCGTTCGAGCCGGAGGACCTGGCCCTGGCCGAGGAGCTGGTGGCGCACGCGGCGGTGTGCATCGACAACGCCCGCCGGTACACCCGGGAGCACGCGATGGCGGTGACCCTGCAGCACAGCCTGCTGCCGCGCAGCCTGCCGGAGCAGACCGCGCTGGAGGTGGCGCACCGCTACCTGCCGGCCCAGGCCGGGGTGGGCGGGGACTGGTTCGACGTGATCCCGCTGCCGGGCGCGCGGGTCGCCCTGGTGGTCGGCGACGTGGTCGGCCACGGGCTGCACGCGGCGGCGACGATGGGCCGGCTGCGGACGGCGATCCACAACTTCTCGACGCTCGATCTGCCGCCGGACGAGCTGCTGGGCCACCTGGACGAGCTGGTGAACCGGATCGACCAGGAGGAGGCGGGCGGCGACGGGAGCGCGGGCCTGACCGGGGCGACCTGCCTGTACGCGATCTACGACCCGGTGTCGCGGCGCTGCACGCTGGCCGGTGCCGGGCACCCGCCGCCGGCCGTGGTGGACCCGCAGGGCCGGGTGACGTTCCCGGAGCTGCCGACCGGGCCGCCGCTGGGCCTGGCGGTGCTGCCGTTCGAGACCGTCGAACTGGAGCTGGCCGAGGGCAGCCGGCTGGTGCTGTACACGGACGGGCTGGTGGAGGACCGGGAGCGGGACATCGACGAGGGCCTGGAGCTGCTGCGGACGACGCTCAGCGGGCCGCCGCGCACGCCCGAGCAGACCTGCGCGGACGTGCTGGGGGTGATGCTGCCGGCGCACCCGCAGGACGACATCGCGCTGCTGGTCGCGGAGACCAAGGTGCTGGCGCCGGACCGGGTCGCGCAGTGGGAGGTGCCCGCCGACCCGGCGGCGGTGCGGGTGGTCCGGGCGCAGGTGGCCCGGCGGCTGGCGGACTGGGGGCTGGACGAGGCCGCGTTCGTCACCGAGCTGATCCTCAGCGAGCTGGTGACCAACGCGATCCGGTACGGCTCCGGGCCGATCCGGGTGCGGCTGCTGCGCGACCGCTCGCTGATCTGCGAGGTGTCGGACGGCAGCAGCACCTCGCCGCACCTGCGGTACGCGGCGACCGAGGACGAGGGCGGGCGCGGGCTGTTCCTGGTCGCGCAGTTCGCGGACCGCTGGGGGACGCGCTACACGGCGACCGGGAAGGTCATCTGGACGGAGCAGCCGCTGGAGTAGGGCGTGTCCGCAAGCTCCCGTCGTTCGCCCGGAGGGCGGGCGGGGCGGCGTTGGGGTGCGTGCATCGCAAGGCGGAGGAGGGAGCCACTGCGGAGCATTGGCGACCGACGACAACGCGGCGAGGTGCGTGCCCCGGCGTCGCCCCGCAGGCGGGAGCTTGCGGACACGCCCTGGGGAAGTCGGTCCGGCCGACTTCCCACTCCGCGGGCGTTCTAGCGCTGGAAGGCGGCGGCCAGCACGTTGACCACGTCGCCGACCACGATGACCGCCGGGGGCTTGACGCCCTCGGCCTGGACCACGGCGGCGACGGTGCCCAGGGTGGCGTCCACCCGGCGCTGGGCGGCGGTGGTGCCCTCCTGGACGATGGCGACCGGGGTGTCGGCCGGGCGGCCGTGCTCGACCAGCTTGGCGGCGATCGCGCCGATCTTGTCCACGGCCATCAGCAGCACCAGGGTGCCGTTCATCCCGGCGACGGCCGTCCAGTTGGTGACCGAGCGCGGGTCGTCCGGGCCGACGTGGCCGGAGACCACGGTGAACTCCTGGGTCAGCCCGCGGTGGGTGACCGGGATGCCGGCCGACGCCGGGACGCTGATCGAGCTGGAGATGCCGGGCACCACGGTGACCGGGATGCCGGCCTCGGCGCAGGCCAGCAGCTCCTCGCCGCCGCGGCCGAAGACGTACGGGTCGCCGCCCTTGAGCCGGACCACGAACTTCCCGCCCTTCGCGTGGTCGATCAGCGCCTGGTTGATCGCCTCCTGGGCCATCTGGCGCCCGTAGGGGATCTTGGAGGCGTCGATCACCTCGACGTGCTCGGGCAGCTCGGCGAGCAGCTCGCGCGGGGCGAGGCGGTCGGCGACCACCACGTCGGCGTCGGCGAGCAGGCGGCGGCCGCGCACGGTGATCAGGTCCGGGTCGCCGGGGCCGCCGCCGACCAGGGCCACGCCGGCACCGCGGGAGCGGTACGAGCGGGCGGCCAGCGAGCCGTCCCGCAGGCCGCCGACGACGGCGTCGCGCAGGGCGGCGGAGTGGCGCGGGTCGCCGGTGAGCACCGCGACGGTGGCGCCGCCGTCACGGCCGGTGGCCGGGGTCCAGGCGGTGGCGGCGGAGGCGTCGTCGCTGCGGGAGCAGAACACCCGCTCGCGCTCGGCCTCGGCGCTGACCGCCGCGTTGACCTCCGGGGCGTCGGTGGCCACCAGGACGTACCAGGCGCCGGCCAGGTCGCCGTCCGCGTACGGGCGGGCGTGCCAGGTCAGCTCGCCCGCGTCGGCCATGGCCTGGACGGCCGGGGTGGTGGCCGGGGATATCAGGTGCAGCTCGGCACCGGAGGCGATCAGCGCGGGCAGCCGCCGCTGCGCGACCTGGCCGCCGCCGACCACGACGACGCGACGGCCGGCCAGCAGCAGGCCCACCGGGTAGGGGGTCCGGCCCTCGGTGCTGGGGTGCGGGGTGGGCGCGCTCATCGGCGGTGCTCCTGATCGGGATGAGGGGTGGGGCGGTACTGCGGTACGGCGATACACCGCTCCGCGGGCCGGCGCGCCCTCGGGCCGGTCCGCGGAGCGGTGGGGGTGGTGCGTCAGGCCTTCTCGGTGACCCCGGCGGAGTCGAAGGTGGCTACATCGTGCATCGCGCGGGCCGCACTCTGCACCAGCGGGAGCGCCAGCAGGGCACCGGTGCCCTCGCCGAGCCGCAGGTCCAGGTCGATCAGCGGACGCAGGCCCAGCTTCGCCAGCGCGGCCTGGTGGCCGGGCTCGGCGGAGCGGTGACCGGCGATGCAGGCGGCCAGCACCTCGGGGGCGATCGCCTTGGCGACCAGCGCGGCCGAACCGGCGATGACGCCGTCCAGCACCACCGGGGTGCGCAGCGAGGCGGCGCCCAGCAGGAAGCCGGCAATGGCCGCGTGCTCCAGGCCGCCGATGGCGGCGAGGACGCCGATCGGGTCGTTCGGGTCGGGCTGGTGGAGGGCCAGCGCGGCGCGGATGACCTCGATCTTGCGGGCGTGGGTCTCGTCGTCGATACCGGTGCCGCGGCCGGTGACCTCGGCCGGGTCGAGGCCGGTGAACACCGAGATCAGGGCGGCCGAGGCGGTCGTGTTGGCGATCCCCATGTCGCCGGTGACCAGCGCCTTGTTGCCCGCCGCGACCAGGTCGCGGGCGGTCTCGATGCCGACCTCGATGGCCTGGAGGGCCTCCTCGCGGGTCATCGCCGGGCCCTGGGTCATGTCGTCGGTGCCGGGCTTGACCTTGCGCGGCAGCAGGCCGGTGGCGCGGCCCTGCTGGACGGCCTGCGGCAGCTCGGCGGCGACGCCGACGTCCACCACGCAGACCTCGGTGCCGATCTGCTTGGCGAAGGCGTTGATCACCGCTCCCCCGGCCAGGAAGTTCCCGACCATCTGGGCGGTCACCTCCTGCGGCCACGGGCTGACGCCCTGGGCGTGCACGCCGTGGTCGCCCGCGAAGATCGCCACGCAGGCGGGCTCCGGGATCGGCGGCGGGCACTTGCGGGACAGGCCGCACAGCTGGGCGGAGATGATCTCCAGCATGCCGAGCGAACCGGCCGGCTTGGTCATCCGCTTCTGGCGGTCCCAGGCCTCGCCGAGCGCCTTGGCGTCCAGCGGGCGGATGCCGCGCAGGGTGTCGGCGAGCAGGCTCTGCGGCTCCTCGCCGGGCAGCGCGCGGTTGCCGTACTGCTCCTCGTGGACCACCCAGGCGAGCGGGCGCTTCTTGGCCCAGCCCTGCTGCTCCAGCTCCGGCTCGTCCGGGAAGGAGTCGACGAAGCCGACGCACAGGTAGGCGACGACCTCCAGGTGCTCGGGCAGGCCGAGCTCGCGGACCAGCTCCTCGTCGTCGAAGAAGCTCACCCAGCCGACGCCCAGGCCCTCGGCGCGGGCGGCCAGCCAGAGGTTCTCGACGGCCAGGGCGGCCGAGTACGGGGCCATCTGCGGCTGGGTGTGCCGGCCGAGGGTGTGCCGGCCGCCGCGGGTGCGGTCGGCGGTGACCACGATGTTCACCGGGGTGTCGAGGATGGCCTCGATCTTGATCTCCCGGAACTGCTTGGCCCGGCCCTTCGGCAGCGAGTCCGCGTACGCCTCGCGCTGGCGCTCGGCCAGGGCGTGCATCTTCCGGCGGGTCTTCGCCGAGCGGATCACCACGAAGTCCCAGGGCTGCGAGTAGCCGACGCTGGGGGCGGTGTGGGCGGCCTCCAGGACGCGGATCAGCACCTCGTGCGGGATCGGGTCCGGGCGGAAGCCGTTGCGGATGTCGCGGCGCTCGCGGATCACCTGGTGCACGGCGTCGCGGCCGACCTCGTCGTAGCCGGGGGCGGCGGGGCCGCGGGGCTCGGCCGGCTGCTCGTCCTCGGCGGCCGGGGCGTCGGTCGGCTCGACCGGCGCCTCGGGCTGCTGGTCGGCGGGCTGCTCGGCCTGGGCGTCGGGCTGGGTCTCGGCCTGGGGCTCGGGCTGCGGCTCCTCGACGGCCGGCTGCTCGACGGCGACCGGCTCGGCGGCGGGCGCCTGCTCGGCGGCCTGCTCGACCGGCTGCTCCGCGGCCTGCTCGACGGCGGGGGCCTCCTCCTGGACGGCCTCCGGCGCGACGGCGACGGCCTCGGCCTCGGGCTGCTCCGCGGCCTGCTCGGCCTGCGGCTCCTCGACGGCGGCGGCCTCGGCCGGCTCCGCACCGGGCTCCTGCCCGGCGGCCTCGGCGGCCGGCTCGGCGGCGGGCTGCTGCTCGGCCTCCGGGGCGACGGCCTCGACGGGCTGCCCGGCCTCGGAGTCGGCGGGCTGCTCGACGGCAGGCTGCTCGGCGGCGGCCTGCTCGACGGCCGGCTGCTCCGGCTGCTCGGCGACCGGCTCGGCCGGGGCCTCGGCGGGCGTCCCGGCCTGGACGGCCTCCGGCTGGGGCTGCTCGCCCTCGGCGGCCGGCTCGGCGACCGGCTCGACAACCGCGGCCTCGACGGCGACGGCCTCGACCGGCTCCGCGGCGGGCTCCTGCCCGGCGGCCTCGGCGACGACCTGGCCGGAGGGCATCTCACCGGTGCCGGCGGCGGTCTCGGCGACCGGCTCGACGACGACGGCCTGAACAGCCGAGGCGTCCTGAACGGTCTGACCGTCCTGAACGTCCTGAACGGCCTCCGTGACCTGCCCGGCCTCCTGGACCGCCTCTACGGCCGGGACCGGCTCGGCGGCCTGCGGCGCGTCGGCGGCCGCTATGGGAGCGGGCTGCTCCTGGGCGGCCTCCCCGGCCGACGGGGCCTGCTGGGCCGCCTCGACCTTGGGCAGGCCGTGCGGGGTCGGCGCGGCGAGGAAGGCGGAGATCCGGCGCGGCGGACCGGCCGGGGCGGCGGTCTCTGACGTCTCGCCGGCCTCGGCGGCCACGACCTCGACGGCGGCTCCCTCGACGGCTCCCTCGACCACGGCGGTCTCGACGGCAGCGGCGTCGACCACAGCGGTCTCGACGGCGGCCGGGTCGACGACCACGGTCTCGACCGCGGCGCTCTCCGCCGCGACCGGCTCGACCACGGCGGCCTGGGCCTCCGGTGCGGTCTCAGGGGCCGACTGGGCCGGGACGGCCTCGCCGACCGGAGCGGCCTGAACGGGCTCGGCGACCGGGACGGCGGCCGGGGTCTCCACGGCCTCGATCACCTCGATCACCTCGATCGCGCCGACCGTCTCGACGGCCATCAGACCCTCGACCGGCTGCGAGGCGAGCGGCACCTGCTGGTAGCCCTGACCCTGCGGCACCTGCTGGACCTCCGGCCCGCCCTCGACCGTGGTGGTCACCGGGGCCGTCGGCGCGGCGGGCGCCATCGGGGCGGCCTGCGGCACGCCCCGGGGCACGACGCCCGGGACCGGCGCGGCGGCCTCGCCCATCGGCGGCCGGCCGACCACCGGGATGCCGTGCGCGGGCGTGCCGCCCTGGGTCGGGCCGCGGTCGGCCAGCGAACGGACCGGCACCTGGCCGGTCATCAGCGAGGGGTCCGGGATCGGCGGGCCGGCGTGCAGCGGGCGGCGCGGCGCCTGAGCCTGCGTCATCGGCTGCTGCGCGTACGGCTGCGCCGGGCCGGCCTGCAGCGGCTGCTGGAGGTGCTCGCCGCCGAGCACCGGCGGGTCCACCGGCGGCCAGGAGGGCTCGACCGGGGTGCCGTCCGGCTGCGCGAACGGCGCCTGCTCGGCGCCCCAGGAGCCCTGCGGGCCGGGCATCAGCAGGACGTCGTCCTCGTCGTCCAGCCCGTCCGGCTGGTCGACGAAGTGGAACGCCGGGCGCGGGGCGCCCTGGTCGACGGCCCAACCGTCGCCCGGAGCGGCCGGGGACGGCACGCCGGGGGCGGCGAAGTTCGGCTGGCCCTGCGGCGGGATCAGGCCCGCGCCGGGGGGCACCGCGCCGGGTACGCCGCCGAGCGGCGCCGCCGGGTTGGGGATCACGCCGCCGTCGGTCGCGACGCCCTGCAGGGGTGCAACGCCCGCGACGCCCTCCGGTCCGCCGAGCGGGTCGGGCCCGGCGTTCAGGTGCTCCGGCAGTCCCTCGCCCGGGACGTGGCCGCCATCGGTCATTGTCAAAGCTCCTTCCAGGCCGCTGCCGCGCCCCTTGGCGACGCGATCACCGACCGCAGCGCCCATCCGCACGGGCCGGGCCTGCACCGACCCGCCCCTCAACCACACGCGGCCGCCGCGCCGTGGCGCTGCGGCCCAAGTCCTTCCGGCGCGCTGCGGCACCCCGGCCCGGGCACCGCCGGTGAAGGCGGTGCACCATCTGAATCAACGACAACCCGGAGCAACCGGCACGACCGCACCGGACCCTACGGCATTCTCCAGGTCCGGCACGCGGCCCGTCGAATTGCCCACACTCCGAACGGAACCGGGTTGCACCACGTCAAAAAGGTGACAAACCGACCGAATCGGATGGGTCGTCGGCGGCTGAAACCGCCTGGGACGCCACACTACCGGCCCGGCGCGGTGACCTCTCGAATCGGTGTCCGGATGCGACCTGGATCACCGCGCGGTGCGACCGGCGGTCCCGGCCCGCACCCGAGGCCTTCACACGATCTGCTCACCCCAGAGCAGCAGTGCGCCGCCCGCGCCCGCCCCGAGCTCCAGTGCGCCGTCCTCCTCGCCGGCCCGCAGCGGGGTCGACTGCAGCAGCGCTCCGTCCGCCCGGTAGCCGGCCCCGACGATGGCCCGGTGGACCTCCTCGGCCTCGGCGAAGTTCCGGGCCAGGGCGACGAAGCGCTCCGGCTTGCGGGCCAGCACCGCGCGCACCACGTCCAGGCCGCCGGACTCCACCACCGCCGCGTCGGGCTCCGGCAGTCCGCCCAGCACCTCGGGCCCCTGCCCGTACACCGTCTCCACTTCGACGCCGTACCGGCGGGCGTTGACGGTGAGCCGGGCGCAGGCCGAGCGGGAGGCCTCGACCGCGACCACGGCGGCGCCGAACCGGGCCGCCTCCACCGCGAGGGCGCCGCTGCCCGCGCCGACCGACCAGACCAGGTCCCCCGGACGTGCACCCAGACGGGCCAGCACCAGGGCGCGCACGTGCGCGGGCAGCGCCTCCGACGCGCCCGGCTCGCCCTCCGTGCGCCCGGCGCCCGCGTAGGCGTCGCCGGGGAGCGCCCAGCCGCGTTCCGCGCCGGGGTAGCCGAGCGGGCGCCCGGCCAGCCAGCCGGCCGCCTCGCCGAGCGGGCCGGCCTGGGCGCCGCCGCCGATCACCAGCACCACGTTGGGGTCGCGCCAGACGTGGTCGGCGATCCGGTCGGAGGTGAGGACGGTGACGTCCTCGTCCGGGGTGCCGAGGGCCTCGCAGACCACGAAGGTCCGGTGCACCCCGCGCAGCATCAGGGCGAGTTCGCCCGGTCCGGCGCCGGGGGCGGTGAGCACGGCGACCTTGGGGTGGGCCCGGCAGATGTTGGCGGCGCGGCGCAGCCGTCCGCCGTGAGCGCTGACCACCTGGGCGTCCTCCCAGGGCATGCCGGCCCGGGCGAAGGCGGTGGCGACGGAGGAGACGGCGGGCAGGACTTCGAGTTCGAGGCCGAACTCGGGGCGGCGCAGGGTGCGCACCACGCCGAAGAAGCCCGGGTCGCCCTCGGCGACCACGACGGCGGCGCCGCGGTGTTCGGCGATCGTGCGGGCGGCCTGCTGGATGTTGCCGAGGGCGATCCGCTCGGCGTCCTCCGGCACCGGGAGGGCGTCCAGTTGGTAGGAGGCTCCGGCGACCAGGGTCGCCGCGGCGAGGGCCGCGCCGGCGGCCTCGGTCAGCGGCGTGCCGTCCCACCCGATGACCGTGATCCGGTCAGCCATCTGCGGCCGTTCTCCCTCGACTCGTGGCGTGACCCGTTGCGCGGCTCGTCGCGCCGGCTGTGCGCCGCCGTGGAGAGGCTACCGGGTGTGGTCCCCCGGAGGCCGACATCTCGTACACATGTCCGCGTCGCGCGGGTGACCAGCGGGGAAGGGCGCGGGGGGATCAGTCCCGCAGGACGTAGCGGTGGTCGCCGTGCCAGCCGTCCCGGTGCAGTTCGGGCGACTCCAGGTCCTCCGGGAGGAGGCTCCACAGGATCAGGTCACTGCGGCTCTCTTCCACGACCTCACCGGACTCGCCGCGGACTATCCAGGCGCTGCGCAGCACGCCCTCGCTGATGCCGCCGATCTTCTGGGCGACCTGCTGGGCGGCGGTGTTCCCGGCGGCGGTGCGCAGTTCCAGCCGCAGGAAGCCGCGGTCCTCGAACAGCCACTGGGCGACGCCGAGGACGGCCTCCGGGGCGTAGCCCTCGCCGCGGGCCCAGGCGGCGGTGACGTAGGAGATCTCGGTGCTGCGCAGGCGCCAGTCGGTGTTGCGCAGTTCGACCAGGCCGACCAGGCGCTGGGTGAGGTGCTCGGTGACGACGAAGACGATGCCGCGCCCGTGGGCGCGGTGGGCGGGGGCGAGGGTGCGGGCGAGCTCGGCCGCGTACTCCTCGGTGAAGGGGTGCGGGAGGTCGGTCCAGGCGAGCACGAGGTCGTCGGCCATCATGGCGGCCAGGCCCGGGGCGTCGTCCTCCGCAAGGGGACGCAGCAGCAGCCGCTCGGTGCTGATGGCGGTCTCGGGGAAGCTCGCTGCCATGCCGTCTCTCCTCGCCGGGTCGTGAACACAACACCGTACGCCTCCGGCGCGCCGCGGCTGTCATGCGGTGCACCGCGCGCGCGACGGTACGTCAGAACCCGGTCTGCCGTGGTGTCCCTGGTGCATACTGCCCGACCGGGCCCCCGCCGAGGTGCGGCGGGGGCCCGGTCGGGCGTCACAAGGTATGACCGTACGACGATCAGGTTGTTCAGAAGGCCGGGATGACCGAACCCTGGAACGTGTCGTTGATGTACTTCTTGACCTCGTCGGAGTGCAGCAGCTCGGCCAGCTTCTTCACCCGCGGGTCGTTCTCCTTGCCCTTCTTGACCGCGATGATGTTGGCGTACGGGTTGCCCTCGGCCTTCTCCAGCACCAGCGCGTCGGTGGCCGGCTTGAGGCCCGAGTCGAGCGCGTAGTTGCCGTTGATCACGGCGGCGTCGAGGTCGGCGATGGAGCGGGGCAGCTGGGCCGCCTCCAGCTCCTTCCACTTGAAGTTCTTCGGGTTGGCCGTCACGTCCGCCGGGGTGGCCGCGGTGCCGGCGCCGTCCTTGAGCGTGATCAGCTTGTTGTCGGCGAGCAGCTTGAGCGCGCGGCCCTCGTTGGTGGCGTCGTTCGGCAGGCCGATGGTGGCGCCGGACGGCAGGTCGCCGATCGCCTTGACCTTCTTGGAGTAGACGCCCAGCGGCTCCAGGTGGACGGTCTCGACCGAGACGATGTCCGTGCCGTTCTTCTTGTTGAAGTCATCCAGGTACGGGACGTGCTGGAAGTAGTTGACGTCGGCCGAACCGTCCTGCACCGCCGTGTTGGGGGTCACGTAGTCGGTGACCTCCTTGATGTCGAGCTTGAGGCCCGCCTTGGCCGCGAGGTTGTCCTTGACGAACTTGAGGATCTGCGCGTGCGGGGTCGGGCTGGCCACGACCTTCAGCGGCGCGTTCGGGTCCGAGGAGGAGGAGCCCGAGCTGCCGCAGGCGGCGAGCGACAGGGCGAGGCCGGCGGTGGCGAGGACGCTGGTGAACTTCAGAACGTTGCGCACGAAAAGTGCCTTTCTGCGTGATACGGGGAGCCGCGTCCGGTGGTCGGACGAGGGAGGTCTAGGAGGCGACGAGGTCCTCGTCGGGGGTGGTGGCGCGCGGGCGGAGCAGGCGGGTGCGTCCACCGCCGCGGCCCCGGTCGCCGAGCCGGCGCACGGCGTAGTCGCCGGCCAGCTGGATCACCGTGACGATGATCGCGATCTCGGCCACGATGATCCACATGAAGGTGGTCTCGAAGCGCAGGTAGCCGTACCGGTAGGCGAGGTCGCCGAGACCGCCGCCGCCGACCGTGCCGGCCATCGCGGAGTAGCCGATCAGCGCGATCACCGTGGTGGTGACGGAGGCCACGATGCCGGGCAGCGCCTCGGGGACCAGCGTCTTGCGCACCAGCGTCCAGGTGCTGCCGCCCATCGCCTGCACCGCCTCGATCAGGCCGCGGTCGACCTCACGGACGGAGGTCTCCACCAGCCGGGCGAAGAACGGGATCGCACCGACCGTCAGCGGCACGGTCGCCGCCTGCCAGCCGAGGGAGTTGCCGGTCAGCCACCGGGTGAAGGAGATCAGCGCGATCATCAGGATGATGAACGGCAGCGAGCGGGCCAGGTTCACGACCGCGCCGAGCACCTTGTTCACCGGCTGGTTCTGCAGCGCCCCGCCCTTGGAGGTGAGCACCAGCAGCACGCCGAGCGGCAGGCCGAGCACGACGGTGCAGACGGTCGCGACGCCGACCATCTGGAAGGTCTCCTGGGTGGCGGGCCACATCAGCTCCTGCATCTGGTCCCAGCTCAGGCCGCTCATGCCGCCGCTCCGTTCGCCGTACCGTTCGCCGCACCGCTGCTGCCGTCCGGACCGATCAGGGCCACCTGGAGGCCCTGCTCGCGCAGGTAGCCGATCGGCACCACGTTGTCCTGGTGGCCGCCGGGCAGCTCGACCCGCATCCGGCCGACCATCCGGCCCGCGATCGTCTCCACGGCCGCGCCGAGGATGTTGATGTCGATCTGGTAGGTGCGGGCCAGCTGGGAGACGAAGGGCTGCGCCGGGGCGTCGCCCTGGAAGGTGATCTCCAGCACGGTCGTCCCGGGGTGGCCGGTGCCGAACTCGCTGAGCGGGAACAGCTCGCGGGCCAGCTCGGAGCCGGGCTGCGCCAGCAGGTCGGTCAGCTCGCCGGACTCCACCACCCGGCCGCCGCGCATCAGGGCGGCGGAGTCGCAGACGGACTTGATGACGTCCATCTCGTGGGTGATCAGCAGGACCGTCAGGCCCAGCTGCTGGTTGAGGTCGCGCAGCAGCTTGAGGATCGAGCGGGTGGTCTCCGGGTCGAGGGCCGAGGTGGCCTCGTCGGAGAGCAGCACCTTGGGGTCGCCGGCCAGGGCGCGGGCGATGCCCACCCGCTGCTTCTGGCCGCCGGAGAGCTGGTTGGGGTAGCTGCGGGCCTTGTCGCCGAGGCCGACCAGGTCGAGCAGCTCGGCGGCCTTGCGGCGGCGCTGGGTGCGGTCCAGGCCGATGATCTCCAGCGGGAGCTCGACGTTCTGCT
This sequence comes from Kitasatospora sp. NPDC058162, assembly GCF_042884005.1. Taxonomy (NCBI): domain Bacteria; kingdom Bacillati; phylum Actinomycetota; class Actinomycetes; order Kitasatosporales; family Streptomycetaceae; genus Kitasatospora; species Kitasatospora sp. NPDC058162. Next base: position 208,789 of record NZ_JBHVUS010000010.1, read on the forward strand.
GCACCGTGCGGGAGGAGAGCAGGTTGAAGTGCTGGAAGACCATGCCGATCCGGCGGCGCGCCTCGCGCAGGTCCTTGCCGGCCCGGTTCTCCCCGCCGGACAGCGCGGTCAGCTCGACCCCGTCCACGGTGACCGTGCCGGAGGTCGGGCGCTCCAGCATGTTCACGCAGCGGATGAGGGTGGACTTGCCGGCACCGCTGGTGCCGACGACTCCGTAGACCTCGCCCGGGCGGACGTGCAGGTCGACGCCGGCGAGGGCGGTCACCTCGCGGCCTCGGGAGCGGTAGACCTTCGTCAGGTCCGTGGTGGTGATCACAGCTGCTTCCGTGGGTCGGGGGCGGGCGGCGGTGTCGACCGCCCGACCGGGGTGCGGTCGGCGGTGTCCTACGACGCCTCGCCAGGGGGATCCGGAGCTGCCACCCCTTGATCGTGGCCGCAGAACGGCCGGGCCGCGCGACGGCGTGGCCCTAACGAGTCATCGACGGCCGCGGGTGGGCGGGCACGCCGGAGGGGAGGGTTCCGGGAGGAGGACGCGCTCACGCGGACGGGAGCGACGCCGGATTCTCGCTTCGGGGCGCGAGGAGGAGGCACCCTCGACGGGGTGCCCGGGGGCGGTGGCCCTCAGCAGTGACACATTCGACGGCACATGGCACGCTCACCTGCCGGCAGCGTGCCGGTGGGGGTCCAGTTCGTCGTCGCAGTCATGTGAGCCAGTAAAACAGATCAGTCGTACAGCTCCCAATTATTCGGCAGGGCTGTCCGCATTGCGGACAACGACCACCCGGAGCTGCGCAGATGCGCCTCGACGCCGCCACCGGGCGTCCGGATGGTGGCGGCGTCGAGGATGCCCGTCGAGGATGACCGGGGCGGGCGGGGCTCAGGCGGTCGCGGCCAGCGGGGTCTCCGCCAGCGACGTCGCGGCCGCCTTCTCCAGGTGCACGAAGCTCAGCCGGTTGGTCACCGGCTCGACGGCGGTCTGCCGGTAGCCCTGGCGGGCGTACAGCCGCAGGTTGCCGAGGCTCCGGTGACCGGTGAACAGCCGGTAGGCCGTCACCGGACGGCCGTCCTCGGCCATCCGGCGCTCCAGCGCGTCCAGCAGTCGACCGCCCAGGCCGTGCCGCTGCATCCGGGGGTGGACCACCAGACGCCCTATCCGGCCGATGCCGTCGGCGTCCACGTGGCCCCGGACGGCGCCCACCACCTCGTCGCCCAGCCGGGCGACCAGGACGTGCTGCTCGGTCAGTTCGGCTCGCAGGCTCTCCAGGCTCTGTGTCAGGGGCTCGATCGCCCAGTCGCCGTACAGCTCCGCCTCGGGCTGGTAGCCCAGGTACTGGAGCTTGAGGATCTGCTCCGCATCCTCGGCCGCAGCGGCCGAGATGATCACGCTCATGCCCATGTGGAGGGGCCTCCCCAGTCGTCGTGCCCTGCGCGCAGAGGGTGGCGCGCTCACGCTCAGTATCCGAGCGTATGCGCCACCGTCAAGAGTGACGTTCGCCAGCCTGCTACCCGGGTGTCAGGTTCCCTCAACCTTCGAGGGCGCAGACGTGGCAAGGGTCACGCCGCGCCGGGAGCGGGGCGGACCGGGGGCGGGCGGCGGAAACCGGGGTGGGGAGCTCCGGTGAGGCGGGCCCGCGGTCAGGGGTAGCGCTCGGCGTGCAGCAGCAGGCGCAGGCAGGCCAGGCAGCGGGAGCGGGTGGGGCCGATCGAGCCGCGCGGCATGCCGAGGCGCTCGGAGAGCTCACGGTAGGTGGGCGGCGGATCCTCGGCGAGGGCCGCGATCAGCTGCGGGCAGCGACCGGGCAGGGCGGCGACGGTCTCGCGGACCACGCGGCGGCGCTGTTCGGCGAGGTAGACGTCCTCGGCGGAGGGGACGGGCGAAAGGGGGGTGCACACACCGTGCATGACGGGCCCGGGCGGGGCCGGTTACGCCCGGGCCGGGGCGCGCACGCGCGAGGGGCGCGCCGGTCGGACCGCCGCGCCCCTCGCACGCTGCTCCAGGGGTCAGCCCTGGGGCTGGGCCCACTCCTGCTGCCGCGCCAGGTCCGCCTTCACCTCGGCGAGCTGGACCGCGACGGCCGACGGGGCGGTGCCGCCGCGCCCGTTGCGGGAGGCGATGGCGCCGTGCACGCTGAGCACCGTACGGACCTCGGGGGTCAGGTGCTCGGAGATCGAGGCGAACTGCTCGTCCGTCAGGTCGGACAATTCGATGCCCTGGGCCTCGCAGACCTTGACGCAGGCACCGGCCACCTCGTGCGCCACCCGGAACGGCACGCCCTGCTTGACCAGCCACTCGGCGATGTCGGTGGCGAGCGAGAAACCGGCCGGGGCCAGCTCCTCCAGCCGCTCCCGGTGCACGGTGAGGGTGGCCATCATCCCGGTGAACGCGGGCAGCAGCACCTCCAGGGTGTCGCAGGAGTCGAAGACCGGCTCCTTGTCCTCCTGGAGGTCCCGGTTGTAGGCGAGCGGCAGCGCCTTGAGGGTGGCGAGCAGGCCGGTCAGGTTGCCGATCAGCCGGCCGGACTTGCCGCGGGCGAGCTCGGCGATGTCCGGGTTCTTCTTCTGCGGCATGATCGAGGAGCCGGTGGAGAAGGCGTCGTGCAGGGTGATGAAGCCGAACTCCTTGGTGTTCCAGATGATCACCTCCTCGGCGATCCGGGAGAGGTTGATCCCGATCATCGCGGTGACGAAGGCGAACTCGGCGACGAAGTCACGCGAGGCCGTGCCGTCGATGGAGTTGCCGACCGAGCCGCCCTCGAAGCCGAGCTCGGCGGCGACGGCCTGCGGGTCGAGGCCGAGCGAGGAGCCGGCCAGCGCGCCGGAGCCGTACGGGGAGACGGCGGTGCGGGCGTCCCACTGGCGCAGCCGCTCGGCGTCCCGGCCGAGGGCCTGCACGTGCGCGAGGACGTGGTGGGCGAAGAGCACCGGCTGGGCGTGCTGGAGGTGGGTGCGGCCCGGCATCGCGGTGTCGGGGTGCGCCTCGGCCAGGCCGACCAGGGCGTCCTGGAGGTCGAGCAGCAGGCCGCCGATGGTCCTGGCGTGGTCCCGCAGGTACATCCGGAACAGGGTGGCGATCTGGTCGTTGCGCGAGCGCCCGGCCCGCAGCTTGCCGCCGAGGTCGGCGCCGAGGCGCTCCAGCAGGCCGCGCTCCAGGGCGGTGTGCACGTCCTCGTCGGCGACGGTGCCGACGAAGGTGCCCGCCTCGACGTCCGCGAGCAGCTGGTCGAGGCCGGCCAGCATGCCGGCCAGCTCCTCGTCGGAGAGCAGGCCGGCCTTGTGCAGCACCCGGGCGTGGGCCTTGGAGCCGGCGATGTCGTAGGGGGCGAGGCGCCAGTCGAAGTGGACCGAGGCGGAGAGCTTGGCCAGCGCCTCGGACGGGCCGTCGGCGAAGCGCGCACCCCAGAGGCGGACGTCGGAGGACTGCTGGGCGGTCATCGCGGTGGCTCCTTACACTTGTGCAGCGGGTGGCATAAGTATGCATCACTCCGTATGAAACACAAAACCCCGGTCGAAGGGGATCCTTCGACCGGGGCTGTGGTTGCCGGGGCTGTGGGTGCTCCGGCCCTACTGCGCCTTGGCCTGGGCGAGTTGCATGAGGTGGTCGGCCAGCGCCTGGCCGCCCGCCGGGTCCCGGCTGATCAGCAGCACGGTGTCGTCGCCCGCGATGGTGCCGATGATCTCGAACACCTCGGCCTGGTCGATCGCCGAGGCGAGGAACTGCGCGGCCCCGGGCGGGGTGCGCAGCACGACCAGGTTGCCGGAGGCCGTCGCGGAGACCATCAGCTCGCCGGCCAGCCGGGCCATCCGGCCCTCGCTGGCCGACTCCCCCATCGGGGCGCGCGGCGTGCGGTCGCCGCCCTCGGCGGGGACGGCGTAGATCAGCGCGCCGTCCCGGTTGCGGATCTTGACCGCGCCCAGCTCGTCCAGGTCCCGGGAGAGGGTGGCCTGGGTGACCACGAGTCCGTCGTCGGCGAGCAGCTTGGCGAGCTGGCTCTGCGAACGCACGGGCTGGCGGGTGAGCAGGTCCACGATCCGCCGGTGGCGCGCGGTGCGGGTCTGCGGGACCTGCGGCGTCGGGCCGGCGGCGGACGGGCCGGAGCGGGAATCGGTCATGTGATTATTCTCCCGGACGATGGTCAACTCGCATCGGCCGGGGCGCTCTCGCGCGCCGTCCGGAGGATCTCCGGCAGTGCGGCGAGGAAGGAGTCCGCCTCCTGCTCCGTGAGCACCAGCGGCGGCGCCAGCCGGACGGCGTCCGGGACGGCCGCGTTGACGAGGAAGCCCGCCTGCTGCGCGGCCGCCTGGACCTGGGCCGAGAGCGGCCTGGTCAGCACGATGCCGAGCAGCAGTCCGACCCCGCGCACGTGGGAGACCAGCGGGTCGCCGATCGCCTCGACGCCGTGCCGCAGCCGGTCGCCGATCTTGCGGACGTGCTCCAGCAGGCCCTCGGACTCGATGGTGTCCAGCACCGCGAGCCCGGCCGCGGCGACCACCGGGTTGCCGCCGAAGGTGGTGCCGTGCTGGCCCGGGGTGAGCAGCTCGGCGGCCGGGCCGAAGGCCAGCACCGCGCCCATCGGCAGTCCGCCGCCGAGCGCCTTGGCCAGGGTGACCACGTCCGGCTCGACGCCCTCGACGGCCTGGTGGGCGTACCAGTAACCGGTCCGGCCGATGCCGGTCTGGATCTCGTCCAGGACCAGCAGGGTGCCGGTGGCGCGGGTGATCTCGCGGGCCGCCGTCAGGTAGCCGTCGGGCAGCGGGATCGCGCCGTTCTCGCCCTGGATCGGCTCCAGGAAGACGGCGGCGGTCTCGGTGGTGACGGCCGCGCGCAGCGCCTCGACGTCGCCGAAGGGGACGTGGGTGACGTCGCCGGGCAGCGGCTGGAAGGGCGCCTGCTTGGCGGGCTGGCCGGTGAGCGCGAGGGCGCCCATGGTCCGGCCGTGGAAGCCGCCCTGGAGCGCGACCAGGTGGGTGCGCCCGGTCCGCCGGCTGATCTTGAAGGCGGCCTCGTTGGCCTCGGCGCCGGAGTTGCAGAAGAACACCCGGCCGCCTTCCCGGCCGTCCAGCGCCAGCAGCCGCTCGGCGAGGGCGATGGTCGGCTCGGCCATGAAGAGGTTGGAGACGTGGCCGAGGGTGGCGATCTGCCGGCTGACCGCCTCGACCACGGCCGGGTGGGCGGTGCCGAGGGCGTTGACGGCGATGCCGCCGAGGAGGTCGGTGTACTCCTTGCCGTCGGCGTCCCAGAGCTTGACGCCCTCGCCGCGCACCAGCGGGATCCGGGGGGTGCCGTAGTTGTCGGTGAAGGCGTGCTGCCACCGGCCGGTGAGCTGCTCGTTGTGCGTCATGCCAGTCCCCCGGTCACGGTCGGCTCGTCGTCCGGCACGACCATCGTGCCGATGCCCTCGTCGGTGAAGATCTCCAGCAGCAGGCTGTGCTGCACCCGGCCGTCCAGCACGCGGGCGGTGCCCACGCCGGAGCGGACGGCGCGCAGGCAGCCCTCCATCTTGGGGAGCATGCCGCTGGCCAGGCCAGGCAGCAGCTCCTCCAGTTCGCTCGCGTTGAGCTGGCTGATCACGTCGTCGGAGTTCGGCCAGTCCTTGTACAGGCCCTCGACGTCGGTCAGCACCACCAGCATCTCGGCGCCGAGCGCGACCGCCAGGGCGGAGGCGGCGGTGTCGGCGTTGATGTTGTAGACGTGGCCGTCGGCGCCGCGGGCGATCGAGGAGATGACCGGGATCCGGCCGTCCCCGATCAGCGCCTTCACCGCGCCGGCCTCGATGTTGACGATGTCGCCGACCAGGCCGATGTCGACCTGCTCGCCGTCCACCACCGCGTAGCGCTTGACCGCCGTCATGGTGTGGGCGTCCTCGCCGGTCATCCCGACGGCGAACGGGCCGTGCTCGTTGAGCAGGCCGACCAGCTCGCGCTGCACCTGGCCGGCCAGCACCATCCGGACCACGTCCATGGTCTCGGGGGTGGTGACCCGCAGGCCGTTGGTGAAGCTGGACTCCAGGCCGAGCTTGTCCAGCTGGGCGCTGATCTGCGGGCCGCCGCCGTGCACCACCACCGGGTGCAGGCCGGCGTAGCGGAGGAAGACGACGTCCTGGGCGAAGGCCGCCTTGAGGCTCTCGTCGACCATGGCGTTGCCGCCGAACTTGATCACGATGGTCTTGCCGTGGAAGCGCTCCAGCCAGGGCAGCGCCTCGATCAGCGTCATGGCCTTGGGCAACGCGGTGTTGTTGCGGGCCTGTTCGCCCTTGGGTGCGATCTGCACGGGTTTCCCTCGTCGATGGGGTCCCCCCGGCCGCAGGCTGGGGGAGGATGTCGCGGCTCGGCGGAGCAGCGGTCAGCGGCTCGGCTTCGGTCAGCGGCTCAGCTGGAGTAGGCGCTGTTCTCGTGGACGTAGTCGGCGGTGAGGTCGTTGGTCCACAGCGAGGCGCTCGCCGTACCGGCGTTGAGGTTCGCGGTGATGACGACGTCGCGGGCCTTCATGTCCACCAGGTCGCGGTCCTCGCCGACGCCGCCGTCCTTGCAGACCCAGACGCCGTTGATGGCCACGTCGAGCCGGTCCGGGTCGAAGGCGGCGGCGGTGGTGCCGATCGCGGAGAGCACCCGGCCCCAGTTGGGGTCCTCGCCGTGGATGGCGCACTTGAGCAGGTTGTTGCGGCTGATCGTGCGGGCGACCTCGACGGCCTCGTCCTCGGTGGCCGCGCCGGTGACGTCGATCCGGATGTCCTTGCTGGCGCCCTCGGCGTCGCCGATCAGCTGGCGGGCCAGGTCGGCGCTGACGGTGCGGACGGCCTCGGCGAACTCGGCGGCGTCCGGGGCGATGCCGGTGGCGCCGGAGGCGAGCAGCAGCACGGTGTCGTTGGTCGACATGCAGCCGTCGGAGTCGATCCGGTCGAAGGTGGTGCGGGTGGCGCCGCGCAGCGCGGCGTCCAGGGCGGCGCTGTCCAGGTCGGCGTCGGTGGTGAGCACCACCAGCATGGTGGCCAGGCTCGGGGCGAGCATGCCCGCGCCCTTGGCCATGCCGCCGACCGTCCAGCCCGCCGGGCTGGTGAACTGGGCGGTCTTGTGCACGGTGTCGGTGGTCTTGATGGCGATGGCGGCGGCCTCGCCGCCCTCGGCGTCGAGCTGCCGGGCGGCCAGGGTGACGCCGGGCAGCAGCACGTCCATCGGCAGCCGGACGCCGATCAGGCCGGTGGAGGCGACGGCGACCTCGCCGGCGTTCACGTCCAGCTCCGCGGCGACCTTCTCCGCGGTGGCGTGGGTGTCCTGGAAGCCCAGCGGGCCGGTGCAGGCGTTGGCGCCACCGGAGTTGAGGACGACGGCGGAGACCCGGCCACCCTTGAGGACCTGCTGGGACCAGAGCACGGGGGCGGCCTTGACCCGGTTGGCGGTGAAGACGCCGGCCGCGGCCAGCGAGGGGCCGTCGTTGACCACCAGGGCGAGGTCCGGGGTGCCGGAGGCCTTGATGCCCGCGGTCACGCCGGCGGCCCGGAAGCCCTTGGCGGCGGTCACGCCGATGTTCGGGGTGGTCACGGTGCGACTCCGTTCAGGGGAAGGCCCAGCTCCTCGGGCAGGCCGAGGGCGATGTTCATGCTCTGCACCGCGCCGCCGGCGGTGCCCTTGACCAGGTTGTCGATCGCGCTGATCGCGATGATCCGCCCGGCGGTGGCGTCCAGGGCGACCTGGACCAGGGCGGTGTTGGCGCCGTAGACGCTGCTGGTCTGCGGCCACTGCCCCTCGGGCAGCAGGTGGACGAAGGGCTCGTCGGCGAACGCCTCGGCGTAGGCGGCGCGCAGGCTCTCGGCGCTCACGCCCGGCTTCGCCTTGGCGGAGCAGGTGGCGAGGATGCCGCGCGGCATCGGGACGAGGGTGGGGGTGAAGGAGACGGTCAGCGGCTCGCCGGCCAGCGGGGTGAGGTTCTGCACCATCTCCGGGGTGTGCCGGTGCACGCCGCCGACGCCGTACGGGCTGACGCTGCCCATGACCTCGCTGCCGAGCAGGTGGGTCTTGGCGGCCTTGCCCGCGCCGGAGGTGCCGGAGGCGGCGACCACCACGGCCTCCGGCTCGGCGAGGCCGGCCGCGTAGGCCGGGAAGAGCGCCAGGGAGACGGCCGTGGGGTAGCAGCCGGGCACGGCGATCCGGTTGCTGCCCTTCAACGCGGCGCGGTGGCCGGGGAGTTCGGGCAGGCCGTAGGGCCAGGTGCCGGCGTGGGCGGAGCCGTAGAACTGCTCCCAGTCGGCGGCGGCCTTGAGCCGGAAGTCGGCGCCGCAGTCGATCACCAGGACGTTCTGGCCGAGCGCCTCGGCGACTGCGGCGGACTGGCCGTGCGGCAGCGCCAGGAACACCACGTCGTGGTCGGCCAGCACCTCGGGGGTGGTGGGTTCGAGGACGCGCTCGGCCAGCGGGATCAGGTGGGGCTGCAGCGCGCCCAGCTTGGTGCCCGCGTTCGAGCCGCCGGTCAGCGCCCCGATCTCCACCTCCGGGTGGCCGAGCAGCAGGCGCAGCACCTCACCGCCCGCGTACCCGCTCGCGCCGGCGACGGCGACTCGCAATGCCATGGCGTTCCTCCTTGGTCGTGGCATGAATATACGCGGGAGGGAAAATTCATGCAAGGCTGAGCCCGAGCACCCGGGGTTTACCCCGGCGCGACGGGTCGGGGCGCCGTCGGGCCGCGCCGTCGACGGCCGCCGTTCAGCGCTTCACGGCCCGCAGCACGACGAACTTGGGGTTCCCGGCGACGAGTTGGCAGTTGCCGAACAGCTTGCGCAGCTTCACGTGGTAGCCCAGGTGCCGGTTGCCGACCACCCACAGCTCGCCGCCGGGCCGCAGCGCCCGGCGGGCGCCGGTGAACATCCGCCAGGCGGTGGCGTCGGTGGTGGCCTGGTGGGAGTGGAACGGCGGGTTGTTGAGCACCAGGTCCACCGAGCCGGGGGCGAACACCGCCGGGTCCAGCGCGTCGGCCGTGCGGAACTCGGCCGGGGCGTCCGGGCCCAGGTTGGTGCGGAAGGTCTCCTCGGCGGAGGCCACCGCCTGGTGGGACTCGTCCACGAACACCAGCTCCGCGCCCGGCCCGGCCAGCGCGGCGGCCGTGCCGACCACGCCGTTGCCGCAGCCGAGGTCCACCACCCGGTCGCCGGGGGCGGGGGTGGGCAGGTGGGCCAGGAAGAAGCGGGTGCCGATGTCGAGCCGCTCGGCGCAGAAGGTGCCCGCGTGGTTGACCACCGTCCGGCCGGCGGCGGGGCCGATGTCCGGCGGCAGCGCGTAGCGGTGCGGCCACGGGTTGGGGCCGGGGTCCAGCGCCGGGTCGGGGGTGCAGAAGATCAGCCGGGCCTTGCGGACCGCGAGCGAGGTGCGGGTCGGGCCGAGGACCTTCTCGAAGAGCTGCAGGGTGGAGGTGTGGATCTCGGTGACCATGCCGGTGCCGATCACGACCGTGCCCGGGTGCAGCGCCGGGGCGAGCCGGTGCAGCTGGTCCTCCAGCAGGGCCAGGCTCTTGGGCACCCGCACCAGCAGGACGTCGATCCGCTCCGGCGGGGTGTCCCGGGTGGTGCGCAGCCGGGCCTCGTCGACGGCGGAGCCGGCCCGGGCGAGGTTCTCCCGGGTGGCCTGCCGGCCGAGGTGGGAGTCGCTGATCTGGACCGGTTCGTACGGCGCCAGCGCGGTGGTCAGCGCGCCCCAGCGGTCGCCGAGGACGGCGATCCGGCGGCCGGCCAGCTCGGTGGCGGCGCCGTCCGCGGCGGCCTCACCGGCCAGGTGGCGCAGCAGGTACTCGTCGGCGGCGTCCCAGGCGCGCAGCCGCTCGCGGGGGTCCACCGGGAAGCGGGTGAGGTCGAGGGTGCCCCAGGGGGTCGCGAAGGCGGTGGCTGAGGGTGACGAAGCGGGCGTGGTCTGCGGATTCATCGTGCTCTCAGGCTATCCGAAGGTCCGCCGGGGAACGGTTTCGGGCAGATACTGGAAGAGCCCGACCGAGAGGGGTGAGGGCGATGGACTGGAAGCTCGAAGTCGTGGTGGTCCCGGTGTCGGACGTGGACCGCGCGAAGCTCTTCTACGAGGAGCAGGCCGGCTTCACCGTGGACCACGACACCCGGCTGCGCGACGGGGTCCGGGTGGTCCAGCTGACTCCCCCGGGCTCACGCTGTTCGATCGTGGTCGGCTCCGGGGTGATCGAGTCGCCGCCCGGCTCGGTGAAGGGCCTCCAACTGGTGGTGCCGGACATCGAGAAGGCGCACGCGGAGCTGGCCGCGCGGGGCGTGGCGGTCAGCCCGGTCCAGCACTTCGTCGCGGGAGCCCGGGTGAACGGGCACGGCGAGGCCTGGAACAACTTCGTGTTCTTCAACGACCCGGACGGCAACGGCTGGGCGGTCCAGGAGGCTCCGTCCGCGGCGTAGGGCGTGTGACCCTACGGGCGCTGGATAGGCTCGGAGGATGGCTGAAGAACAGGGAAGCGTGCGGCTGGACGTCTGGGTCTGGTCGGTCCGGCTGGCCAAGACCCGCGCGCTGGCGGCGGCCGCCTGCAAGGCCGGGCACGTCCGGGTGAACGGCGAGCGGGCCAAGCCGGCGCAGACGCTCAAGCCCGGGGACGAGGTCCGGGTCCGCGAGGAGGGGTACGAGCGGGTCGTCGTGGTGACGAAGCTGATCCGCAAGCGGGTCGGCGCGGCGGTCGCGGCGGAGTGCCTGGTCGACAACAGTCCGCCGCGGCCGCCGCGGGAGTTCGTGGCACCGGTCTTCGAGCGGGACCGCGGCGCCGGCCGCCCGACCAAGCGGGAGCGCCGCGACCTGGAGCAGCTGCGCGGGGGCCGGTAGCCCCGCGGCTACGCCGCCGTGTCGGTGAGCACCTTGGCGAGGAAGGCGTCGAGGTTGCCCACCGTACGGGCGACCTGCAGCTCCAGCGGCAGCGACTCGTCCGGCCTGGTCACCGCGGCGGACTTCTTCCGGCCGCGGACGTAGAGCGAGCAGGCGAGGTCGGCGCAGATGTAGGTGCCGACGGTGTTGCCCTCGCGCCCGGAGGCGCCGGCCCGGCGGGCGGCCAGCAGCGAGACCCCCGAACCGGCGTGCGCGGTGATGCACAGCGAGCACACGTTGGTCTTGGTCAGGCTGCGCCGGACCATCGGCGAGCGCATCGTCACCCCGACCAGCTCACCGCCGTGCGGTGCGACCAAGTACGCCCGGTCGGGCGCGCCTTGGTCCCGCCAGCCGAGGAAGTCCAAGTCCGCCCACGGCAGTTCGGCCAGGCCGCGGGGCAGGTTGAGGCGACGGGCCTCGCCCTTGGAGCAGTTGACGAAGGACGCGCGGATCTCCGGGTCGGTGAGGGGTTCCATGTCGCGGAACCTAACACCGGCCGTCGCGCCCTGTCGCGTCATTTTCTCCCGGTACGCACCGGATGGGCGGCCTGCAGCGCGAGCCGCCGCGGGGCGCCCTCGCCGATCCCGGTGAGCAGGTCGTCCAGGGCGAGGAAGGCCTCCCAGCGTTCCCGGCCGGTGGCGGCGGCGAACCGCTCGACCACCCGGTCCTCCAGGTCGCGGACGCGCTTGTTCTTCCAGGCCTTGTCGGCCAGGCTGACCAGCAGGTCCTCGGTGGTGGTGCCGGGCTCGCCCCAGCTCGCGTGGGTGCGGGCGAAGCGGGCCAGCCGCTCGGGGACTCCGTGGGCCAACAGCAGGGCGTGGCCCGCGGGTTCGTGTGCGGAGCCGGGGCCCGAGAGCTCCTCGGGGTGGACGGCCTTGCCGATGTCGTGGGTGGCGGCGCCGTAGCGGACGGCCTCGTGGTCGAAGAGCAGGCCCTCGGCGGCGCAGAACTCGACGATCCGCCCGGCGACCTCGTGCACCAGCGCGAGGTGGGCGACCAGTCGGGGCGGGGCGTCGACGGCCCGCAGCAGCTCGGCGACGTCGGGGGGCAGCGGCGGCAGGGCGGTGGTCACGCCGCAGGGCAGCCGGACCGGTGAGGGATTGTCAGTGGCCGGACCTAGTCTGCGATGGCTGGTCCCGGCGCCGGAGGGGGGCGCCGGGACCGGCTCCGTCACGGCTTGAGGGCGACGCCGGCGTAGGCCGAGACGTCCTGCCAGCCCTCGGGCAGTTCGGCGGTGCGGATGTGGCCCGCGGTGGGGCGCCAGAGCGGGAGTTGGACCAGGCCGGGGCCGACGAACTCGAAGTCGCCGAAGAAGGGTTCGACGTCGGCCCGGGGCCGCAGGACGAGCGGCGCGCTGGCGCTCCGGTAGATCCGAGTGCCTTCGGCGGCGCTCTCGCGGGAGGCGAAGTCGGGGCTGCCGTGGGAGAGGATCAGGGCGCTGCCGGGGGCGAGCACCTCGCGCAGGGTGCGGACGATCTGCTGGGCGCCCTCCTCGTCGCGTATGAAGTGCAGGACGGCCACGAGCATCAGCGCGACCGGCTGGGAGAGGTCGACGGCGGCGCCCAGCGCGGGGTGGCGCAGGATCGCCTCCGGGTCGCGCAGGTCGGCCTCGATGACCGAGGTGTGCCCGGCCGGGTGCCCGGACAGCAGGGCGCGGGCGTGGGTGGCGACGATCGGGTCGTTGTCGACGTAGACCACCCGGGCGTCCGGGGCGACGCGCTGGGCGACCTCGTTGGTGGAGCCGACGGTCGGTATGCCGGTGCCGATGTCGATGAACTGGCGGATCCCCCGGCCCGCCGCGAACTCGACGGCCCGGCCCAGGAACTGCCGGTTGGTGCGGGCCAGCAGCGGCAGCGCGGGGTAGGCGGCTATCGCGGCCTGGGCGGCCTTGCGGTCCGCCTCGAAGTTGTCCTTGCCGCCCAGGTAGTAGTCGTACATCCGGGCGGTGTGCGGGATGCCGGTGTCCAGCTCGCTCGGCGGCTGCCAGTCATCGGCTCTGGCCCACTCCCAGCCGGTGCGGGTGTCCTGGTCGACGGCCGCGGTGTCCTCGTGCATCATGTTCCGCCCCCAATGCGCAATGCCGGAATGTGCCTACTGCCCCGTAACACGCGGTGCGCGGTGATCGTATCCAACGACACGCCGTGGAAACAGCGGGAGTTCAGGTTTACGCAACACCGCACAAACGGAGTGTGTGCACGTCAAAGACGGTGTGACGAACCGCGCCGGACGGCGCTGCCGGATCGCCCGGAGGGTCCGCCCTCTCTATGCTGGCTGCCGATGACTGCCGACCGCCGCACCGTACTGCGCACCGCCGCCAAGCTGGCCGCCCTGTCCGCCGCGGGAGGACTGCTCACCTCCTGCGGCAGCGGCGCGCCCCGCCGGGCCGACACCGGGGCGCTCGCCGCGCACCCCGGCAGCGTCGACCCCCAGCACACCACCGACCCGGCCTGGAACGGCGGCGAGGGGCCCGTCTCCCCCGCCCCGACCACGCCGGCCGAGCCGCAGCCCGACGGCGGGGCGACCCCGGCCGCCGCCCAGACCTCCGCTCCGCCGACCCCGCCGACCCCGCCGACCCCGCCCGTGCTGACGCCGCTGGCGGCCGGCACGCCGTACGAGGTGGTGTACGGGCCACGCACCGGCAAGAACGTGGCGCTCACCTTCCACGGCAGCGGCGACCCGAAGCTCGCCACCGCCCTGCTGGAGGCCGCCGAGCGGCGCGGCACCAAGGTGACGGTGATGGCGGTCGGCAGCTGGCTGGACCAGCAGCCGCAGATGGCCCGGCGGATCCTGGACGGCGGCCACGAGCTGGGCAACCACACCCAGAACCACCTCAACATCTCGGCGATGACCCCGGACCAGGCCCGCGCCGAGATCGCCCAGTGCGCCGACCGGCTGCAGCGGCTGACCGGTTCGATCGGCCGCTGGTTCCGCCCCTCCGCCGCGCAGTACGCCACCGCGATGGTGCGCGACCAGGCCAAGGCCGTCGGCTACGAGCACGTGCTCTCCTTCGACGTCGACCCGCGCGACTACAACGACCCGACCGCCGCCGAGCTGCAGCGCCGGGTGCTGGGCTCGGTGCGCGGCGGCTCGGTGGTGGCCCTGCACATGGGCCACCAGTGCACCATCGACGCGCTGCCGGCGATCCTGGACGGGCTGGCCAAGGCGGGGCTCAAGCCGGTCACGGCCAGCCAGCTGTGCGCCTGACCGGCCTCGGCCGCTGACCCGTCCGAGCCGCCCGGGCCACTGATCAGACCATCGGGTCGTCGTCCTTGTACGGGCGCAGCCGCAGCGTCCGGGCGTCCGCCTCCCGGATCTCCTCGGCCCGGGCGACCAGCTCCGCCAGGTCGTCCCGCCCGGCGTGGATGAACCGCCCGTGCAGGGCGTCGAAGCGGCCGCGGGCGGCGTCCACGGTGACCGCGACCACGTACGGGATCGAGCCCCAGGCCTTCATGTCCCGGAACATCGGCATCGCCGCGGTCATGTCGGTGGCCACCGCGCCGGGGCTGATGTCGAGCACCACGACGTCGTGCTCGGCCAGCGAGTCCGCCATGTTGTCGGAGAGCTGGAGCAGCGCCCCCTTGGAGGTCGCGTACGCCGTGTAGTGGCCGTCGGGGCGCAGCGCGAAGCCGGAGTTGAGGTTGACCACCCGGCCGCTGCGGCGGGCGACCATGCCGGGCAGGACGCAGCGCAGCAGGTTGTAGGGGCCGCGCAGGTTGGTCTCGATCACCTGCCACCACTGGTTGGGGTCGGTCTCCCACAGCGGCACCTCGGCCCGGTCGATCAGGCCGGCGTTGTTGACCAGCAGGTCGATCGGGCCGAGGTCGCGCTCGACCAGCCGGACGGCCTCGCGCACCGAGCCGGGGCGGCAGACGTCGGCGGTGACGGCGACGCCCCGGGAGCCGTGCTTGACGCACTCCTTGAGGGTGTCGGTCAGCGTCTCGTGGGTGCGGCCGAGCAGGCCGACGGCCATGCCCTCGGCGGCCAGGCCGATGGCGATCTCCCGGCCGATGCCCCGGCCGCCGCCGGTGACCAGGGCGACCTGTCCTGTGAGCGATCCCGTCGGCACCGTGTGCTCCCTTCCCGTCCCCGGCCCCCGTCTGCGGCATTCTGTCGGCCGACGGGCGGCGGCGGGCCCGGGTACACGCGCGGGCGGCCCGGCCTCACCCGTTCGGGGGGCCGTCCGCGCTGGCACTCTGCCGGGGAGGGGGTGACCTACTGGCCGGTACGGAGTAGTAACGTCGTCGGGGCGGTGACCGGTGCACCCATTCCGGTTCACCGACCCCGTTGACCAGCGAGCTCGCTGGGTCACCAGTTCGCTGGGCGACCCCCAGCACCACCGAAGGGCAACTGAGTGAGTGACATCGCGCGCGTCGGAGTAGTCGGCTGCGGTCTCATGGGGTCGGGCATCGCCGAGGTCTTCGCCCGGGCCGGACTGGACGTCCTGGTGTCGGAGGCCAGCGGTGAGGCGCTGGAGTTCGGCCGCACCCGGCTGACCAATTCCCTGGACACGGCGGTCAAGCGCGGCAAGCTGAGCCCCGAGCAGCGGGACGAGGCGATGGCCCGGCTGTCGTTCACCACCGAGCTGTCCGACTTCGCCGACCGCGACCTGGTGGTGGAGGCCGTCGCCGAGCGCGAGGACATCAAGGTCAAGATCTTCCAGACCCTGGACCAGGTCGTCGAGCGCCGGGACGCGATCCTGGCCTCCAACACCTCCTCGATCCCGATCGTGAAGCTGGCCGCCGCCACCTCCCGCCCGGAGCAGGTCATCGGCCTGCACTTCTTCAACCCGGCGCCGGTGCAGAAGCTGGTCGAGGTCATCCCGACCCTGACCACCTCGGCGGCCACCACCGAGCGGGTCGAGGCCTTCGCCTCCCAGGTCCTCGCCAAGGAGCCGATCCGGGCCCGCGACCGGGCCGGCTTCGTGGTCAACGCGCTGCTCGTGCCGTACCTGCTGTCCGCGGTGCGGATGTTCGAGTCGGGCGTGGCCACCGCCTCCGACATCGACAAGGGCATGGAGGCCGGCTGCGCCCACCCGATGGGCCCGCTGCGGCTGTGCGACCTGATCGGGCTGGACACCATCGTCTCGATCGCCGAGTCGATGTACGACGAGTACAAGGAGCCGCTGTACGCCGCTCCCCCGCTGCTCTCCCGGATGGTCGACGCCGGCCTGCTGGGCCGCAAGTCCGGCCGCGGCTTCTACGACTACACCGCGAGCGCCTGAGCCCGGACGCGAGGGGCGCGCCCGTACCGGTCTCCGGTACGGGCGCGCCCCTTTTCCGACCGCCTGACGTGCCGCGTTACTTGACCCCGGCCTCGGCGCAGGCGTCGGCGTACTGCGGGGTGCAGATGTCGGACGCCTTGTAGAGCCCGCCGCCGACGACGGTGGCCTCCACCTTCGACTTGGTCACCACGATCGGGGTGAGCAGCAGCGAGGGGATCTTCAGCCCGCCACTGTCGGTGAGCGTGGAGGCGGTCGTGCTGATGTCCATGCCCTCGGCCAGCTGGACGGCGATGCTGCCCGCCGCGTCCGTCTCGGGCTTGTACGGCTTGTAGATGGTGTACGCCTGCTCGCCGCTGAGCACCCGGCGGACCGCGTCGATGGAGGCGTCCTGGCCGCCGACCGGCACGTTCTTGATGCCCGCGGCCTTCAGGGCCTCGATGACGGCGGCGGCCATGCCGTCGTTGGCGGCGTAGACGGCCTGGATGCCGTTCTTGCCGAGGCTCTGGATGGCCTCGTTGGTCTTCTGGGTGGCCACGTCCGGCTTCCACTCGCCGGACTGCTCGTAGGCGATCTTGACCCGGCCGTCCAGCGCGAGGTGCGCGCCCGTCTTGAACTGCGCCGCGTTGGGGTCGGATTCGGCACCGTCGATCATCACGACGTTGGCCGAGGAGGCCTTCGAGCCGAGCGCGTCGAGCAGGGACTGGCCCTGGAGCTGGCCGGTCTGCTGGTTGTCGAAGGAGACGTACGCGGCGACCTTGCCCTGGGCCAGCCGGTCGTAGGCGACGACCTTCACGCCCTTGGCGTTGGCGGCGTCCACCCACGGGGCGGTGAGCTTGGCGTCGACCGGGTCGAGCAGGATGACCTTCACGCCCTTGGCGAGCAGGTCGTCGAACTGCTTCTTCTGCACGGTGGCGTCGCCGCCCGCGTTGGCGTAGCTCACCGTGCACTTGGTGCACAGGCCGGTCACCGTCTGCTGGATCAGGGGCTTGTCGAACGCGTCGTACCGGGTGGAGGACGCGCTCTCCGGCAGCAGCAGACCGATGCCCTCGCCACCTCCGCCGCTGCCTGCCGCCGGCGTCTGGCCCGCCACCGTCTGGCCGCAGGCCGTGAGGGCGAGTGCGAGCGACACGGCGGCCGTGCCGGTGGCCGCGAGACGCATGGGTTTGCTCATGATCGGTGGTGCCTCCTGTACTGCGCCGCAACCCTGCGGCAGGGGACGGAGTCAAGCGCCACCAGGCGAATGCGTCAATGCGGGAGGGATCGTTCGTTATGCCCCTGCTCGATTCGTTACGGGATGAACAGGAATTTCACAGTCCCTTGGGTTTTTCGCGGGGGGGGGGGGTGAGAACCCGGGCGATCGAGAACCCGGGTGATCGGATACCGGGGGGGTGATCGAATGCCGCCGTGGCGGGAGACCCGGGGGAACGGGCTCCCGCCACCGCGCCGACCCGGGCGTCAGCCGTTGATGGCGTAGCTGTCGCCGTAGACCTTCCACTTGAGCGGCGGGTTGAGGTCGAAGTTCTTGGCATTGAGGAACACCGACTGCTCGGTGTCGACCCGGCTGGTGTCGGAGTGCGCGGCCTCCTTCTTCATGACCACCTTGCGGGCGTCCAGGAAGGCCTTGAGGTAGGTGGCCTCGTCGCCGCCCTGGGCGGGCGTCTTCGCCTTCTTCAGGGCGGCCGCGCGGATGCCGCCGAAGCTGTCGGAGCTGTTGCCGGGGCCGTGCATCACGATGGCGTCGTAGTAGGCGAACTGGCCGAGCGCGCGCAGGCCGTCGGCCTTGGCCTGGTTGACGGCGGGGTTGAAGTACACCCGGTCGCGCTCGTCGTTCTGGGCCTGCTGGAAGGCCGGGTCCTTGGCGGCCGCGGCCCAGTCCTTGACGAAGGGGGTGCCGAGGCCGGAGTGGGAGGCGCTGCCGTTGACCTTCTTGAGCGCGGGCAGGTACTTGGCGAGGACGTTGCCGGGCTTGAGGTCGGTGTAGTGCTGGACCAGGTCCAGCATGTCGCCGGTGCCGGAGCAGAAGCCGATGATGCCGGCGGTGTAGCCGCGGCCGTCGCCGATGTCCTCGATGTACTTGTACTGGGCCTTCCAGTCCAGCGAGGAGTTCTCCGCGCTGGACACCAGCTGCATCGCGATGTCCTTCTTGTGTGGGTCGTCGAGGCCGACTCCGTTGAGGTGCGCGGCGGTTGCCGGGGCCGGCGCGGCCTGGGCGGCCGTGGTGGCCGCGACCGTGAGGGGCGCGGCCACCAGGGCGGCGGCGAGGGCTATGCGGAGGGCACGACGGGGCTGAGGGCGCATGGGGATGCTCCGGTTCCTCGTTGGGTTAGGTAACCTTCCTAACGAGAAGCAAACGCCCGGGACCGTCGGTCCCGCAAGGGTTTTGACGAAAACACTTCAAACAGCGGGGAGCGGTCCGGTCAGGCCGCCCGGCGCCGCACCCACCAGACCGCCGCCGCGCACAGCGCCACCGCGAGCAGGGTCGTCCAGCCGAACTCGATCCACTGGAACGGCCAGAACCGGTCCGCCGGTTGGTACACCTCGTGCATGGTGTACCCGCCGTCGTGCACCAGGGACTGGAGGTGGGTGTAGTCGCCGCCGAGGTTGTAGAAGTCGGACTCGGAGAGCCGGTTCCCGGCCGGGTCCGAGTACCAGGCGCTCAGCACCCAGCGGTCGTCCACCGCCAGGGACGTCATGGCGCGCACCGGCTCGTCCAGCGGAGTCATGTAGTGCGAGCGCACGGCCTGGGCCAGGAGGAGCAGGGCGACCGAGGCCGCCAGACCGAGGCCCACCGCCAGGACGGTGCGGCGCAGCACCGCGCCGGCCAGCGCCGCGACCCCGAAGGCCACCAGCACCCGGCCGATCAGCGCCGGTGGCGCCGCCACGAAGAGGTCCGGGTGGAACTGTCCGCCCAGGCGCGTCAGCGGTGCGTTCCACCAGCTCAGCACCAGCCCGAACAGCGCGGCCAGCACGGCCAGCACCGCGCCGACCAGCACCAGGCCACCCGCCGTCCAGCGGGTCCGCCCGGCGCCCTGGGTCCAGGCGAAGCGCACTGTGCCGTGCTCGAACTCCCGTGCCAGCAGCGGGCCGCCGAGGAACGCCCCGAACACGCCGCCGAGGATGTAGACCACACTGCCGAGCATCGGCATGCTGTCGGCGTACTGGTGCAGGAACCGCTTGAACGTGGCCGCGCAGGCGGCGGTGCTCGGATCGCAGGAGCCCGCGCCGGTACGGTCCAGGCCGTCGTGCATGTACCAGCCGTGCAGCAGCAGGGCGAGGGAGACCGCGCCCATCACCGCGAGCAGGGTCAGCAGCGCCGGCCGGTGGCGCAGCCCGGCGGCCCGCAGCACGGCCGAGCGGGGCGGGGCGAGGGTGGTCGAGCTCACGACAGTACCTTCTGGTTCGTACGGACGGCCCCGCGCGGGCCGGGCAGGGCGGAGGCGGTCGGCTCACGCAGGTAGGCGAGCACCAACTCCTCCAGGCCGACGCGCTGTTGGCGCCAGCCGCCGGAAACCGGCGCGTCCGGGCCGCCGGTGCGCACCAGCAGGTGGGACTGGACGCCGGCCCGGCGGTCGCGGACCACCGGCAGCCGTTCGGCGACCGCGTCCGCCTCGGCGGTGGGGCCGGTGAGCATCCGGTGGCCGCCGACCAGGTCGTCCACCTCCCCGGACACCTGGACCCGGCCGCCGGCCAGCACCACCAGGTAGTCGCAGCTCTGCTCCAGCTCGTTGACGGCGTGCGAGGAGAACAGTACCGAGAGGCCGTCCTCGGCCACCGCGGTCAGCAGCACGGCCATGAAGTCGTGCCGGGCGAGCGGGTCGAGCGCGGCCAACGGCTCGTCCAGGAGCAGCAGTTCGGGCCGCTTGGCGAGGGCCAGGGCGAGCGAGACCTGGGCCTGCTGGCCGCCGGAGAGCCGGCCGTACTTGCGGTCCAGCGGGATGCCGAGGCCGTCCAGGTGGGTGCGCGCCCGGGCGTCGTCCCAGCGCCGGTTGAGGTGACGGCCCATCGCGAGCAGGTCGCGCACGGGCAGGCCCGGGTAGAGCGCGGCGTTCTGGGCGACGAAGCCGATCCGGTCCAAAGCCCGCGGGGAGCCGGGGAGTTGGTCGCCGAGGACGGTCATCGCGCCCTCGCTGGGCAGGGTCAGGCCGGCCGCCAGGCTGAGCAGGGTGGTCTTGCCGGCGCCGTTCGGGCCGACCAGGGCGACCACGTGCCCGGCCGGGACGGCGAGGTGGCAGTCCCGCAGCGCCCAGGAGCGGCGGTAGCGCTTGCCGATCCCGCCGCAGTCGATCACGGTGTCCGCGGCCATCACGCCACCACCCCGTCGCGGCCTTCGCGCAGGTCGCGCAGCGCGTCCTCGAACACCGCCACCATTCCCCCTTCGTCCAGCCCGGCGGTCCGCGCCGAGCGCATCCAGTCCAGCAACCCCCGCCGCAGCGCGGCCCGTTCGCGCAGCGGCACGACTCCGGCGGGCAGCCCGCGCACGAAGGTGCCCTGGCCGCGCCGGCCGGCCGCCAGACCGCGGTGCTCCAGCTCCCGGTAGGCCTTGAGCACGGTGTTGGGGTTGATCGCCAGCCCGGCCACTACCTCGCGCACCCGGGGCAACTGGTCCCCCTCCGCCAACCAGCCCATCCGCAACGCCTGTTCGACCTGCTGCACGAGCTGCAGGTAGGTCGGGACGCCGGAGGCCGGGTCCAGGCGGAACTCGATCGGAGAGGGCTGGTCAGCGCCTTTATCTAGTTCCATAGGTAAAGAGATAAACGACCGGATGACGGGCCGTCAACCCAAGGAAAGGCAAAGGGCCCCGCCCGGACCGAAGCGGTCCGGACGGGGCCCTACAGGCCCTGACGGGGATCAGGCGCCGCGCAGCACCGCGCCGGTGCGGCTGACGGCCTCGGCCACGGCCGCCTCGCGGGCGGCGGTGGCCTCGTCGGCGGTCAGGGTGCGGTCGGCCGCGCGGAAGCGCAGCGCGTAGGCCAGCGACTTCTTGCCCTCGCCGACCTGCTCGCCGGTGAACACGTCGAACAGCCGGATGGCCTCCAGCAGTTCACCCGCACCCGAACGCAGCGCGGCCTCGACCTCGGCGGCCGGGACGGCGGTGTCGACGATCAGCGCGACGTCCTGGGTGGCCACCGGGAAGCCGGAGACCGCCGGGCCGTCGACCCTCGTCGGGCCGTCGGCCGTCAGCAGGTCGATGTCCAGCTCCATCGCCGCCGTACGGGCGGGCAGCCCGAGCGCCTTGAGCACGCGCGGGTGCAGCTCACCCGCGTGGCCGACCACCCGGTCGGTGCCGGCCACGACCAGCTCGGCGCAGCGGCCCGGGTGCCAGGGCGCCAGCTGGCCCTGGCGGACGGTCAGCTCGACGCCGGCCGCACGGGCCACCGTACGGGCCGCCTCGACCGCGTCCGCCCAGGAGGCCTGGTCGCCCTTGCCCCACCAGCCGGACGGCAGCCGCTCGCCCGCGAGGGCGACGGCGACCCGGCGCGGCTGGTCCGGCAGCGCGGCGTCCAGCTCGGCCAGCTCGGCGTCGCTCGGCCGACGGTCGACGGCCGGGCGCGGGGCCACGGAGAGCTCGTCCTTCGGCAGGAACACGGTGCCGGTCTCGAAGACCGCCAGGTCGGTG
Organism: Kitasatospora sp. NPDC058162; assembly: GCF_042884005.1. NCBI lineage: Bacteria > Bacillati > Actinomycetota > Actinomycetes > Kitasatosporales > Streptomycetaceae > Kitasatospora > Kitasatospora sp. NPDC058162. Next base: position 230,472 of record NZ_JBHVUS010000010.1, read on the forward strand.
TTGCCCCGGCCGATGTTGCGGCGCAGCGTGCCGAGCAGGCCCGGCAGCATCGTGGTGCGCAGCGACGGTTCCTCGTCGTTGAGCGGGTTGACCAGCTTGACCGTACGGCGGCGGCGGTCATCCGCCTCCAGGCCGAGCGCCTCGAAGGCGGCCTCGCCGACGAACGGGTAGTTGTTGACCTCGACGTAGCCGGCCGCGGCCAGCGCCACGCCGATCCGGCGGTGCACCCGCTGGGCCTCGGTCAGGCCCTTGCCCGGCGGGACGTTCGGCATCCGGGCGGGGACGTTGTCGTAGCCCTCCAGCCGGATGACCTCCTCGGCGAGGTCGTACGGGTCGGTGAGGTCGGGCCGCCAGGTCGGCGGGGTGACCTCCAGGACGTCGGCGCCCGCGACCGAGCAGCCGATCTCCTGCAGCCGACGGGTGACGGTCTCGCGGCCGTACACCGTCCCGGCGACCCGGTCCGGCAGGTCGGCGGCGATGGTGATGGTGCGCACCGGGTGCGGGGCCGCGATGTCGGTGACCCCGGCCTCGGCGGTGCCGCCGGCGATCAGCACCAGCAGGTCGACGGCGCGCTGCGCGGCGGCACGGGAGGCCTCCGGGTCGACGCCGCGCTCGAAGCGCTTGGACGCCTCGGAGGGCAGCTTGTGCCGCTTGGCGGTGCGGGCGATCGCGACCGGGTCGAAGTGCGCGGCCTCGATGATCACCTCGGTGGTGCCCGGACCGGCGGCCGGGTCGAGGATCTCGGTGGAGGCGCCGCCCATGACCCCGGCCAGGCCGATCGGGCCGCTGGTGTCGCAGATCAGCAGGTCCTCGGCGGCGAGCTTGCGCTCGACCCCGTCGAGGGTGGTGAGGGTCTCGCCCTCGGCCGCCCGGCGGACCGTGATCGGGCCGGCCACGCGCTGCTTGTCGTAGGCGTGCAGCGGCTGGCCCACCTCCAGCATCACGTAGTTGGTGATGTCGACGGTCAGCGAGATCGGGCGGATGCCCGCCTTCTGGAGGCGGCGCTGCAGCCAGATCGGCGACTTGGCGGCCGGGTCGACGCCGACGACCGTGCGGGCCACGAAGCGGTCGCAGCCGGCCGGGTCGTTGACCTTGACCAGGTAGCCGAAGGAGTTGGCCGGCGGCACGTCGAGCAGCGCCGGGTCGGCCAGCGGCAGCCCGTACGCGGCGGCGGCCTCACGGGCCACGCCGCGCATCGACAGGCAGTAGCCGCGGTCCGGGGTGACGGCGATGTCGAGCACCTCGTCGACCAGCTGGAGCAGCTCGATGGCGTCCGTGCCGGGCTCGAACTCCGGCGGGAGCACGATGATGCCGTTGTGGTCGTCGCCCATGCCCAGCTCGCGGGCGGAGCAGATCATGCCGGCCGAGGTGTGGCCGTAGGTCTGGCGGGCCGCGATCGGGAACGGGCCCGGCAGGACGGCGCCCGGGAGCACCACGACGACCTTGTCGCCGACGGCGAAGTTGGTCGCGCCGCAGACGATCTCCTGCGGCTCGCCGGTGCCGTTGGCGTCGCCGACGTTGACGAAGCAGTGCCGGATCGGCTTCTTGAAGCCGGACAGCTCCTCGATGGAGAGCACCTCGCCGACCACCAGCGGGCCCTTGAAGTCGGCGCCGAGCTGCTCGACGGTCTCGACCTCCAGGCCGGCCCGGACCAGGCGCTCGGCCACGTCACGGCCGGTCTCGCCGGCCGGCAGATCGACGTACTCGCGCAGCCAGGAAAGCGGGACGCGCATCAGATCTCCATCCCGAACGGGAGGGTGAAGCGCACGTCACCCTCGACCATGTCGCGCATGTCGGCGACGTTGTGACGATTCATCAGGATCCGCTCCAGGCCCAGGCCGAAGGCGAACCCGCTGTAGCGGTTCGGGTCCACGCCGCAGGCGACCAGCACCCGGGGGTTGACCACGCCGCAGCCGCCGAGCTCGATCCAGCCCTCGGAGGAGCAGGTGCGGCACGGGCGGTCCGGGTTGCCGACGCTCTCGCCGCGGCACACGAAGCACTGCAGGTCGATCTCGGCGCTCGGCTCGGTGAACGGGAAGTACGAGGGGCGCCAGCGCAGCTCCAGGCCGCCGCCGATCAGCTTCTCGACCAGCACCTCGATGGTGCCCTTGAGGTCGGCGAAGGTGATGCCCTCGTCGACGGCGAGACCCTCGACCTGGCGGAACACCGGGGTGTGGGTGGCGTCCAGCTCGTCCGTCCGGTAGACCCGGCCGGGGCAGACCACGTACACCGGGGGCTCGCGGTCGAGCAGGGTGCGGGCCTGGACCGGGGAGGTCTGGGTGCGCAGCACCACGCCGGAGTCGGCGGAGCCGTCCGGGGCCTGCACGAAGAAGGTGTCCTGCATCGAGCGGGCCGGGTGGTCCGGGCCCAGGTTGAGGGCGTCGAAGTTCAGCCACTCGGCCTCGACCTCGGGGCCCTCCGCGACCTGGTAGCCCATCGCGACGAAGGTGTCCTCGATGCGCTCCGCCAGCGTGGTCAGCGGGTGCCGGGCGCCGCGCGGGGTGCGGTCGTACGGCAGCGTGACGTCCACCGCCTCCTCGACCAGCACGCGGGCGTCCCGCTCCGCCTCCAGCTCGGCCTGCCGCTTGGCCAGCGCCTGGTTGACGGCGCCGCGGGCCTGGCCGATCAGCTTTCCGGCGGCGGCCTTGGCGTGCGGCGGAAGGGCGCCGATCTCGCGGTTGGCGAGCGAGAGCGCGGAACGGTCGCCGGTGTGGGCGACCTTGGCCTGCTTCAGCTCGTCCAGGGAGCCGGCGGCGGCGAAGGCGGCGATCGCTTCGTCCCGCGCCTGCTCCACCACCTCGGGCTTGAGGGCCTCGACCTCGACCGGGTCGTACGACTTGTTGGGTGCCGACATCTCTATCTTCCCGTGCTCCTGCTCGTCCGTGCTCAGGTGTGTGGGCTCGCCTTCGCGTCACGCCCGGCGGGGCCGGGGCGCGGGCAGCCGTCCTCCGTGGTCACTGGGAGTGGTGTCCGCGGCACAGCCGCACAGGGCGTTGCGCAACGCCAAAGGTCGAGTGTAGTCGCAGCGCGTAGCGCGGCTGCCGTCAAGCCCGTCCGGGTCCGACCTCAGGGGCTGCTCAGAGCATGAAGTCAGGGATGCCGGCGGGCAGGATAAATCGGAACCGGGCCCCGCCGCCGGGCGCGCGGTCGACCCGGATCGAGCCGCCGTGGGCCTCCACGATGCCCTTGACGATATAGAGCCCCAGGCCGGTGCCACCGCGCTTGGACCCCCGCCAGAAGCGGGTGAAGACGCGCGGCATCGACTCCTCGGGGATGCCGCTGCCTTCGTCGCTCACGGTGACCGCTGTGCCTTCCACGATGCGGGGCGGGGTGCCGGAGCGCTCCCAGACGGGCGCCTCGACGACCTCCTTGGCCGGTGCCACCTCGATGGTGACAGTTCCCTCGCCGTGCCGCACCGCGTTTTCCAGCAGGTTCGCCAGCACCTGGTCGACCTTGTCCGGGTCCGCCCAGAGCACGGTGAGCGGCTCGGTGATCCGGATGTCGAAGCGCTCCTCGGGGATCCCGGTGGCGACCTTGCGCTCGACGTGCCGGCGCACCGCGGCCGCCAGGTCGACCACCTGCTTGCGCAGCTCCAGCCGCCCGGCGTCGATCCGGGAGATGTCCAGCAGCTCGGCGATCAACCGGGTGACCCGGTCGGCGTCGGCGTCCACCGTCTCCAGCATCAGCCGCTTCTGCCCGTCGGTGAACCGCTCCCACTTGGCCAGCAGCGTCGCCGTGAAGCCCTTGACGCTGGTCAGCGGGGAGCGCAGCTCGTGCGCGACGGTGGCGATCAGCTCGGCGTGGCTGCGCTCGGTGCGGCGCCGGGCCTCCGTCCCGCGCAGCGCGATCACCAGGCGCTCCAGCGGCCCCAGCGGCACCGCCCGGACGTACCGGGCGGACACCAGCACCTCGCGGCCGCCGGGCAGCAGCAGGTTGCGCTCCGGCTGACGGGTGCGGATCGCCAGGCCGCCGTACGGATCGGTCAGCTGCCACCAGCGGCGGCCGTCCAGGTCCTCCAGCGGCAGGACGTCCTCCAGCGCGCTGCCCAACGCGGCGTCCGGGAGCACGCCGGTGAGCCGGGCCGCGGCCCGGTTGAAGCAGACCACCCGGCCCAGCGCGTCGGCGACCACCAGGCCGTCCGGAAGGTCGTCCGGGTCGAGCTCGGGTCCGCTGCCGACCATGGGTTGCCTCCCCGATTACCCACCGTGCCGTTCCCCCCACCGAGGCAGACCCTAGCGCCTCCCAGGCCCCCACAGTAGGGCTTGCAACGTGAGAACGCCGCGCGCCCGGGCGTGTGTCAGCCGTTCGAGCGGCAACCGCCGGGCGAGCGCTGCGCCCGGGCCGAGGCGTACAGGCAGACGGCCGCGGCCGTGGCCAGGTTGAGGCTCTCCGCGTGCCCGTGGATCGGGACGCGCACGACCTCGTCGGCGAGCGCGCGGGTCTCCTCCGGGAGCCCCCACGCCTCGTTGCCGAACACCCACGCGCCGGGCGCGCCCAGGGTGCCCTCGTCGAGCTCCTGGTCCAGGTCGCGCTCCCCCGCGCCGTCCGCGGCGAGCACCCGGACGCCGGCCGCGCGCAGCTGCCCGACGGCCTCCTCGACCGGCACGCCGACCGCCACCGGCAGGTGGAACAGGCTGCCGACGGAGGCCCGGACGGCCTTGGGGTTGTACAGGTCCACCGAGGCATCGGTGAGCACCACGGCGTCCGCGCCGGCCGCGTCGGCGGTGCGCAGCACGGTGCCGGCGTTGCCGGGGTCGCGCACGTGGGCGAGGATCGCCACCAGCTTCGGCCGGGCCGCCAGCACCTCGGCGAACGGGGTGTCGATGAAGCGGCAGAGCGCCACGATCCCCTGCGGGGTCACCGTGTCGCAGATGTCGGCGATCACCTCGTCGGTGGCGGTCAGCACCGGCAGCCCCTCGGCCAGGGCCGCCTCGACGATGTCAGCGTGCCGCTCCGCGGCCTCCAGGCCCACGTACACCTCGACCACGGCGTGCTCGGCCGTCCCCGGCAGCTTGCCGAACGCGATGGCCTCCCGGACGGCCTGCGGGCCCTCGGCCAGGAAGCGGCGCTCCTTGGTGCGCTGGTTCCGCTTGGCGAGCCGACGGGCGGCGACGACGCGCGGCGAGCGCAGGGAGGTGAGCAGGGGGGTCTCGGTGCTCGACATGGTCTCGTTCTCTGGAGGCGCCGACGGCTGACGGGGGCTGACGAAGCTGACGGAGGCTGGAGGTGGGGGGAACGCAGAACCGGACCCGCAGGCGAGCCTGCGGGTCCGGTCAGAGCTCAACCGATCTCGGAAGATCAGGCGGCGTCCGCGGCGGCCTTCGGGGCGTTCACGTCGGCCGGCAGCGCCTTCTGGGCGACCTCGACCAGGGAGGCGAACGCACCCGGGTCGTTGACGGCCAGGTCGGCCAGCATCTTGCGGTCGATCTCGACGCTGGCGGCCTTCAGGCCCTGCACGAAGCGGTTGTAGGTGATGCCGTTGGCACGGGCCGCAGCGTTGATGCGCTGGATCCACAGCTGACGGAAGTCGCCCTTGCGCTTCTTGCGGTCGTTGAAGTTGTAGACCAGCGAGTGGGTGACCTGCTCCTTGGCCTTGCGGTACAGGCGCGAACGCTGGCCACGGTAGCCGCTGGCGCGCTCCAGGATGACCCGGCGCTTCTTGTGGGCGTTGACTGCCCGCTTGACGCGTGCCACTTGATTACTCCTTGGGTTGGACCACGGACTACTTCACGTGGTCCGTCATTCGAATGGGTCGGGAAGGATCAGCTGCCCCGCACACGGCTCGCGCCGGGCGGGAGGGCGATCACTTGCCGAGAAGCTTCTTGATCTTCTTGGCGTCAGCGGGGGCCAGCTCGACGGTCCCGGCCAGCTTGCGGGTCAGCGTCGAGGGCTTGTGCTCCAGGAGGTGGCGGCGGCCGGCGCGCTCGCGCAGCACCTTGCCAGAGCCACTGATCTTGAAGCGCTTGCTGGCGCCACTGTGCGTCTTCTGCTTCGGCATTTCGCCGTATCTCCTCGTCAGTCCCGTCCACGCCCGCGCGACCTGCGCCGCGCGGGCGTGAACTGGATGGATCTGTGGTGACCGGGCGGGACGCCCCGTCACCCTGGGGGCCGAACCCGGACCGTGAGCCTTGCGGCTCAGGCGCCCTGGGAAGCGGCCGGCTGCTCGACCGGGGCCTCGGCCTCGGCGGCCGGCGCCTCGACCGGGGCGTCCTGCGCCTCGATCACGGCGTCGTCGTCCGCCAGGTCCTCGGCGACCAGGTCGTCGGCGACCAGGTCGTCAGCGGCCAGGTCCTCGGCCAGCTCGTCGTCGTCCGCGGCGGCGTCGGAGCCGGGGGTCCGGCCCAGTCGCTCGGCCTTGCGGGCGTCCGCGAGGGCGCGGGCCTCGGCCATCGCCTCGGTCTTCTTCTTGTGCGGGCCAAGAACCATGATCATGTTCCGGCCGTCCTGCTTCGGCGAGGACTCGACGAAGCCCAGGTCCTGGACGTCGTCGGCGAGCCGCTGCAGCAGACGGAAGCCCAGCTCGGGGCGGGACTGCTCACGACCACGGAACATGATCGTGATCTTGACCTTGTCGCCCTGCTTGAGGAACCGGACGACGTGACCCTTCTTGGTGTCATAGTCGTGCGGGTCGATCTTCGGCCGGAGCTTCATCTCCTTGATGACCGTGTGCGCCTGGTTCTTGCGCGCCTCACGGGCCTTCATGGCCGACTCGTACTTGAACTTGCCGTAGTCCATGAGCTTGCACACCGGCGGCCGGGCGGTCGCCGCGACCTCGACCAGGTCGAGGTCGTACTCCTGCGCAAGCTCCAGCGCCTTGGCAAGCGGCACGATGCCGACCTGCTCGCCGCTGGGACCGACGAGTCGCACCTCCGGAACGCGAATCCGGTCGTTGATGCGGGGCTCGGTGCTGATGGGGCCTCCTCGGTTGCACCTTCTGCGATGCGGCCGTCGGACGGCGGTCGCACGTAGTGGACTCGACCACTGGGCGGGGCTTCATTCGTGCTGCGCTGCCCGGCACCTCTCGGTACCGCGTGCACCGCCACACGAAAAAAGCCCCGCTCGGTACAAGCGGGGCTCCACACAACCGGGGGCCGCGTCCGGTGAGGGACGCTGCAGGCGACTCGGCGCCGTGGCGCCCGTCGCGGACCGGGACCCGTCGACCGTGAAGCCGATCAGGTGGGAGACTTTCGCGGTTGCCCTCTCGGGCCTCCTCGCAGTGGAGCCTCCACTTGCTGGCCAGGCGCCCATGCGGGATCCCGGCCGGTCAGTCTCGAAGCTTACAGCGTCGCGCTGTCGAACGCTATTCCGCCGCCGCTCCACCACTGTCCCGTCCCGGCGCACTGCCTCCAGCACTGCCTTCCCGGCGCCCTCCGGGCCCCTTGTACGCTCCACCTGTACCCACACCGCACGACGGAAGAGCCCCCCTGTGAGCAGCGACCCCACCCAGACCCCCGGCGCGGACGACGACGCGATCGGCTTCGACGACCTCACCCGCGACATCGCCGAGGTCCCGGCCGTCGAGGTGATCACCACCGTCGCGGTGCACCTGATGAGCGCGGCCGCGGTCAAGTGCGGCCTGGCCGAGGGCGGCGACAAGGACAAGGACCTGGACGAGGCCCGCAAGCTGATCACCGCGCTCGCCGGGCTGGTCACCGCCGGCGCCCCGGAGATCAGCAACTTCCACGCGGCGCCGCTGCGGGACGGGCTGCGCTCGCTGCAGCTGGCCTTCCGCGAGGCCTCGCTGGTGCCGGACGCGCCGGGCACGGGGCCGGGCGAGAAGTTCACCGGGCCGGTCTACAGCTGAGCAAGATCAACAAGAGGACCACCTACCAAATTTGGTAGGTGGTCCTCTTTGCGTTGCGTCTAGCTCCGATAGAGCGCTTCCCCCGGCAGCTGCGCGTCGGCCGGCAGCACCGCGAGGTCCAGCCCCCGGTCCAGCCGCACCCGCAGCACCGGGTCCCCGGCCACCGCCCGGCCGACCCGCTGCGCGGCCTCCTGCAGCCCCGCCTGGTCCAGCGCCGGGTCGAACACCACCGCGAGCACCCCGTCCGAGTCCTCCGACGGCGCCAGCAGCCCGCTGACCACCTGCGGCTCGGCCGCCAGCACCGCCCGGACCGCCTCCCGCACCTCCGGGTCCCGGACCGGCGGCAGGTACGGACGGTTCTCCGCCAGCGCCCGCAGCCGGGCGCCGGACAGCAGGAACGGCACCGGCCCGGCCGGGTCGATCAGCAGGGTGTCGGCGCGCTCGGAGAAGGCGACCATCGCGGCCTGCGGGGCCGCGGTCGGCGCCGGGCGGGCGTCGGCCCGCCAGCGGGTCAGCGTCTCGAGTGACGTGAAGGCCGGCAGCGCGCGGCGCCCGTCCGGGGCCTCCAGCACCGGGACCGCCATGTCGCTGGACTTGTCGTGCTTGTGCCCGTGCTCGTCCACCTCGACCTCGCCGAGGAGCGCCACGATCGGGACCATCAGCCGGGTCGGGGTCAGCGCCGCCAGCACCTCGGGCTCGGCCGTACGGTCCTGCGACCAGCGGGCCAGGGCCGCGGTCAGGGCCGCGTCCGCCGTGCCGTCGTCGTCGGAGAAGCCGGGATTCGGGATGCTCTTGCCGACGAACGCCGGGTTGGAGAAGTCTTTGCGGTCCACCCGGCCGACCCTATGCCACCGGGCACCGCCGCCCGCATTTCCGTGCACTCGACCTGCAGGGCCTGCGCCTCGGATCCTTGCCGGGGCCGCGACGCCGGGGCACGCACCTCGCCGCGTTGTCGTCGGTCGCCAATGCTCCGCAGTGGCTCCCTCCTCCGCCTTGCGATGCACGCACCCCAACGCCGCGGCCTGATCCGACAAAATCCGAGGCGCAGGCCCTACCCACCGGTAGCGCACTGTGGCACCCTGCGGCCATGCCGATCCTCGTTGCGCCCACCCCGGTCTCCGACCGGCACCGGTACGACCGGGCCACCGCCCACCTCGACGGACCGGTGGCCGTCGTGGACCTCGCCGCCTTCGACGCCAACGCCGCCGACCTGGTGCGCCGGGCGGGCGGCAAACCGATCCGGGTCGCCAGCAAGTCGCTGCGCTGCCGGGCCCTGCTGGAACGGGCGTTGGCCGTGGACGGCTTCCTCGGGGTGATGAGCTTCACCCTGGACGAGTCGCTCTGGCTGGCCCGTACCGGCGCGCGCGACATCCTGCTCGCCTACCCCTCCACCGACCGCGCCGGCTACGCCGAACTGACCGGCGACCGGGAGCTGGCCGAGCGGGTCACCGTCGTCCTGGACGACCCCGCCCAGCTGGACCTGATCGACAAGGCCCGCACCGGCGACGCCGAGGTGCGGGTCTGCCTGGAACTGGACACCGCGCTGCACCTGTTCGGCGGCCGGGTCCGGGTCGGCGCCCGGCGCTCACCGCTGCGCACCCCGGAGGAGCTCGGCACCTTCGCCGAACTCGTCCAGCGCCGCCCCGGATTCCGGGTGGTCGGCCTGATGGCGTACGAGGGGCACGTGGCCGGCGTGGGCGACCGGCTGCCCGGGCGGCCGGTGCGCTCCCAGCTGATCCGGCTGATGCAGGCCAGGTCCCGGACCGAACTGGCCGAGCGGCGGGCGGCGGTGGTCCGGCGGCTGCGGGAGGTGGCCGAGCTGGAGTTCGTCAACGGCGGCGGCACCGGCAGCGTGGAGTCCACCGTGGCCGAACGGGCCGTCACCGAGGTCGCCGCCGGCTCGGGGCTCTACCAGCCGCAGCTGTTCGACAACTACCGCGCCTTCCGGGGCCGTCCGGCCGCACTGTTCGGCCAGCCGGTGGTGCGGCGCCCCGGCGTCGGGGTGGTGACGGTGCTCGGCGGCGGCTACCCGGCCTCCGGGCCGGCCGGGCCGGACCGCCCGCCCGTGCCGTACCTGCCGCCGGGGCTGCAGTACGACCCGATGGAGGGCGCGGGCGAGGTGCAGACCCCGCTGATCGGCCCGGCCGCCGACGACCTGCTGATCGGCGACCGGGTGTGGTTCCGGCACGCCAAGGCGGGCGAACTGTGCGAGCGCTTCGCCGAACTGCACCTGATCGAGGGGGACCGGATCGTCCGGACCGTCCCCACCTACCGGGGCGAGGGGAAGACGTTCCTCTGACGATTCGTCCGGCTCTGCCCTACCGTGGTCGCAGACACGACGAACGACGAGGGAGCAGCATGGAAGCCGAGATCGTCCAGCAGATGGTGACGTCGGGCGCCTCTTCGCTGGCCGGGCTGATGGCCACGGCGGCCTGGCAGCAGGTCAGTTCGCGGGTCTCCCGGATGTTCGGGCGCGGCGAGGAGGACGAGGCGACCAGCGCCGAGCTGGAGGTGATCCGGTCCGAGGTGGTGGAGGCCGGTGACGACGAGGACGCGCTGGCCGACCAGACGGCCGTGCTGCGCACCCGGCTGCGCCGCCTCTTCCGCGAGCACCCGGAGGCGGTCGTCGAACTCCGGGAGATCCTCACCGAGTTCGTCCCCAAGCAGGAGCCCGGCTCGACGTACATCTACAACACGATCGAGAACGGGACCTACAACCAGAGTGTGATCCAGGCCGGCTTCTACAACGACGGGAAGCGCTGACCCTTTCCGGAGCCTTAAGCGGGCCCGATGGAACACCTAACCCCGGTGTCCCGTCGGGCCTTTGCGCTGTTCGGGAGCCTACAGTCCGTCAATAACCGCACCAGTCCAGGCTATTGCCATCTGGTCCAGACCAATCCTACGCTCTGGCCGGGGGCCAGCGATCCGGGCCGGCGGCCCCCGAACGGGCAGGCGTGTCCGCTCCCCCACACCCGCCCGGAACGACGGTCAAGGAGTCCCCACCCCATGTCCATCAAGCGAAGTGCCCTGTCCGTGGGCGTGGTCGGCGCCGCGGTCCTCGCGGTGGCGGCGACCACCGCCGGTACCGCCAGTGCCCACGGCACCATGACCGGCCCGGTCAGCCGGATCGCCGCCTGTTACGCCGAGGGCCCCGAGCACCCGGTGTCCCAGGTCTGCAAGGACCTCGTCGCCGCGAGCGGCACCCAGCCGCTGTACGACTGGAACGAGGTCAACATCGCCAACGCCAACGGCAACCACCAGGCGCTGATCCCGGACGGCAGGCTCTGCTCGGCCAACCGCGACAAGTACGCGGCCCTGGACTGGCCGCGCACCGACTGGCCGGCCACCCAGGTCAGCGCGGGCGCCTTCACCTTCCAGTTCCGCACCACCGCGCCGCACGTCGGCACCCAGACCGTCTACATCACCAAGCCGGGCTACGACCCCACCAAGCCGCTGAAGTGGTCGGACCTCGACCCGACCCCGGTGGCCCAGGTGCAGGTCGACCGCACCGCCACCAACGGGTACTACACCTACCCGGGCACCCTGCCGCAGCGCACCGGCCGCCAGCTGCTCTACATGATCTGGCAGCGCAGCGACAGCCCGGAGGCGTTCTACAGCTGCTCCGACGTCGACTTCGGCACGTCCGGCACCGCCGCCGGGACTCCGGCCGTCTCCTCGTTCGCCGCCCCGGCCGCGCCCAGCGACGCCCAGATCGCCGCCGACGCGTCCAAGTCCACGGTCGCCCACCACGGGCACGGCGGGGACCCGAACGCCCCGGCCGGCCAGCCGCTCCCGACCACCTCGGCGGCCGTGGGCGGCACCTCCGCCACCGGTCCGTTGCTGCTCGCCGGTGCCGCCGCGCTCGGCGTCGGCTGGGCGGGCATGGTGCTCCGGCGCCGTCGCATCGAGGCTGTTCGACGCGACTCCTGACGCCGGACGGCGCGGGGCCGGGCCGGCCCACCCCCGTCCGGTCCGGTTCCGTGACCCCCGTTCGCACCGAACGCCCTGACGGACCGAACGGCGAGGCCCACCCGGGAGGATTCCTCCCGGGTGGGCCGTCGCGGTGTGAGGAGCGGGGGGCTCAGGTGGTGGCCGTTCCGGAGCCGTCGGGGCTGCCGTCGGAGCCGCTGCCGGAGCCGGGGGCGGAACCGCTGCCGGACCCACTGCCGGAGCCGGAGCCCGGCAGGCCGGGCAGGCTCGGGATCTTGCCCTTGAAGTCGGCGATGCCCTTGACGATGGTGTCCATCACGCCGACGTCCGGCGCCTTGTCGGCGATGTCGAAGCCGAAGTGCACCGAGACCAGCGCCTTGCCGTCGCTGGACGGGAAGACCACGGTCTCGACGTAGCCGGGGTTCCCCTTGGCCACGTCCACCTTCCAGCGGACCAGGTAGCCGTCCTGGCCGTTGACCTTCACGGCCTCGGACTTGAGCTCCTGGTGCCCGGTGAGGTCGCCGTAGGCGTCCTTGGCGGCCTGCGCGATGTCCGCCTTGGCCGCCGCCTGGGCGTCCGTGCCGCCGCCGGAGATCCGGCCGGTGTTGACGCCGCCGAGGGTGCAGCTGTTGGTGCCGTCCGGGCACTTGTACGCGCCGACGGACAGCGAGGCGTAGCCGTCGTTGGTGGTGCCCGCCTGCCAGCCGGAGGGGGTGGGCAGGGTGAGACCGTTCACCAGGTCGATCGCCTTGTTGGCGCCCGGCCTGGCCTTCCCGTTGCCGCCGCCGGTGCCGTTCCCGCCACCGTTGCCGCTACCGCCATTGCCGTTCCCGCCACTGCCGCCGTTCCCGCCGCCGAAGCCGGGGAAGCCGAACGGCCCGTCGCCGTTCGGGGCCGGCTGGCTCCGGGCCGCGCTGCGCTGCTGCGAGCCGTTGTCGTGGCCGTCCATCGCCAGGTAGGTGATCCCCGAACCGGCGCCCAGGCCGAGCACGGCGGCGACGACGGTGGCCACGACCAGCTTGGACGGCTTGCGCCGGGCCTTGCGCGGCGGCTCGCCGGGGGCGCCGTAGGCGGTGCCGAAGGGCGGCGGCTCCGGGTAGCGAACCGTCGGCCCGCTGTCCAGGACCTCGCCCTCCAGCACCCTGGGCTGCTCGGCCGTCTCCGGCCCCGGGGCCGTCGCGGCCGGGGGCTCCGGCTGCGGGGCGTCCGAGGGTGCGGGCCGGGTGTCGGCCGTCCAGCCCTTGCCGTCCCACCAGCGCTGCGGTCTCGGGTCGCCGGTGTTCTTCGGGTCCGGGTACCACCCGGCGGGGATCTGCTCACTCACAGCAAAGAATCTAAAGGTAGCCGGATAAACGCGAAATCAGCGCAGCCGGGAATTCCGGTGGTTTTCGATGAGATTACGGTGAGAAGGCACCCCGGCTCCTCCGCCGACGCCTGCTGCAGGCCCACAGCGGACCTACTGCGGGCCTACTGCGGGGTGACGTACGCCCCGGAGATGCCGCCGTCCACCAGGAACTCGCTCGCGGTGATGAACGAGGAGTCGTCGCTGGCCAGGAAGGCCACCGCGGCGGCGATCTCCTCGGCCCGGGCGAACCGGCCGAGCGGGATGTGCACCAGCCGGCGGGCCGCCCGCTCCGGGTCCGCGGCGAACAGTTCGCGCAGCAGCGGGGTGTCCACCGGCCCGGGCGACAGCGCGTTCACCCGGATCCCCTCCCGGGCGAACTGCACGCCCAGCTCGCGGGACATCGCCAGCACCCCGCCCTTGGAGGCGGTGTACGAGATCTGCGAGGTGGCCGCGCCCATCCGGGCCACGAAGCTGGCGGTGTTGATGATCGAGCCGCGTCCGTGCCGGCGCATGTACGGCAGCGCGGCCTTGCAGCACAGGTAGACCGAGGTCAGGTTGACCTCCTGGACCTTTCGCCAGGCGTCCAGCCCGGTGGTCAGGATCGAGTCGTCCTCCGGCGGGGAGATGCCCGCGTTGTTGAAGGCGACGTCCACGCTGCCGCAGGTCTCGTACGCCTCGTCGAACAGCGCCTCGACCATGTACGGGTCGGTGACGTCGGTGTGCACGAAGAGCCCGCCGACCTCCTTGGCGGCCGCCCGTCCGGTCTGCTCGTCGAGGTCCGCGCAGACCACCTTGGCCCCCTCCGAGGCCAGCCGGCGGGCCGCGGCCAGGCCGATCCCGCTGCCCGCGCCGGTGACCACGGCGGTGCGGCCGACCAGGCGGCGGCAGACCATTTCGTCCTGTGCGGTCATCGGGCGCTCACTCCTCGGTGTGGATGAAGACGTTCTCGGTCTCGGTGACGTGGCGCAGCGCGTCCGGCCCCGGCTCGCGGCCGACCCCGGGGTCGCCGAAGCCGCCGAAGGGCGTCCGGCCCGTCCGCTCGGTCACGGCTCACATCCGTTCGAAGGAGCGGTAGCGCTCCCAGTCGGTGACGGCCCCGTCGTAGGCGGCCTGTTCGACCCGGGCCATGTTCAGGTAGTGCTCGACCACGTCGCCCCCGAAGGCCGTCCGGGCCAGTTCGCTCCCCGCCCACAACTCGGCGGCCTCGCGCAGCGATCCGGGCACCCGGGGGTACTCCTCCACCGCGTAGGCGTTGCCCAGGCAGGGCGTGGGCAGGTCGAGCTTGCGCTGGATCCCGTGCAGTCCGGCCGCGATCATCCCGGCCACCGCGAGGTACGGGTTGACGTCGCCGCCGGGCACCCGGTTCTCCATCCGCAGGCCCGGGCCGTGGCCGACCACCCGGTAGGCGCAGGTGCGGTTGTCCCGGCCCCAGGCGACGGCGGTCGGGGCGAAGGAGCCCGGGCGGTAGCGCTTGTAGGAGTTGATGTTCGGCGCGTACAGCAGGCTGAACTCGCGCAGCGCGACGAGCTGCCCGGCCAGGAAGTGCCGCATGGTGTCGGTCATCCGGCCGTCCCGGTCCGCGAAGGCGGGGGCGCCGACGGCGTCGCGCAGCGACAGGTGGATGTGGCAGCTGTTGCCCTCGCGCTCGTCGTACTTGGCCATGAAGGTGAGCGCGCAGCCCTGTTGGGCGGCGATCTCCTTGGCGCCGGTCTTGTAGACGCTGTGCTGGTCGCAGGTGGTGAGGGCGTCCGCGTAGCGGAACGCGATCTCGTGCTGGCCGAGGTTGCACTCGCCCTTGGCGGACTCGACGGTCAGCCCGGCGCCCGCCATCTCGTTGCGGATCCGGGAGAGCAGCGGCTCCACCCGGGCGGTGCCCAGCATCGAGTAGTCCACGTTGTAGAGGTTCGCCGGGGTCAGGCCGCGGTAACCGCCCAACCAGGCCTGCTCGTAGGTGTCGCGGAAGACCAGGAACTCCAGCTCGGTGCCGATGTCCGCGGCCAGCCCGTACTCGGCGAGGCGGGCGATCTGGCGGCGCAGCAGCTGGCGCGGGGCGGCGTCCACCGGGTGGCCGCCGTGCCGGGCCAGGTCGGCGGTGACCTGGGCGGTGCCGGGCTGCCAGGGCATCAGGCGCAGGGTGTTGAGGTCGGGGCGCATCGCGAAGTCGCCGTAGCCGGTGGCCCAGGAGGAGAAGGCGTAGCCGTCCACGGTGTTCAGGTCGACGTCCACGGCCAGCAGGTAGTCGCAGGCCTCGGCGCCGTTCTCCGCCACCTCGTCGAGGAAGAAGCGGGCGGCGAACCGTTTTCCCTGCAACCGGCCCTGCATGTCGGTGAAGGCGAGCGCGACGGTGTGCACCTCGCCCGCGTCCACCAGGATCCGCAGCTCGTCCAGCGTCAGTGGCGGCCGGGGCCGCGAACCCGCGGGGGCGTTCTCGGGCATGGCGTTCTCGGGCATGCCGAAACCCTCCTCCTCGATCACTCTTCGAGATCAAGCGGTCACAGCGAACCGTACGGCCTGCGGCTCACGGGGCGGAAGAGGGCGGACGGGTGTGGCGCGCCGAGGTGCGTGATTGACGAGGTACCGGACGGTACGGGAGGAGAATGCGCGCCATGGATCGCAGGCCTTTCATCGGTGTCAGCACCTACCTGGTGGACGCGAGTTGGAGCGACTGGCGCGGCCGTCGCGTCGCCCTGGTGCCGGAGCGGTACACCGCCTACGTGCAGGGCTCCGGCGGGATCGCCGTCCTGCTCCCGCCCGACGCCCCCGAGCGCGCCCCCGAGGTGCTCGCCCGGCTCGACGCCCTCGTCATCGCCGGCGGCCCGGACATCGACCCGGCCTACTACGGGGAACCCGCCCACCCGTTGACGGACGTCGACTCCCCGGAACGCGACGCCTGGGAAGTCGCCCTGCTGCGCGGCGCCCTGGCGGCGGGCATGCCGGTGCTGGGCATCTGCCGGGGCATGCAGGTGCTCAACGTGGTCTGCGGCGGGACGCTGGTGCAACACCTGCCGGACGTCCTCGACGTCGACGTGCACGCCGGCTCGCCGGGCCACTACGGCGCCCACCTCGTCCGGCCGGTGCCGGGCACCCTGCTCGGCGGGCTGCTCCCGGAGACCGAGCTGGAGGTGCCCACCTTCCACCACCAGGCCGTCGACCGCCTCGGCGCCGGCCTGCGCGTCAGCGCCCTCGCCCCGGACGGCACCGTGGAGGCCGTCGAGGGCCCCGGCTTCACCCTCGGCGTCCAGTGGCACCCCGAACAGGGCACCGACCTCCGCGTCATGCAAGCCCTCGTCCGCGCCGCCACCGCCGCCTCCCTGGACGCGGTAGCCCTCGCCTGAAAGTGCGATAACCACCCTTACCTCGAAGGGCAGTTGCGGACCTCGGCGACGTGTTACGTTCCGCACTCAAACAGAAAACAGTTGACCCCGGCGGTGCTTCCAACACCCCGGGGTCCGGCACCAGGAGCGAGACCTCCCGATGCGAGTACATCGTACCCACCACGCACGTCACTTCACCGTGTTGCCCAACACCGTGTTGCAGTACCGGAAGTTGAGCTCCACCGCCCGAGGCCTCCTCGCCGACCTCCTCTCCCGCCCCGACGGCCGCCACATGGCCGACACCAGCCCCCAGGGCCGGGGAGCGATTCGCAAGGCCCTCAAGGAACTCACCGACGCCGGCTTCTACCGCGTCGAGACGATCCGCATGCCCGACGGCACCGTCCGCACCGAGAACCACGTCTACGACACCCCGTTCTCCCGGTCGAGCACACCGACTGCCACCCGTCCGGCACCCGGTGAACCAACCACCGGCCCCGCAGACCACCCCGTAGTAAAGAAACCGGACCGAGAACCCACCCTCCCCCCGGCCCTCCGCGAGGCGGTCGCCACCCTGTTCCGGGTGATCCGCCCCGAACCCCGGCTCCGCCTCGGCCAATCAGAGGCGGAACAGCTCGCGCCCCTGGTCGCCCAATGGCTCCAACGCGGCAGTACCCCGGCCGACCTGGCCCAAGCCCTCCTCCCGGGCCTGCCCACCCCCATCCACTCGGCCCCAGCCGTCCTCGGCTACCGCCTCCGCCACAAACTCCCGCCACCCCGAACCCCGGAACGCCCTCCGACCCCCCGCTACACCGAATGCACCGAGTGCCGAGACCCCGTCCCCCACCCCGGCACCTGCCCCACCTGCACCGCCCCCGCACAACGCCCCACCCCTCGTGGCTGCGCGACGTCCGTAACCACCAGAGGCGCCACCCGCGCCCGCTCCGCTCTCCTGGCCTCTCAGGCATCCAGGACGCAGACGAAGCCGAGATCGAGCAGCCCCTCACTCCGGCACAGCCGGTCGGACGGGCCACCGACGGTGGTCTGCAGCAGTTGGTAGTCCGCGCCGTGCTCCTGCCCCCAGTGCATCGCGGCCCGCCACAGCCGACGCCCGAGCCCGAGGCCCCGGCACTCGGGCAGGACACCGAAGTACTGCGGCAGAAGCCGGACTTGACCGATCGGATCAGGCATCGTCTCCATCGGGCCGATGGCACCGGCCACCCGGCCGTTCCGTACCGCGACCAGGACCGGGCCGACGGTGTCGAGCCTGGAGTTCAGGAAGGTGAACCCCTCGTCGGCGAGATTCGCCGAGAAGTCGTCGAAGGTGCCTGCCACCCCTGCGGCCGCCTCGGACAGAACCCCGATCCCGTCCACGGCGGGAGCGGGACGGTCGAAGCTCCTGAGTTGGACCCGGGTACATGCGGCAGAGGCGTCCGGGCCCTCTTGGAACCACACGACGCGGGCTTTCCCGGCTCCGTGGACGGCGGCAAGCTTGGCGGCCGCCTCCTGGGCTTCGAACAGGTGTCCTCGGGACCCGTAGAGGTGAACGCGTAGGACTCCACGGTCGGTGAGGGTCGGGATCAGGGTTCGTTCCCGGTCCTGGATGATGTCGTCCACCACGACCCACTCGCCCTTGCGATCGGACCATCGCCGGTCCTTGTCGTGCGGCAGGAACTCCCCGGTGCCGGCGACGGCGAACACGTCCTCCATCAGCTCCGGGCTCAGGGCCTCGGAGCGCAGGGGGCCGAGTGTCGGCAGGTACGGCACGGACATTCGGGGGCGCATCCAGTCCCAATGGAATCCCATGAACCCACGCTACTCGGCTCCCGCACAGGCCTCAGGCCCTGACGCGAACCGCGCCAGGGCCTGAGCGTTACTGACCGAACGCGATCAGTGCGGGTTGTCGTCGCCCGCGGAGCACGAGCACTTGATCGACTCCATGATGTCGTCCAGGTCGGCCACGGGGGTGATCTCGGTGACCGGCTGGGCGGGGGCCTGGAGGGGCCGCGTCAGGTACGGCAGACGCTGGGACGGGCCGTCGCCCGGCAGCGGGCGCCTCGGGGAGAGTTCGACAGCTACAGCGGTCATGGTCATCCTGCTTTCTTGATCCCGTGCTGGCAGTAACTTGCGAGTGGTGCCTTCGCCTCCTGGTAGTGCTTGGCCAGCGGCCGGCACACAGTGCACGATCCCGAGAGCTGGCAGCCGGAGCAGCCACCGGTGCGAAGCATGAGACGGTCGGCGATGGCGCCGAGCCGGGCGAGGCCGTCGATCCCCTCGCTGGGAAGGCTGATCTGGTCGTCACGGCCGATCTTGCAGATGGACACCAGACCGTGCGGGTCGGTGTGGAAGAACGAGTGGCCCGCATTGCACCCGGCGAACGGTCGTCGCATCCGCAGGTGCTCCTTGGACTGCGCGGTCAGCGACTCGGCGCCGCCGTAGATCGTCGGCGTCATGTTGGTGAAGACGTTGTACTCCAGCCCCCACGACCGGCACAGATCGATCATCGCCTGTTCCTCGTCCGCGTTGTCCTCGGTGACGACGATGCTCATCCGCAGCGGCAGCTTGGCATGGCGTGCCGCGTTCATCCCCTGGACGAACAGGTCCCAGGCGCCCGGGCGCTGCGTCAGTTCGTCGTAACTGGCCTTCGCGGCGCCGTACATCGACACCGTGACCCGGTAGGGCGGGCACTCCCTGAAGAGGCCGAGAAGGTTCTCGCGCCACAACAGCGAGGCGTTCGTCGAGACCGTGATCATCATGCCCAGCTCGAACGCGGTCCGGTAGGAAGCGATGAAGTCCTTGTCCACCGTGGGTTCGCCGCCGGTGATCTGGAGCCACAGCACACCGGCTTCGGCCATGATGCGCAGGCAGGTGAGCTTGTCCGCCAGGGCCATGCCCGAGTTGACCTTGAGCCCCAGATAGCAGTGCTTGCGGGCGTAGTTGCAGCCGAGATTGATCTCCCACGATGCCCGGGAGTACCCCCACGAGGACGGCTGCCGGACCAACAGGAACTCGGCCGTCGGCAGTCCAGCGACGTCCAGGTCGGCCCACTGTGCGCCCACTGCCTGCACGAGCCACGAGGGGGCCACCTGGGCGCGGTCGTGGACGCGCAGTTCGTCGTAGTCGGCCTGCGACAGCCGAAGGCCGCCACGGCTACCGGGTCGCACCAACACGTACTCGTCCAGGAACGGGCTGGCGATGAGGTCGTGCACTTTGCCTCCTCTGAATAGTCCATCAGGCGCAGGTAGGCCTCGGCGGCCGACTTGGTGTAGAAGCGCCTGATCCGGCCCGAGGAGCCCGGGACGCGCACGTATTCGTGCTGCTCGCGGTCGTAGATCCCCCAGCACTCCAGCAGGACGAAGTGGGGGCTCCGGGAGTCGACCAGGCGGATCTCGTGGCGGGACAGGGCCGCGGGCGAGATCACCGCACGGCCTCCGCCCTCAGGTCCTTCTTGGATGTCCGCCCCACATGCTGTGCCCGTGGCTGAGCCGCGAGGACGAGTGCGGCGAGCCGCGCGTCTCCCGTCACGCCCTCGTCGCGGGCCACCTCGAACCACACCACCTTGCCCGCCTCCACTGGATGCCAGCCCCAGGAGTGAGCCAGGGCCCCAACCAGGAGAAGGCCGCGGCCGCCGGGGGCCATGTCGTCCGCCGGCTTGCTCACCGGCGGCTGCGGACTGCAGTCCGCGACCTCGACCCGCAGCCGGGTGCCGGTCCACCGGACCGTGACGCGGCAACGCTCCTCCACATGCTCGATGGCGTTGGCCAGCAACTCAGCAGTGCACAACTCCACATCCCGCAAGGCGTTGTCCGTCAACGGAACGCGCCAAGAAGCAGCGATGGACCGGACCAGTTGACGCGTCGGCCGGATGGCCGCCGGGTTCGGCTCGACATCCCATGTACGCGGCTTCGGGATCGTGGCGGTGTCGATGTAGTTCATTGGTGGGGCCGTCTCAGTCGGGTGCTCCGGGCATCTCGCCGGACGACCACCAGAATCCCGAGTCGGCTGCTTTGAGATAAGGCCAGCGTGTGTACCCACGATGGGTAAACTTGCGGTCAGTTATCTCAAGTAACACTGAGCGATGATCCTTCTGTTGCTGGGGGGCCGGTCGTGAGTGAGTCAATGGGGCCGCCTGGGCTTCCTCGTCGTCTGCTTGCGGACCCCGAGATGAGGGCAGCCTGCGCGGACCGAGACTTCGCGCGGATCTTCCAACTTGCCAAGCGCAGAGCAGGCTTCCACCATTCACGCATCGCCCGGGCATGTGAGCTGACGCCCAGCAGGGTGGGGGAAGTGATGAAGGGACGGCCGAAGATCACCAACATGGCCGTCATCGAGCGCATCGCGGACGGCTTACGGATTCCCGGCCACATGCTCGGTCTGGCAGACCGTAGTTGGGAACAGCCATCCGTCCCTTATGGAGAGTCGCCTTCGGCGATCGCATCTGTGCCTACTGCACGGTCGGCCGAGGATGGGTCAGCTGGAGGCGACTTGGATGACATCCTGGCCATCGCAGCTGGATCCAGGGTCACGCCGAATGTCCTTCGCTCCCTCCAGGTTTCCATCGAGGACTACTGGATGCGAGACGACCAACACGGCGGCGAGACACTCCGGCCTGCCGTGATCGGCCAACTCAGGTACGTCACGGGCGTTATGCGGGACACCGCAGACCCGAACTACCGGCACAGTCTCCACGCCATCGCAGCCGAGCTCGCCCGCCTTGCCGGCTGGACCTACTTCGACGCGCGGCAGTACAGCGCGGCGCAGGGCTACTTCGCCGAATCGCTTCGGTTCGCGCGAGAAATCGATGACCGAACGTTCATCGCCAATGTGCTTGCCTGCTTAAGCCTCCAGGCGACATACCAAGACAAGCCGCACGACGCGATCACGCTGGCTCGAGCCGCACAGGACAACGCGCGCCTTACGACTGGAACACCCAGGGTGCTGGCCATGCTGGCGATGCGCGAAGCCTTCGGCCACGCAAGTGCGCACGATCGGGAGGCAGCCCATCGCGCGATCACCGAGGCACATCAACACTTCGAGCGCATCGCTGACGGAGATGATGACCCTGGCTGGGTTCAGTATTTCGACCGCACCAAGCTCACCATGGATACCGGCATCGCCCTTGGCCAGCTGGGCGAGGCCGGAGCTGCTGAACCTCTTATCGCCGAAGGACTGGAAGCCGAGCCGACGGCGAACCTCAGGGGGCGCGCGTTCCACACCTTCTGGCTCGCGCGCACCCAACTCCAGCAGCGAGAGGTCGAATTGGCATGCGCCACCGCATCGGAGGCCTTCGTGTTGGCGGCAGGTGTCGAGTCCCCCAGGGTAATGGCCCACCTCCAGGAGTTCTGTCAGCTCCTCAGGCCCTACCGCAGCAGCGCCCCAGTCGCGGAACTGTCCGACCGGATCACCGGCATGACCGGGTGATCAAAGGCCTACCTCGTCCAACAAGAGGTACAGCACGCCCACGAGCGTGCCACTGCTGACGATCTCACGGCGGTCGATCATGCCGCGCAGCTCGGACAGGGAGACCCACTCGATCCGGTCGGACTCGTTGCGCTCTGTCGGCGGGCCTACGTACTCGACGGCATCAGCCCGGAAGACGAAGTGCTCCGAGTCGGTGATTCCGTTGGCCGGTTGGGCGTAGATCAGTGGCTTGACTTCCCCGACCTTCCAGCCGGTCTCCTCCAGGGTCTCGCGGGCCGCCGCCTCTGCCGGGGTCTCGTCCGGCTCAATGAGACCCATCGGGAGTTCCCAGGCCCAGGTGTTGGTGATGAAGCGGTGCCGCCACATCATGAGGACCTGCTTCTGGTCGTTCACTACGGCTGCCACCGCGAGGTGGCGCAGTTTCACCACGTGGTGTTCCCAGCGGTGGCCATCGGGCTGCTCGATGTCGGCCAGCCACAGGTTCACCCATGGGTTCTCGTAGATCGGACGTTCCCCATGGATCTTCCACTGCATGGCTGAAGCCTCCCTCGATGGACCCTCAGCATCTCAGACGCCGGCAACCAGGGCAGTCGATCCCAGCAAATTCGTGTCAGAGTGACGAAAACTGGCGACCTCGGCTGATGGCCCCGGTGGTCCCGGCCTCAGGTGCACGGCGGTTATTGCGGCGGCGGGCAGGGGCGGCGACGGGCGGCCCGCAACGATTGATGGATGCCCCCCGGGATGACTATGAAAAAGCCCCCGGGCCCCCCCAAGACACCCCCCCGGCACACCCAGCAGGAGGC
>NZ_JBHVUS010000010.1:253095-253537 GCF_042884005.1 Kitasatospora sp. NPDC058162
TCTGGCTCCCGGGGGTTTTGCCCCGGGTGGCCCCGCCTTCTGGTGCCGGGCGTTTTTGGGCGCCCGCCCTCGCATTCCGGAGTCGGCGCCGCAACGTTTCAGTCTTCCCCCAGTGGCTTCCTTGATCAATTCCACGTTGCCCCCAGATTCCCGCCTGCCTCACCGTCAGGGAGGCAGGCGGGATCTACTTGTCTATCCATCCCTTCTTGATGCAATTGCCCGATACCCGTCTCACCTCATCGTTTTAACGGCGCCGCTTCGGCCCCCGCCGAAGCGGCGCCGTTAGAACTCCGTCTCGCATCCCCATTTCTGCTCAGGAAGTCGACCCCTCCGACTTCCTTCGCAGAGTGCACCCATCGGCCCGCGCCCCAGATGTGCTGGGGCGCGGGCCGTCGTCCTGAGGTCCGTGAGTAGTACGAACTGGGGCCGGGCCTGCGCGGGA
>NZ_JBHVUS010000011.1:0-240474 GCF_042884005.1 Kitasatospora sp. NPDC058162
GGACGCTTCCTTCGGACCGCCTTCCAGCGGGCCCTCCGGGCGCTTCGTTCTTTCGTGTTTCCAGCTTATCAGATGTTTTCCGCTCCGTTTTCCGGGGCTTCGTCATCCAACTCGCCGGTGTCTTCCGGGGCTTGACACCCTGTCCGACGTTTCAAACTCTAGCCGACCCCCGCTCCGAAAAGCGAATCCGGCCGCAATCCGATAAACGGCACACGCCGAATCAGCACCGGGCCGAGACGCGCAAGGCGAAACGACCGGTACGGACCGGAAGTGGTGTTCCAAGGGATTGGCCGCTCCGGGACCGTCCGCGCAAACGCGTGTCCGGTGCTCCCTGCCGAGCGACTGGGAGACAGTACCCCCGCTCGGCGCCCAGAACAAATCCCCGGCCCGGCCGGCTACCGCGGGGCCGTCAGACGGGCGGCCAGACCGGCGAGCTCGGCGTGCCAGACCGGGGAGAACGACGTGGCGGCGAGGACCCGGCTGCTGCGGTCGAGCAGGTGGGCGATGGTGCGCTCGACCCGGTCGCGGTCCTCGCCGTCGAGCAGTGCCCCCCGCAGCAGATCGCCGTACCAGTCACGGTCCCCGCCGCCGCTGAGGAAGCCCCGCATCCGCCAGGCGGCGTGCACCGGGCGCGCGTAGTCCTGGTAGACCACCGCCAGGTCGCCGCGACCCGCCAGGGCCGCGCCCATCAGCAGCGGGTGCAGGAGCGCGTACCAGCCGCTGCCGCAGCCCCGGGCGCAGCCGGTGAGGCAGTCGGCCGGCCACGGGTCCGCCAGATAGCTGCTGGACAACACGGAGTCCACGTAGCTGCCGCCCAGCCGACCGATCCGCAGGTCGTACCAGACCTGCCGGACGGCGTCCGGCAGGTTGGCGGCGAGGCGGTCGGCGAGGGCCATCGCCAGGTCTCCGACCAGGGAGGCCATCCCGATGCCGAAGTACCGGGCGTCGCCGCCCCAGCCGTTGCGCTCGTGCTCGGCGCTGTGCCGGACGTGCAGGGTGGGGGCGCCGTGCCGCAGCAGGGAATTCTCCCAGGTGTCGCGGCGGATCAGGTAGCAGGTGTCGAGGAGCTCGAGGGCCACCGCCGCGTCCAGGACGGGCTCGGCCGCCGAGTCGCCGCCCGCCGCGAGGTAGCCGGTGAGCAGGACGGTGGGACGGATCCGCTCCCCGCCGGCGGTCAGCAGCTCCGCCAGGCCCTCCATCATGCCGACGGCCCCGGGGTCGGTGGCCTGGCACCGCGCCTGCTCGGCGTGCAGCAGGACACGCATCCGCTCCTCGACCAGGGCCGCCATGCCGGTGCGCAGCAGCTCGGGCAGGGCCGCTTCCGGCGGCATGGACTGCGGCGTCATGGCGTCTCCATATATAGGCGCGGCGCCGCACCGAGCCCCGTCGGCGGACGGCCGGTCCGGCGACGGCCGCGGGCACGGGCACAGGCACGGGCCGGCGGCCACCCCCGGTCGGCACACCGGGGCTGTCCTGTTCCGCTCATCCCCGGCACGGTGTGTTCCGCGCGTCGCCGGACCCCCGCCGTCCGGATTGCCGAACCGTCACGCCCGGCTGCCCGAGCCGAGCAGGTGGAGTTCGGCGGGGAGGTCCCGGCGACAGGTGATGCCGAGCTTGCGGTAGACCCGGGTGAGGTGCTGCTCGACGGTGCTCACGGTGATGCAGAGCTTCATCCCGATCTCACGGTTGGTGTGGCCGTCCACCGCGAGCATCGCCACCCGCTTCTCCGAGTCGCTGAGCCTGGCCTGGAGGTCGGCGATGTCGATGCTGTCGGACCGGGTGGCCTCGGACAGGCCGCCGGTTCCCCGGGTGCCGCGGGGTTCGCCGGAGGCGGAGACGGAAGCGGAGACGGAAGCGGAGACGGAAGCGGAGGAGGCAGAGGCAGAGGCGGCGGCGGGTGCCGTCTGCTCGCACAGCGCCTGCGCGCCGCACTCCTTGGCGAGCTTCCAGACCAGCCGGTCGACCAGGTCGGCGCGGTTGCCGTCGCCGAGGTCCCGCAGCGCCCCGGCGAAGTCGGCCAGGGTCCGGGCCAGTTCGTAGCGGTCCTCGGAGTCGTGCAGTTCGTCCACCGCGCGGGCGAGCAGGGCGTGCCGCTCCCGGGGTTCGCACATGGCGGCGCGCACCCGCAGGGTGAGGCCGGAGACCCACGGGTGGGTGGAGTCCCGGTGGGCGCGCTGTTCGGCGATGAAGCGGCCGGCGTGCTGGATCTCGCCGAGCCGGATCAGCGCCTCGGCAGCGCCGAGCCGCCAGGGCAGCAGCAGCGGCCGGTCCAGGCCCCACCGCGTGAGGCTGCGGCCGATGTCGAGGTAGTCGACGAGCGCCGCGTGGTAGCGGTGGGTGGCGAGGTGGTACCGGCCGCGGGCCCGCAGGTAGGCGAGGCCGTGGATGCTGCCGACCAGGCCCTCGGGCAGCGGGCGGCTGAGTTCGCGGGCGGCGATGTCGTGCCGGCCCGCCGCGGTGGCGGCGCGGATCAGGGTGGCCGCCACACCCCCCGCGAAGGCGCTGCCGCCGCGCTCCGGCAGCAGGTCCAGGGCGGCCTCGGCGGTCTGCTGCGCGCCGGTCAGGTCGCCCTGCCGGAGCAGCACCTCGGCGCGCAGGGCGGTGAAGGCGGTCTGCCAGCCGGGTGCGCCGCGCCGCACCGCCTCCTCCGCGAACACCTGGCACCAGGACAGGGCCCGGGACGGGCTGTCGGTGGCGATCAGGGCCCGGATGGCCTGCACGATCGGGGCGGCGGTGCCGGCGCCGAGGGTGGCGCCGCGCAGGAAGGTCTCGGCTTCGGCGCCGGCCGAACCGTCCGCCGTGTACTCGGGGATCGCCCACAGGGTGGCGGGCGCCGGGACCCGGGCGGGCCGCGTCTCGCCGGGCCGGGCGCCCGCTCCGGGCTTCGCCGGGCCGGCCCACCGGAAGGCCGAGAGCCCGTCCAGCGGGTCGGTGCCGCGGCCGAAGGCGCCGACGGGCCGACTGCCGGGTTCGGCCGCGCGGCCGTCGGCCAGCTGCTCCAGGGCCTGGCCGGCCTCGTCGATCCGGCCCTGCTCGGTGAGCAGCCGGGCGAGCGGTCCGAGCCGGGCCGGGCCGAGCCGGCCGGCCCGCAGGTTCTCCAGCGGACCGGCGAGGGCGCGCTCGGCGGCGCTGGGGTTGGTCCGCCAGGTGATGGCGGCGAGCTTGATCCGGAACTGGGCGCGCTGCCCGTCGTCGGCCGGGCTGCGGTGGGCGAGTTCGAGGCAGGCGGCGGCCTGGTGGGTCGCGCCGTCGGCGAGCAGTTGCTCGGCCGCGTTGGCGAGCACCGTCGCCGCCCACGGCAGGTCGGTGCTGTCCGCGGCGAGCAGTTGGGCGGCCACGGCGGTGCTCGGGGCGCCGGCCCGGTGGGCGAGTACGGCGGCGCGGCGGTGCAGGGCGGTCCGGTCGTCCGGGTGCATCCGGTCGAGCACGGCCTGGCGGGCGACGGCGTGGCGGAAGCGGTAGCCCAGCAGGATGCCGGCGGCATCGAGGGCGGCGGTGCCCCGGACGACCGCGGCGTCGTTGCTGCGGAGCAGCCGGACGGCGAGTTCGTGCGAGCCGAGGTCGCCGAGCACCGCCAGCACCTCGGCCAGGCGGCGCGCCGCGGGGCCGCAGCGGTGCAGGCAGGCGAGGACGGCCTGGGCGAAGGCGCCGCCGGGTTCGGGGGCGCGGCCGCCGGCCCGGTGCTCCTCGAGCAGGGCGCGCAGCAGCAGCGGGTTGCCGGCGGCGGCGTCGACCGCCGGCGGGGTCCGGCCGTCGGCCGGGGAGGCGGCGATCGCGGAGGCGGATTCGGCGGCGACCAGCCCGTCGACCGCCTCGGGACACAGCCGTCCGGCCCGGATCCGGACGAAGCCGCGCTGGCGCAGCAGCTCGGTCCGGTAGACGGGGTCGTCGCGCCGCTCGTGGAGCGACTCGGTGAACACCAGCAGCACCCGGGCGGCACGGGTGCGGCGGACCAGGTGGAGCAGGTACTGGCAGGACAGGTCGTCGACGTGGTGCAGGTCGTCGACACAGATGACCACGGGTGCGCGCTCGGCGAGCCGGTGCACGGCCGCGCACAGGGCCTGCATCACGTCGACCCGGGCCGGCTCCGGCGCCCCTGCCGGATCCGGCAGGGCCCCGGCCGGGGCGGCGGCCAGCAACTGGCCGAGCACGCCGAGCGGGAGGTCCCGCTCGACGGCGGTGCCGATGGCCCGCAGCACCACGGCGCCGGAGGCGGCGGCGGACTCGGCGACGGTCTCGACGAGTTCGCTCTTCCCGCAGCCGACCGCGCCCTCGATCAGGACGATCCCGGTAGTCCCCTGGATGGCGTCGGCGAGCGCGGTTTCCAGTACGGCAAGCTCTCGTTCACGATCGATCAGCACGTTTCTGCCCCCGGATTCGTCCGCGTCGCGGTCAGCGCGCCCGCCGCCGCACGGCGAGCCCCGGAAAAAGTCGCGGGCGCAGTAGAGGTTTGCCGCCCGGAAATCGCTCCGGCGGCGATCTTGAGTCTAGGGAGCACCGACCGGACTGACCTCGGACAAAATGCCGACCAGAACCTGCAAGACAACAACTTCTCCCCGCTTCGCAGTCGTGCCGTCATTCCCGCCGGACCGGGCCCGGCGACCCCGGAAGACCTGGTGGAACGCCTCGGCG
Organism: Kitasatospora sp. NPDC058162; assembly: GCF_042884005.1. Taxonomy (NCBI): domain Bacteria; kingdom Bacillati; phylum Actinomycetota; class Actinomycetes; order Kitasatosporales; family Streptomycetaceae; genus Kitasatospora; species Kitasatospora sp. NPDC058162. The sequence goes on from NZ_JBHVUS010000011.1 coordinate 4,633, forward strand.
GGCCGGCCCTGGAGCGCCGCAGGCAGGGGCGGCCGGGCCGGGAAGGGAGGCGCGGAGAAGGGGACGGCGGTGGCCGCCCGGGAGTCCGGCGGGCCCGGTTACGAGGGGAGCGGCCGGCCGGGGCGGTCCACGCTCCACGGGGCCGGGGGTTCAGGCCGCGAAGCCCCGTCGGGCGACCCCGGTCGCGTCGGGCGACCCCGGTCGCGTCGGACGGGCCGGAGGAGGACGGAGCGCGCGCCGGGCGGCAGCGCCGGCACGGGGGTGGGTGCGCAGCGGTCCGCCGGTCCGCACGGCGGGGGGCCGACCGGGCGGGCCCGCCCGCTGCCGCCCGTACCCCCAGGTGATGTGACGGTTCGTCAGTGATGGCAGCCGGGTGCCGCCCGTTCCGGCCGAAACGCCGGAGCCGGCCGCGGGCAGTCGCTGTTCGCGCCCCGGGCCGGTCCGTCCCACAGTCTTTCGGAGGCTCAGCCCCAGCGGTCGTCGTCGAGCCCCGCGGTGGAGGGTGCGGAGCCGACCTGCGGGTTCACGACGGCACCGGCACGGAGGCCGAAGTGGTCACCGGGGAGGGTCGGCTGCAGCAGGCTGACGCCCCAGCGGTCGTCGCCGACGTTGCTGACGGCGGAACCGGACGTCGACGCGGGGCCGAGCGCGAGCACGGCCGCAATCCCCACAGTGAGCAGCGCACCCTTGGTAGCCACCGGAAACCTGCTGATCGTGGCCTTCATCGCATCCCCAAGCGGTCGGATCAGTCGGATAACCCCCGGCAAGCCCGGCTCTCCGCCGGACGGCTTGCCCTGCGGCCCACTCTGCCGGTCGTAGATCACAAGATCGAGCGGATCTCGATGGCGTAAAGTTGCATGGCAGGAACTTCGCACTCCACCGGGGGCTTCTGAGTGTTCGGACACCCACAGTTGCAGCACGGCTGCACCGAACTCGACGATCTGACTGCCAGCGCCTATGGACACGCCGTCGAATTAGGGCGTTTCGACCGGGCCGCCATCGCCTCGGCACTGAAGCTGGACGAGCCCGAGGTCGACCGCATCGAGCAGGTCCTGCTGCGGATGCACCTGCTGCAGCCCAGACCCGGTGATCCGAACGTCCTGGCCCCGGTCAGTCCGGACGTGGCCGCCGCCGACCTGGTCGGTCCGGCGGAGCATCAGATCCGTGACCTCATGCAGACGGTCACCGACGTGCGCGGCAAGTTGCTGTCGCTCACGCCGCTGTACTTCGAGGGCCGCCGACGGCGCAACCGGTTCGAGGCCTTCGACGTGGTCACCGACGTCGACGCGATCCAGAACGTGCTCAACCGCCTGGGGCAGACCTGCCGCAAGGAGGTGCTCACCGTCCAGCCCGGCGGTGCCCGCCCCTCCTCGCTGCTGCCGGCCGCGCGCGAGTCCGCCGAGGGCATGCTGGAGCGCGGGGTGCGGCTGCACACCATCTATCAGCACTCCGCCCGCGGGGACCTCGCCACCAAGGCGTACGTCCGCGACGTCACCGCGCTGGGCGCGGAGATCCGCACCGCGGACGAGGTGATCGACCGGATGCTGATCTACGACCGGGAGACGGTGTTCCTGCCGGTGCGCACGCCCGAGGGCGGGGAGTCGGCGGGGGCCGCCATCGTCCGCGAGCCGACCCTGGTGGCCTACCTGTGCGCGGTGTTCCAGCACCTGTGGGACAGCGCGACCCCGTTCGCCTGCGACACCGCGAAGGCCACGCCGGCCACCGACGAGCTCAAGCAGTCGATCCTCCGGCTGATGGCCCAGGGGTACAAGGACGAGATGGTGGCCCGCCGCCTGGGCATGTCGGTGCGCACCTGTCGCCGTCACATATCGGAGATCACCGAGGAGTTGGAGGCGACCAGCCGGTTCCAGGCCGGGTACAACGTGGCGATGGCGGGCCTGCTCGGAACGGGGCCGGCGGCCTCGGCCACCGAGTGGGATCAACCGGAACCGCCGCGGCCGTAGCACCGAGCGGGCGTCAGGGCATATCGTGCCCCGACGCCCGCTCTTCGCGTTCCACGGCACCCGCACCGGTCGACCGTCGGGTCCGCCGACGGCCCGGCGGCGGATTCCCCCCTTCCGCCGCCCCGGAAACGGCGGGCGGAATTCCGAATGCATTTCCGGCCCGGCGTCCGGCCTGCCCGCGGATTCACTCCTGTGTTCCTCGGCGTCCGAATCGAACGAACGATCCAGGAATCGGTGGGGATAGCCCCACCGTAACCGGGGCGTAACAGGGGTGGCCGGGCGGATGGGAAGCGCGTAAGTTCTCAGACCCGGCCGACAAATCGGCGGCGGCCGGGAGACAGGCGAAAGGACGACCATGTCCGCGGTGATCGACGTGCGGAATCTGTTCAAGGCGTTCGACGGAATCCCAGCGGTCGACGATGTGTCCTTCTCGGTCGAAGAGGGGGAGATCTTCGGGATTCTCGGGCCCCGCGGCGCGGGAAAGACCACGATCGTGGAATGCCTCGAGGGGCTGCGGGACCGGGACGACGGCCGGATCGAGGTGCTCGGCCACGATCCCCGCTCGGAGCGGTCCGGCATCACCCGACGACTCGACGCCCGGCTGCGGGACGGCCGGGAGTGCGAACGCACCCGGGTCGCCGAGGCACTGTCGCTCTACAGCTCCTTCTACCGCGATCCCGCCGACTGGCGACGGCTCATGGACACGCTCGGGCGCGACACCGGGCCCGCGGGCCGGCCCGCGGACGACGCACCCTCCGCGCAGCCCGACGAGCAGTTCGCGGCCGCCCTGACCCGGGCCGGGAACCCGCAGGTGGCGGTGTTCGACGAGCTGACCACCGGGCTGAAGCGGTGGGACCGCGAGGCCACCTGGGACCTGATCGAGAGCGTCCGCGCCGACGGCGTCACCATCCTGCTGGTCACCGAGCACTGGGAGGAGGCCGAGCGGCTGTGCGACCGGATCGCCCTGATGGACAAGGGCCGCCTCACCCTCACCGACACCCCGGCCAAGCTGCTCGAACGCGTCCGGAGCGGGCAGCGGATCCAGTTCCGCCCCTCCGCTCCCTTGGACCACGGGCTCCTGGCCCGCCTTCCCGACGTCAGCGGCGTCAACCGCCAGGGCGACCACGTCGTGGTGACCGGCAACGACGACGCCCTGGGCGAGGTCACCGCCCTGCTGGCGGAGCTCCGCGTCACGCCCGAGAACCTGCGCGTCGACCAGGCCGCGCTCGACGCGTTCCTCGCCCTGATCAGCAAGCGCGCCGCCCCCTGAATCCGGGCGCGCTGTTCCGGGTTCGCTGTTCCAGGCACGCTGTTCCGGGCGCACTATTCCGGGGCGTGCTATTCCGGGGCATGCTATTCCGGGCTGACGATCCGGGCCCGCCGGTTCAGCTCCTGGGCGAATTCCTCCCAGATCTGCGAGTTCTGCCGGGAAAGCTGAATGATCAGCTCGATGCAGTGCGAGGGCACGGACGCACAGATGTCCGTCATCTCCCGCGCGCCCAGCACGTTCTCCCTGAACATGCGCAGCAACCGCCGGCCCAGCTCGCTCTGGCGCAGCGACGGATCGCGCATGAGCTTCTCCAGCGTGACGGTCGACGGCGGCTCCTCCACCAACGGGGCCGGCGTCGCCTCCTTCTCCTTCCGGGACCCGCCCGCGGCACCCGGGGCGTTCCGCGGGCACGGGAGCGGGCCCTCGCCGCGCTCCAGCCGCCGTCGCACGTCGAGCGCGGTCGCGGGCGAGACGCCGGCCGACCGCGCCACCTGGCGCAGTGAGGCCTCGGGGTTCTCCCGGATCAGCTCCGCCACCCGCAGCCGCCCCGTCGCCCCGTTCAGCGGGCGGACCTTGCCGTCCCGCCCGACCCGGAAGTTCGACGGCGGCACCGCGTCGGAGGAACGGCGCAGCTCCGCCACCGCCCTGGCCCCCAGCCCGGTCGACTTCGCGACGGCGCGGTCCGACATGGTGGGGTGCGACTTGAGGATGCGCAGCGCGGCCGCGTTGCGGTCGGCCTGCGACAGCGGCAGTCCGTGCTCGACGTTCGCCTCGACGGCCCGGAGGAAGGCCTCCTCGCGGCTGCCGTCGAAGTACCTGACGTCGATGGTCTTCCGGCCCTTGAGGGAGGCCGCCATCAGGCGGTGGATCCCGTCGATCACCCGCATCGTCCGCCGGTCGACCAGGATCGGCGGCAGCGGGATCTCGAGGGCCGCCAACCGCAGGACGTGGACCCTGTCCTCGCCCTCCAGTCGGGGGGAATCCCCGGGCAGGACGTCCATAATGGGCACCGCTACGATTTCCGGACCGTCGGCCCAGTTCCCGTCAATTGCTATCGGCATTACACTCTGAGCAAGCATGCTCATACCGCACCCCCGGGGCTACTCACGCGTATCAATCGCAGCAGCGAAACACAGAAACTGGTCAATTGACGGTCCGATTGTTATCGAATTAACTCGATTCACACGCTAGCAGCCCCTACTGCCCCCTGAAGCCCGCCACCAGGGGACTTAGGGGTCCCCTCACGCGACTTAAGGGACCCCTGCCCCACCCCTGCCCGGCCGGCCCCCTCCCCCGGGCCGCCGCACCCCGTTCGACCAGCGCGAACGCGACGGAGCCCCGGCCCGGGTCGACTCGAAAGTCCACCCCTGGACCGGGGCTCCAGCGCGTTCACACCCTCCGCCGTCTCGGCGGGCATCACTCCACGCCGATCGGCTACGCCTCCTCGTCGGCCTGCTCCTCGGCCGGTGCCTGCGGCACGGCCGGGACGCTGAGGCCGGGAACGGTGAGGTCCGGAACCGTCTTGACCGACTCAAGGGCCGACTCGATCGCCTCGGCCAGGGAGGGCGAGACCTCGTCGTCGAAGTCGATCCTCGTGACCGTGGTCTCGGCATCGGTCGGGAGCGCGTCGGTCGAGAAGACCGCCCCCTCGAAACCATCGCCCAGGACCGCCGACTCCTCGTCGGTGATCTCCCGGCTGAGGACCAGGGAGAACTTGTGCCCCATGTACGTCACCTCTCAATGTCGCCGCGTATTTCGGAAAAAGCCCGGGATCATCGGGACAACGCAACAGGCAGCCACGTTCCCTCGCTCCAAATTGATACCAGCCGGGCCGTCCGCCCGGTCACCGTTCAACTGCCTTGTTCTCCACAGTTGAGCGGGAACCGCGGGCGGTGGCCCTTGCTATGTTCGGACTTCGATTTGACGATCCGGTGTGACTACCTTCTGGAGTGGCATGTCTCGGCCTTCGCCCGGAGATGAACTGTGGTTGCGACGCTTTCATCCCGCCGACCGTCCGACCGCCCGACTGGTGTGCCTCCCGCACGCAGGCGGTTCGGCATCCTTCTACCTTCCGGTCTCGGCGGCGATGGGCCCCGGTGTCGACGTCCTCGCCATCCAGTACCCCGGCCGGCAGGACCGTCGGATGGAACAGCCCATCGACGACCTGACGGTCCTCGTCGACCGCCTCTACGAGGTGCTCCGGCGACAGCCTGAACTGCCGGTCACCTTCCTCGGCCACAGCATGGGGGCCGCCATCGGCTTCGAGCTGACCCGCCGCTTCGAGGCCGACGGGATCACCCCGGTACGGCTGTTCGCCTCCGGCCGCCGCGCGCCCTCGACGTTCCGGCAGGAGGACACCTTCCGCAGCGACGACGCGATCCTGGCCGAGGTGCGCCGGCTGAGCGGCACCGCCTCGGCCCTGCTCGGGGACGAGGAGATGATGCGGGCGGCGCTGCCCGCGCTGCGGGCCGACTACAAGGCGATCGAGGCGTACCGCTGCGAGCCCGAGGCCGTCGTGGACTGCCCGATCACCGTGCTGACCGGCGACAAGGACCCCAAGACGACCCTCGGCGAGGCGAACGCCTGGGCCATCCACACGACGTCGCCGCTCGACCTGCGGGTGTTCCCCGGTGGGCACTTCTTCATCAGCGAGCGGAGCAAGGACGTGATGGCGGTCCTCGTCGAGCACTTCCGGCAGGAGCTCGCCCGGACCGCCGGCTGACGGTCCGCCTGAACCAGGGAGGCGCCGGCGCTGCCTCCCGCCCCCCGACGGCCCCGCGGCGGCCCAGCGAGTCTGGGCGGTCGCGGGGCCGTCGCCGTCCGCGCCGGGCGGCGCGCGGGCGGATTCCAGGTGCTCGTGACGGGACCGATGTCCCGCCCGGCGCACCGCAGTTGAACAGCGTGAACACCGATTTCGGGAGGTCGGCCCAGGAGTGGGCCTAGACCCACCCGTCCGTGCGGACAGACCCATGTCGGGCCGACCCGCGGATCCCTATTGTCGTAGACACAACGACTCGGAGGAGAAGGAACCATGGCCAACACCGACAACATCACCGGCACCACCGCACTCGGCAGCTCCCGCGTCCAGGACGCTTTCGGGAACATCTCGAAGTGCATCACCCTCTTCGGCGCGGTCGGCGCGATCGTCCTCGGCACCGTCGCCGTGATGGCGTTCACCGGCCACGAGGCCAGCCCGTTCATGTGGATCCGGGGGGCGATCCTCTTCCTGATCACCTTCCTGCTCCACCGGTTCACCGCCCGCGCCGCCCAGGGCGAGTACAAGGCCTTCGACCGGCTGCGCACCGTCGCCACCATCATGCCGATCGCGATCATCGCGGTGGACCTGATCCCCGGCCTCTGCCCGGCCTGGTACGCCGTGCTCCAGGGCCTGTCCGCGCTCTCCATCATCGCCGTCGCGGTCATCACCCGCGGCTCCGCGCTGAGCGGCGTCTTCCCGGCCCCCAACAAGAAGTGACGCCCCGGGGACCAGCTCCACGCTTCTGATGGCCGGACCGTTCTCGGGTTCCGGCCATCCGTCGTTCCGGGCGTCCGTCGTTCCGGGCGGCTTCCGGCCCCGGCCCCGGTCCCGGCTGACACAATGATCATCCCTGCGAAAGGAAGTGGCCGATGAGGAGACATCAGGGAGTCGATCCCCTGCGATGGGGCGTCGAGATCGGACGCGGTCTGTACCGGTCCGCCGTGCTGACCGCACTCACCTGCGTGATGGCCCTGGTCGCCGTTCCCGTCGGGGTGGGGGGATCGGCGCTCGCCTACTCCTGGTCGGACGGGCTGTCGGCCCCCTTCGCCGTGAGCGCGCTGGCGACCCTCGGGGAGACCCTGATGGTGATCCTCTGGGTCACCGTGTCGCTGTGGGTGGTGCACCCGCTGACCAGCCGGGCGCTCGCCAAGGCCGCGCGCCGGTGCGCGGCGTCCTGGCTCGGCCTGGACTACGAGGTGACCTACCGCCAGGTCCCGCCGGTCACCAGGATGGCCACCGGCTTCTGGTGGGACGGCCACGAGTACCACAAGTCCGAGCGGGAGGCCCGCCGGAAGGCCAAGATGCAGGCCCGCTTCCACGACCCCCAGCTGCACTGGGACGGCCTGTGGGCCCTGGTCGCCACCGTCACCGTGCTGCCCGTCGCGGCCCTGCCCCTGCTCGCGGTCGGCTACGGCTGCTACATGGCGCTGACCCCCGAGCTCACCGGCTACGGCATCGCCGTCATCGTGGCCGGCCTGGCCGGCGCCCCCTTCGCCTGGCGGGTCCTGCTCCCCATCGGCCGCCGCTTCCTCGGGCCGGTCCCCAGCACCCGGCTCGGCCGGCGGGTGGAGGAACTGGAGGCCATCCGCGCCGACCTGACCCACACCCAGGCCGTCGAGCTGGAGCGCATCGAGCGGGGCCTGCACGACGGGGCCCAGGCCCGACTGGTGGCCATGGGCATGTCGATGGGCGCCGCCGAGCGGCTCGTCGACACCAACCCCGAGGCCGCGAAGGCGATACTCGCCGAGGCCCGGGCCACCTCGGCCACCGCGCTCGCCGAACTGCGCTCGCTCGTCCGCGGCATCAACCCGCCCGTCCTCGCCGAACGCGGCCTGGTCGACGCCCTGCGGGCCCTCGCCCTCGACTCCTCCGTGTCGATCGACGTCTTCAGCCAGGTGCCCTCGCGACCCGAACGCCCGCTGGAGTCGGCCGTCTACTTCTCCGTCGCCGAACTGCTGGCGAACGTGGCCAAGCACTCCCGCGCCGAACGGGTGAAGGTGGAGCTCACGTACGCGGCACGAACGCTCACTGCTACCGTGAGCGACGACGGAATCGGCGGAGCCGCCGCATCCACAGGCTCCGGACTGAGCGGCATCGAACGACGGATGGCCGCCTTCGGCGGACGCCTGGAGATCGACAGCCCCGCCGGAGGACCCACTCACATCACCGTGGCGGTACCGTGCGAATTGTCGTAGCCGAAGACCTGTTCCTCCTCCGCGACGGGCTGGTGCGCCTCGTCGAGGCGTACGGCCACACCGTCGTCGCAGCCGTCGACTCGGGGCCGGCCGCGCTCAACGCCCTGGTCGACCTCCGGCCGGACGCGGCGATCGTGGACGTCCGGCTCCCGCCCACCTTCTCCGACGAGGGGCTCCAGGCCGCGCTCACCGCGCGCCGGGCCGTCCCGGGCCTGCCGGTGCTGATCCTCTCCCAGCACGTGGAGCAGCTGTACGCACGGGAGTTGCTCGCGGACGGGCACGGTGGCATCGGCTACCAGCTGAAGGACCGCGTCCTGGACGCCGACCAGTTCATGGACGCCGTCCACCGCATCGCCGAGGGCGGCACCGCCCTCGACCCCACGGTCGTCGCCAAGCTGCTGGGCCGGCCCAACCGGGCCGACCCGCTCGCCACCCTCACCGAGCGGGAGCGCTCGGTCCTCGCGCTGATGGCCGAGGGGCTCTCCAACACCGCGATCGCCAACCAGCTGTTCCTCAGCGAAGGCTCCATCAGCAAGTACACGACCATGATCTTCTCGAAGCTCGGGCTGGCCAACGACGACGACACCAACCGCAGGGTCCGGGCCGTCCTCGCCTACCTCGGCGCCGACGAGCAGGAGGACCAGTGAGAGCCGCCCTGGTCACGGCAACGTGCTGAAGGCCCTGCGGGACATCCCGCAGGGCCTTCGCGCGGATCGGGCTCCGAATTCCCGGTCCCGCTCCCGTCAGCCGGCCGCCGCTGCCACCTCCTCCGTCCCGCGCGCCGCCTCATGGGCGACGGCGGCCAGCGCCCGGGGGGTGCGGCGCTCGAACACCTCGGCGAGGCTGATCGACACTCCGCTGCTGTTCTGGAACTCCTGCATCGCGAGTGCGGCGAGCATGGAGTTGCCGCCGGAGGCGAAGAAGTCCGCGTCGGCGTCGAGGGCCTCGTCCCGCAGGATGGTCCGCCACAGGCCGGTCAGCTCGGCCGTCAGGTGGTCCAGGTCGTCCGAGTCCGGGCGCTGCGCGTGGTCCGGATGGTTCCGGTGGTCCAGGTCGCCCTGGTGGTCCTGGTGGCCCTGGTGGCCCGGCCGGGCCGCGGCCTTGCGCCGGGCCTCCACCATCCGCTGCAGTGCGGGGTGATCGACCTTCCCGCTGCCGTTGAGCGGCATGGCGTCGACCGCCACCAAGTCCCCGGGCAGCATGGACCGGGACAGCCGGGCGCGGGCGTGGGCCCAGACGCCCGCCATGTCGATCGGGCCGTCGGCCGGCTCCAGGCAGCCGATCAGCACGGCGTCCGCGCTCGGGTCGCCGACCATGATCACCGCGGCGCCGCCGACCCCGGGGTGGGCCAGCAGGGTCTCCTCGATCTCGCCGAGTTCGATCCGGTTGCCGCGCAGCTTGACCTGGCGGTCGCTGCGGCCGAACAGGTCGAGCCTGCCGTCCGCGCGCCAGCAGGCCACGTCGCCGGTCCGGTAGAACCGGCCGTACTCGGGGTGCTCACCGAAGCGCTGCGCGTTGAGGTCCGGACGGCCGTGGTAGCCGATCGCCACGCCGGCGCCCGAGATGCAGAGCTCGCCGCGGACCCCGACCGGCAGCTCGCGACCGTGCCCGTCGACCACGTGGACCTTGGTGTTGCGGATCGGGCTGCCCACGTCGAGGCGGCCCTTCGGCTCCGCCACGAGGACGCGCGACGTCGACCAGATGGTCGTCTCGGTCGGCCCGTACACGTGGTGCAGCACGCAGCCCGCGGCGACCAGCCGCCGGGCCAGGGACAGCGGCACCGGCTCCCCGCCCACGATGACCGCCCGGCCGCGCAGGCAGTCCGCCACCCGGTCGATGACGAGCCGCCAGGTGGTCGGCGTCGCCTGGACGAACCGCGCCCCGTGCTCCTCGATCAACTCCCGTAGCAGCCGGCCGTCGCTGCGTGCCTGGTCGGGGGCGGCCACCAGGCGGCCGCCGGTGACCATCGGCACGAACAGTTCGAGGCCGGAGATGTCGAACGCGAACGTCGTCGTCCACAGCGTGGTGTCGCCGGCCGTCGCCCCGAACTGCTCGGCGAAGTGCGCGACCGCGTTGCCCAGGGCCGCGTGGTCGATCAGGGTCCCCTTGGGCCGGCCGGTCGAGCCCGAGGTGTACATCAGGTACGCGCAGGCCTTCGGGTCCGCGGTCACGGCCACGGGATCGGCGTCCGTGTCGGCCGTTCCCGGCTCCGGGAGCTGCTCGACCGGCGGCACGGCCAGCACGAGAGTGCCGTCCTCCGCGACGTACGCCAGGTCGTCGGCCGTGTCCGCCGTCGCCAGGAGCACCCGCGCGGCCGAGTCGGAGAGCTGGTAGCGGATCCGCTCCTCGGGATGGGCGGTGTCGACGGGCAGGTACGCCGCGCCCGCCAGCCACGTCCCGAGGACGGCCGCGACCAGCTCGGGCCCGCGCGGCAGGGCCACCGCCACCACATCGCCGGTGCCGACACCGGCGCCCCGGAGCAGGGCGCCCACGGCGTGGGCCGCGTTCCAGAGCCGCCGGTAGCCGACCGTACGGCCGCCCTCGACGACGGCCACGGCGTCCGGTGAACGCAGGACCTGCGCATGGACGGCTTCGAGTACCGAGGCGGGCTCGACCGGCCGGGTGGTGTCGTTCGCCGCCCCGACGATCTCGCGGTCCCGCTCGCTCCACCGTTCGACCTCGGCGACCGTGCGGTCCGGGCCGTCCGCGAACGAGTCCAGCACCGCCTCGAACCGCGCCAACAGCAGTTCCACGTGGGCCCGTTCGAAGAGCTCGGTCCGGTGGACGGCGTGCAGCAGCACCGCGTCGTCCGTCGAGGTGGCGCAGAGCCGGAGGTCGAACTTGCCGAAGCCGCTCGGGGCCGGGAACGGGGTCGCCGTCAGCCCGCCGAGGGTGAACGCAGCGGGGCCGCCCCCGCTCCGGTGCTCGAACACGTGCCGGAACGGCAGGGACCGCCGGCCGGAGTGGGCGGCGGACATCAGGTCCGGCTGGGCGTCCACGGCCACGTCGGCGTGCGCCACCGCCGCGTCCAAGCGCTCGCGGCTGCACAGCACCAGATCGCGGACGCTCTGCTGCCGGTCCAGCCGCAGCCGCAGCGGCACGTGGTTGACGTGGTACCCGATCGCGCGGCCGGCCTGCTCCGGCCGGACGTCGACCGGGAGGCCGACCAGCAGGTCCGGCCCGGCACCGGAGGCCTCCAGCAGCACGTAGAAGGCGGCCAGCAGGACCGCCGACTCCGGGACGCCGAGGTCCGCGGCGAGGCGGCGGACCCCGGCCACCGTCCGGGGCCGCAGGGTGTGGTCGACCCGCGCCGCGGCGAGCGTCGGCCGGTCCGGCTCGGGCTCGGTGCAGGACAGTTCCATGCCGTCGGTGGTCGCGCCCGCCAGCTCCTCGCGCCAGTACGCGAGGCTCTCCCGGCTCGGGGCGGAGTCGGGGGCGGGCTCTGTGACGGGGTCGGGGTCCGTGTCGGGGCCCGTGCCGTCACGGGTGCCCTCGTACGCGGACGCCAGGTCCGCCAGGAGGACGGGGGCGGACTCCTCGTCGAAGACCAGGTGGTGCGCCGTGACGCAGAGGACGTCCGTGTCCGGCGAGCGGAAGAGCGCCGCCCGCAGCATCGGACCGCCGTCCAGGGCGAACGGCACCGCCGTCACCGACGCGAGGTCGGCCTCGGTGGGCTCGCCCGCCGTCTCGACCTGCACCAGGTCCAGCCGGAACTCCTCCGTGCCGACCACCCGCCTGGTCAGCCGGGCTCCCTCGGCCCGGTAGACCGTGCGCAGGGCCGCATGGCGCCGCAGCACCGCGCCCAGCGCGGTCTCCAGCCGCAGCGGGTCGAGCCGGCCCGCGACGGCGAACGCCACGGACAGGTTGTTCACGGGAGTTCCCGGCACCATCGACTCGAACAGCCACAGCGCTTCCTCCCGGGGGGAGACTCCCGCGTCGCCGCCCGGATCCGCCGGCTTGCGCCCATCCGCGGAAATCATCACGTCGCTCCTCTACTACCAGTTGCCAGTCCGTTGGGTCCGCCGGTGGTCCCGCTGCCGCCCGACCTCAGATCCCCAGCTCTTTCTCGATCAGGTCGAACATCTCGTCGTCCGTCGCCCCGAGGATGTCCTCGTCCGAGGAGACGTCCGTGTCGGTGGACGCACCGCTCGCGTCCGCCCCCCGGAACTCCTCCAGCAGGTGTTCGAGACGGCTCGTGATCTTGCCCTTCTGCCCGCCCCGCCGGACGATCCCGGTCAGCAGCGACCTGAGCCGGTCGAGTTCGTTCAGCACCGGCTCGTAGTCGATCTCCTGCTCGGCGATCCGGTCCCGGAGGTACCGGGCGAGCTCCACGGGCGTGGGGTAGTCGAAGACGATCGCCGCGGGCAGCCGCAGCCCGAGGGCGCCCGTGATCCGGTTGCGGAACTCCAGCGCGGTCAGCGAGTCGAAGCCGAGCTGGCGGAAGTAGCGGCCGGCCTCGATGGACTCGGCGCCGGGCCGGTTGAGCACCAGGGCCGCCTGGCTCAGAACCAGCTTCAGGACCGCGTCCTCCAACTGCTCGGGCGGGAGCGCGGCCAGCTGGTTCAGCAGGTTCCTCCCGGCCTCCGGACCGGAGCCCCCCGCCGTACGCCGGCCGGGACGGACGAGTCCGGCCAGCAGGTCGGGCAGCACGCTCCCGGGGCGCCGCAGGGTGGTGAGGTCCAGCTTCGCCGCCACCAGCAGCGCATCGGCGGCCCGGGCGGACGCGTCGAGCAGGGCGAGCCCCTCGGCAGCGGGCAGCGGCTTCAGACCCTGCCGGGCCATCCGTCGGCGGTCGGCCTCGACCAGCTCGCCCGCCATCCCCTGCTCCCAGGGCCCCCACGCCAACGACACTGCGGGCAGGCCGAGATGACGACGGTGGGCGGCCAGGGCGTCCAGGAAGGTGTTGCCCGCCGCGTAGTTGGCCTGCCCCGGGGTGCCCCAGACACCGGCCACCGACGAGAACAGCGTGAAGGTGTCCAGCTCCAGGTGGCGGGTCAGCTCGTGCAGGTGCCAGGCGGCATCCACCTTCGGCCGCACCACCTGCTCGACCCGCTCGGCGGTGAGCGACCCGATGAGGCCGTCGTCCAGCACACCCGCGGTGTGGACCACCCCGGCGAGCGGCACGCCGTCCAGGACACCCGCCAGCTGCCCGCGGTCGGCCGCATCGCACGCCACAACCCGCACAGCCGTCCCCGCACCCGCCAACTCGGCGGCCAGGGCGGGCAATCCGGCCGCGGCCGCGCCACGGCGCGAGAGCAGCAGCAGCCGCTCCGCCTGCCCGGTCGCCGCCAGGTGCCGGGCGACCAGGCCGCCCAGCGCCCCCGAGGCCCCGGTCACCAGGACCTCGCCCGGGCGGGCGGCGGCCGGAGCCCCGCCGTCGTCCGGGCCGGCGGCGGCCGGAGCCCAGCCGTCGTCCGGGCCGGCCGCACGCGCCAACCTCGGCACCCGCACGACCCCGTCGCGGACCGCGAACTCGCGCTCCTCCAGAGCCGTACCGGACACGACCAGGGGCCCGGCGCCGGCCAGCGCCTCCACATCCGCCAGCACGACCCGCTCCGGGTGCTCACCGGCCGCGGCACGCACCAGCCCGACGACGCCCGCGCTCTCCAACCGCACGTCCGCGCCGCCGCCGGCGTCCACACCGCGCTCGGTCACCACGACCAGGCGCGAACCGTCGAGTGCGGCCGCGGACAGGCAGTCGCGGACCGCGCCCAGCATCCTCAGCACGGCGGCCCGGGCGGCCGCCGGGACGTCCGCGTCGTTCCCGCCGTCGGTGGTGGCAATGGCGGTGGGGACGCAGCAGACCAGCACGGTCTCGGGTACCGCGGCACCCGCCTCCACCGCCGCGACCAGCGCCGGCACGTCCGCGTACGCCACGGCACCGGGCACGGCCAGTCCGCCGTCGTCACCGAGCACCGCCCACGGACGAGCCGTTCCCCCGGCCGCCTGCTGCGCCTCGACCGGCACCCAGTCCACCCGGAAGAGCCCGTCACGGACCACCCCCGCGGCCCGGTCCAGAGCGCCCTCGGCCAGCGGTCCGAACACCACCGACCCCACCGAGGCGACCGCCCGGCCGCCCTCGTCGGCCAGGGCCACCGACAGGCCCTCGCCCGAGGCCGACGGCGCCACCCGCACGCGCGCCACCAGCGCGCCCGACGCGTGCACCGTCACGTCGCTCCACGCGAACGGCAGCCTCAGGCCGGCGCCGTCGGCCTCGCCCTCGCCTTGGGTGCCGGGGCCCGCCGGGTGCAGGGCCGCGTCCAGCAGGACGGGGTGCACCCCGAACCCGGACACCTCCGTCCCCGCGGCCAGCGCCACCTCCGCGAACACCTCGTCCCCGTGCCGCCACGCCGTCCGCACCGCACGGAACGCCGGCCCGTACGCCTGCCCGACGACCGCCAGCCGCTCGTACAGCCCGTCCACGTCGACCGGCTCGGCCCCCGTCGGCGGCCACTGCACCGCCCACGTCTCCGTGCTCGCGTCGGCGCCACCGTCCGTGTCCTCCGGGGCCAGGGTGCCGGACGCATGCCGCACCCACTCCCCCTCGGCCGCCCGGGCGAACAGCGCGACCTCTCGCAGCCCCGCGGGGTCGGCCTCCCCCACGGCCACCTGGATCCGCACCGCTCCGCGCTCGGGCAGCACCACCGGCAACTCGACGGTCAGTTCCTCGACCCGGCCGCAGCCCGCCTCGTCACCGGCTCGCACCACGATGTCGACCAGCGCCGAGGCGGGAACCACCGCCCTACCGGTCACCTGCGACTGGGCCAGCCACGGCTGTGCGGACAGCGACAGCTGACCGGTCAGAACGACACCACCGGTGGCCGGCAGCTCGACGGCCGCGCCCAGGAGCGGGTGGGTGGGTGTGCCGAGACCGAGGTCCTCGGCGCGGGTGCCGGCGGTGACGCTCAGCCAGTAGCGCTGCCGTTGGAAGGCATAGGTCGGGAGGTCGATCCGCTGGGCGCCGGTGTCCGCGTAGAGGGCTGCCCAGTCGACGGGCACGCCGCGGACGTAGGCCTTGGCGAGTGCGGTCAGCAGGGCGCGGTGCTCGTCACGGCCCCGCCGCAGCAGGGGGAGCCAGAGCTCGTCGGCTTCCTCGGTGTCGGTGCCGGTGCGGGTCTGAGGGCCCATGCCGGCGAGGACGCCGTCGGGGCCGATCTCGATGAACGTCCGCACGCCGGCGGCGCGCAGGGCGTTCGCCGCGTCGCAGAAGCGGACGGCCTCGCGGACGTGCTTCACCCAGTAGGCGGGCTCGGTGACCTCGTCGGTGACCGACTGTCCGGTGAGGGCGGAGACCATCGCCAGCTTCGGCGTCCCGTACTCGACGGCGCCGACGACGCGGGCGAAGTCCTCCAGCATCGGCTCCATCAACGGCGAGTGGAACGCGTGCGAGACCTGGAGACGCCTGGTCCGCGCACCGCCCTTCGCCAACTCATCGGCAGCCGCGATGACTTCGTCCTCGATGCCGGAGATCACCACGGCGCGCGGGCCGTTCACCGCCGCGACACCGACACCCGCACGGCCGGCGATCACCGCGAGGACCTGCTCCTCGCCCGCCTCGACCGCCACCATCGCACCGCCCGCCGGCAGCGCCTGCATCAGGCGGCCGCGTGCGGCCACCACCGCACACGCGTCCGTCAACGACCACACGCCGGCGACGTGCGCGGCCGCCAGCTCACCGATCGAATGACCGGCCACCACCTGCGGCCGCACACCCCACGACTCCAGGAGCCGGAACAGTGCGACCTCGACCGCGAACAGCGCGGGCTGCGCCCAGCCGGTCTCATCGATCCGGCCCGCGTTCTCCTCGCCGCGGATCACCGAAGCGAGCGAACCGTCCACGTGCCCGGCAAACCCGGCACACACCTCGTCGAAGGCCTCGGCGAACACCGGGAACGCCGCATACAGGCCCTGCCCCATCCCGAGACGCTGCGCACCCTGGCCCGTGAACACGAACCCGACCCGGCCCACACCACCCACAGCACCGGACACCACACCCGGAACCTCGACACCCGCAGCCAACGCCGCCAGGCCTGCGGCGAGTTCATCGGCATCCGCACCGAGCACCACCGCGCGCTGCTCCAACGCCGCACGCGACACCGCCAACGACAAGCCCACATCGACAGC
Source organism: Kitasatospora sp. NPDC058162 (assembly GCF_042884005.1). Taxonomy (NCBI): domain Bacteria; kingdom Bacillati; phylum Actinomycetota; class Actinomycetes; order Kitasatosporales; family Streptomycetaceae; genus Kitasatospora; species Kitasatospora sp. NPDC058162. The sequence continues at coordinate 20,944 of NZ_JBHVUS010000011.1, forward strand.
GTCGGCACCCTCCCGGACCACCTCCGCCAACCGCTCCGCCTGCCCCGCAAGACCAGCCACCGAACGCCCGGAGACCACCCACGGCACCACCGGCAGTGCCCGACCGCCGTCCGCAGCCGGCTCGGCAGCCTCCTCGGCAGGAGCCTGCTCGATGATCACGTGCGCATTCGTACCGGAGAACCCGAACGACGACACACCCGCACGACGCGGATGCCCGGCATCCGGCCACGGCTGCGCCTCCGTCACCAGCCGAACAGCCCCGGCCTCCCAATCCACATGCGAGGACGGCGCATCCACATGCAGCGTCGCCGGAACAACACCGCGCTGCATCGCGGTCACCATCTTGATGACACCCGCGACACCCGCAGCAGCCTGCGCATGCCCGATGTTCGACTTCACCGACCCCAGCAACAGCGGCCGATCGGCAGGGCGGTCCTGGCCGTACGTCGCCAGCAGCGCCTGCGCCTCGATCGGGTCGCCGAGCCTCGTCCCGGTTCCGTGGCCCTCGACCACGTCCACATCACCCGCGGACAGGCCCGAGTTGGCCAAGGCAGCACGGATCACCCGCTGCTGCGACGGACCGTTCGGCGCCGTCAGACCGTTCGACGCACCGTCCTGGTTGACCGCCGAACCGGTCACCACCGCAAGCACCTTGTGCCCATTGCGCAGGGCGTCGGACATGCGCTCCAGGACCAGGACGCCGACACCCTCGCCCCAGCCCGTCCCGTCCGCGGACTCCCCATACGCCTTGCAACGACCGTCCGCCGCCAGCCCGCCCTGCTTCGTGAAGTCGATGAACGTCCCCGGCGTCGCCATCACCGTCACACCACCCGCCAACGCCAACGAGCTCTCACCCGAACGCAGCGACTGGCACGCCAAGTGCAACGCCACCAGCGACGACGAACACGCCGTGTCCACCGTCACCGCCGGACCCTCCAACCCCAGCGCGTACGCCACCCGACCCGACGCCACCGACCCCGTGCCACCCGTTCCGAGGTAGCCCTCGACCTCCTCCGGCACGAAGTGCGAGGGCAGGTAGTCGTGGTAGAAGAGCCCCGAGAACACACCGGTCGCGCTGCCCCGCAGCCCCGTCGGATCGATCCCCGCACCCTCCAACGCCTCCCACGACGTCTCCAGCAGCAACCGCTGCTGCGGATCCATCGCCACCGCCTCACGCGGACTGATCCCGAAGAACTCCGCGTCGAACTCCCCCGCGTCGTAAAGGAATCCACCCTCCCGCGAGACGCTCTTGCCTACTGCCTCCGGGGCCGGGTCGTAGACGTCCGTCGCCCAGCCGCGGTCGGACGGGAACTCGCCGATGGCGTCCGATCCCGAACTGAGCAGCTCCCAGAACTCGCTGGGGGACGACACCCCGCCCGGGAACCGGCACGCCATCCCGACGATCACCAGGCGGTCGTCGTCCAGCGGTGCACGGCCCGGCGCCGGGACCACGGCACTCGCCGATGCGGCAGGGCCCGCACCGACCAGCTCGGCCAGCACGAAGTCGGCCAGGGCCGCCGGGCTCGGGTAGTCAAAGACGGCGGTGGCGGGCAGGCGCAGGCCAGTAGCGTCGTTCAGCCGGTTGCGCAGTTCGACGGCGGTCAGGGACTCGAACCCGACGTCACGGAAGGACCGCTCCGCGTCCAGGCTGCCCGGCCCGGCCATGCCCAGCACCAGGGCGGCCTGCGACAGGACCAACTCCCGTACAGCGTCGAGTCGTTCCGCCGCACCCAGCGTCGCCAGCCGTGCGGCCAGCGCGTTCAGGCCGTCGGCGGTGGGCCGGCCGACCGTACGACGGGTGTTCGCCCCCGCCCTGGTCGCGCGGACCAGGCCGGACAGGAGCGCCGGGACCTCACCGGAACGCCGCAGGGCACCCAGGTCCAACTCCGCTGCCACGAGCAGCGCTTCGGACCGGCCGACCGCCCCGTCCAGCACCGCCAGGCCCCGCGCGTCGGACAGCGGACGCAGACCCTGCCGCGCCATCCGGCGACGGTCCGCCTCCGACAGACCGCCCGCCATCCCGCTCTCCCAGGGCCCCCACGCCAACGACACGGCGGGCAGGCCGAGATGACGACGGTGAGCGGCCAGGGCGTCCAGGAAGCTGTTGCCCGCCGCGTAGTTGGCCTGACCGGCATTGCCGATCACACCCGCGATCGAGGAGAACAGGACGAAGGTGTCCAGGCCCATGCCCTGGGTGAGCTCGTGCAGGTTCCAGGCGGCGTCGGCCTTCGGCCGCATCACCGCTTCCAGCCGCTCGGCCGTCATCGAAGCGAGGACCCCGTCATCGAGGACACCCGCCACATGGACAACCCCGGTGAGCGCCACGCCCTCCAGGACGCCAGCCAGCTCGGCACGGTCGGCGACATCGCACGCCGCCACCGCAACCTCAACACCCAAGCCCTTCAACTCGGCCACCAGCTCCGGCATCCCGGCGGCATCGATGCCACGACGCGAGACCAGCAGCAGACGCTCCGCCCGCCCCGTCGCCGCCAAGTGCCGGGCCACCAGGCCGCCCAGCGCACCCGACGCTCCGGTCAGCAGCACAGTGCCCGCGCGGTCCCCGGTACCCACCGGGACCTCGGGCGCCGACAGCACCCGCACCAGGCGCGGCACCCGCACCAGACCGGCCCGCACCGCGAACTGCGACTCACCGGAGCCGACACCCGCCCGCAACCACTCCACCACACCGGAGGCAGCGAGATCGTCCACGTCGGCCAGCAGGACCCGCCCGGGGTTCTCCGCCTGAACGGCGCGGACCAGGCCCCAGACCGGAGCCGCCGTAACGTCCACCAGTGCTCCGGGGCCGGCGTCCACCGCCTGCTCGGTCACCACCACCAGCCGCGACGCCGACAACGCGTCCGCGGCAAAGAACTCCTGCACCAGCTCCAGCACACCGACCGCGACAGCACGCGCCGAACCCGGGACATCCTCGGCGCCCGATTCGGGCACCACCCGCACCACCACGACCTCAGGAGCAGCCCCACCGGCGACCACGGCCGCCAGCAACTGCGCCAGGTCGGCGTGCGCCTCGACGCCCGGCAGCCCCTCCCCGAGCACGGCCCAACGCTCGCCCGACTCAACGGAGTTCACCGTCGGAGCCGGAACCCACTCCACCCCGAACATCGACTCCCGCGCGGAACCCGCGCCGCCCGCCAAGTCCTCGGCCGAGGCAGCCCTCAGCACCAACGACTCCACGGACGCCACCGGTTCGCCCGCAGTGTCGGCGAGCGTCACCGAGACGCCCTCGCCCGAGGCCGACGGCGCCACCCGGACCCGCACGGCCAGCGCGCCCGAAGCGTGCACCGTCACGACGTTCCACGCGAACGGCAGCGTCAGGCCGTCCCCGTCGGCGCCGAGGCCCGCCACGTGCAGGGAGGCGTCCAGCAGGGCCGGGTGCAGGCCGAATCCGACCGCGCTCACGCCGTCCGGCAGTGCGACCTCGGCGAACAGCTCCTCGCCGCGCCGCCAGGCCGCACGGATCCCCTGGAACGCGGGACCGTAGACAAGACCACGCCCGGCGAGTGCCGGGTAGAACCCGTCCAGGTCGACGGCGGTCGCGTCGGCCGGGGGCCACTCGGTCAGAACGGCGTCGGGAGCGGAATCGGCAGCGGTCAGCGAACCGCTCGCGTGCCGGGTCCACTCCTCCCCCGGCGCGGCATCCTCGGCCTGGGCGTACACGGCCACCGCACGACAACCGGCCCCGTCGGCCTCGTCCACCGTCACCTGCACCCGCACGCCACCCCGGGCCGGGAGCACCAGCGGCGACTCGATCAGCAGTTCCTCGACCCGGCCGCAGCCCACCTCGTCACCGGCCCGCACCGCCATCTCCACCAGCGCGGCACCCGGAACCACCACCTGCCCCGCGACCGCATGATCGGCCAGCCACGGCTGTGCGGACAGCGACAACCGCCCGGTCAACACCACACCGCCACTCGCCGGCAAGGCCACCGCGGCGCCCAGCAGCGGGTGACGTGCCGGAGACTGACCCAACCCGGTCGCGTTCACTCCGTGCGAACCGGCCGGCAGCCAGTAGCGCTGCCGCTGGAAGGCATACGTCGGGAGATCGACCTGCTGGGCGCCGGTGTCCGTGTAGAGGGCTGCCCAGTCGACGGGCAGGCCACGGACATACGCCTTCGCGAGAGCGGTCAGCAGGGCGCGGGGCTCGTCCCGGCCCCGCCGCAGCAGGGGGAGCCAGAGCTCGTCGGCCGACTCGGTGTCGGTGTCGGTGCCGGTGCGGGTCTGGGGGCCCATACCGGCGAGGACGCCGTCGGGGCCGATCTCGATGAACGTCCGCACGCCAGCCGCGCGAAGGGCGTTCGCCGCGTCGCAGAAGCGGACGGCCTCTCGGACGTGCTTCACCCAGTAGGCGGGGTCGGTGACCTCGTCGGTGACCGGCTGCCCGGTGAGGGCGGAGACCATCGCCAGCTTCGGCGTCCCGTACGAGACGGCGCCGACGACGCGGGCGAAGTCCTCCAGCATCGGCTCCATCAACGGCGAGTGGAACGCGTGCGAGACCTGGAGACGCCTGGTCCGCGCCCCACCCTTCGCCAACTCCTCTGCAGCCGCGAGGACTTCAGCCTCGGCACCGGAGATCACCACAGCGCGCGGGCCGTTGACCGCCGCGATGCCGACGCCCGCACGGCCGGCGATCACCGCGAGGACCTGCTCCTCACCGGCCTCGACCGCCACCATCGCACCACCGCTCGGCAGCGCCTGCATCAGACGGCCACGCGCGGCCACCACCGCACACGCGTCCGCCAACGACCACACACCGGCGACGTGCGCGGCCGCCAGCTCACCGATCGAGTGCCCGGCCACCACCTGCGGCCGCACACCCCACGACTCCAGCAGCCGGAACAGTGCGACCTCGACCGCGAACAACGCGGGCTGCGCCCAGCCTGTTTCATCGATCCGGCCCGCGTTCTCCTCGCCGCGGATCACCGCAGCGAGCGAACCGTCCACATGCCCGGCAAACCCGGCACACACCTCGTCGAAGGCCTCGGCGAACACCGGGAACGCCGCATACAGCCCCTGGCCCATCCCGAGGCGCTGCGCGCCCTGGCCCGTAAACACGAAGCCGACCCGGCCCACACCACCCACAGCCCCGGACACCACACCCGGAACCTCAACACCCTCAGCCAACGCCCCCAGGCCCGCAGCGAGTTCGTCAGCGTCGGATCCGAGCACCACCGCGCGCTGCTCCAACGCCGCACGCGACACCGCCAACGACCAGCCGATACCGGCAAGGTCCACATCCCGGCTGCCCTGCCCCACGAAGGCCGCCAGCCGTTCCGCCTGACCCGCAAGACCCACCACGGAACGCCCGGAGACCACCCACGGCATCACCGGCAGGACCACGCCGACAGCACGAGGCTCGGCGGTCTCCTCGGCAGGAGCCTGCTCGATGATCACGTGCGCATTGGTACCGGAGAACCCGAACGACGACACACCCGCACGCCGCGGACGATCACCCGTCTCCGGCCAGGGCACGGCCGACGTGGCCAGCCGCACCGCGCCCGACTCCCAGTCGATGCGCGACGAGGGTTCGTCCGCGTGCAGCGTCGCCGGCACAGTGCCGTGCCGCATCGCGGTCACCATCTTGATGACACCCGCGACACCGGCAGCGGCCTGCGCATGCCCGATGTTCGACTTCACCGACCCCAGCAGCAGCGGCCGATCCGCCGACCGCCCCTGGCCGTACGTCGCGAGCAGAGCCTGCGCCTCGATCGGGTCGCCGAGCCGGGTACCCGTGCCGTGACCCTCGACCACGTCGACGCCGTCCGCACCCACCCCGGCGCTGGCCAGCGCCGACCGGATCACCCGCTGCTGCGACGGACCGTTCGGCGCCGTCAGGCCGTTGGACGCACCGTCCTGGTTGACCGCCGAACCGGTTACCACCGCAAGCACCTTGTGCCCATTGCGCTGGGCATCCGAGAGCCGCTCCAGGACCAGGACGCCGACGCCCTCGCCCCAGCCCGTCCCGTCCGCGGACTCCCCATACGCCTTGCAACGACCGTCCGCCGCCAGCCCGCCCTGCTTGGTGAAGTCGATGAACGTCCCAGGCGTCGACATCACCGTCACGCCACCCGCCAGCGCCAGCGAGCTCTCGCCCGAGCGCAGCGACTGGCACGCCAGGTGCAGCGCCACCAGCGAGGACGAACACGCGGTGTCGACGGTGACGGCGGGGCCCTCCAGCCCCAGCGCGTACGCCACCCGACCCGACGCCACCGACCCCATGCCGCCCGTGCCGAGGTACCCTTCGACCTCCTCCGGCACCGGGTGGAACGGCAGGTAGTCATGGTAGAAGAGCCCCGCGAACACACCCGTCGCACTGCCCCGCAGCCCCGTCGGATCGATCCCCGCGCCCTCCAACGCCTCCCACGACGTCTCCAGCAGCAACCGCTGCTGCGGATCCATCGCCACGGCCTCACGCGGACTGATCCCGAAGAACTCCGCGTCGAACTCCCCCGCGTCGTACAGGAATCCACCCTCACCCGAGACGCTCTTGCCGGGCGCCTCAGGATCCGGATCCACCACATCCTCCGGCCAGCCCCGGTCCGTCGGGAAGACGCCGATCGCGTCCCTGCCGCCCGCGACCAGCTCCCAGAGCTCCTCCGGCGACGACACCCCACCCGGGAACCGGCACGCCATCCCGACGATGGCCACAGGCTCCTGCTGCCGGCCCTCTACTTCGCGCAGGCGCTCGCGCGTCTGGGCGAGGTCGGTGGTGACCCGCTTGAGGTAGTCACGGAGCTTCTCTTCGTTCGCCATCCGAATGGACGCCTTCCTCATTACGCACGGTGGTACGGCGACGTACTCAGAGCCCGAGCTGGTTGTCGATGAAGTCGAACATGTCGTCGTCGCTGGCCGACTGGATCCGGTCGGCGACCGACTCGCCGTCGTCCTCGCCCTCGGCGGATCCGGCGGTGTCGCTCAGCACGGAGAGGATGTCCTTGAGCCGGGCCGTGACCCGCAGCCTGGCCGCCTCGTCCCCCAGGAGCTCGGTGAGCGACGCTTCGAGCCGGTCGAGTCCGGAGTAGGCCGAGAGCGTGGCCGACTCCTCGACGACCGATCCGGACATCTCCTTGACCACGAAGTCGGCCAGCGCGGTCGGGCTCGGGTAGTCGAAGACGGCGGTGGCGGGCAGGCGCAGGCCCGTGGCCTCGTTCAGCCGGTTGCGCAGTTCGACGGCCGTCAGGGACTCGAAGCCGACGTCACGGAAGGACCGCTCCGCATCCAGGCTGCCCGGCCCGGCCATGCCCAGCACCAAGGCGGCCTGTGACAGGACCAACTCCCGTACGACGTCGAGTCGTTCCTCCACACTCAGCGCCGCCAGCCGCGCGGCCAGCGCGTTCCGGCCGTCGACGCCGCGCTCCGCGACCGATCGGCGCGCGAACCCGCCGGCACGCGAACCGCGGACCAGGCCGGACAGGAGCGCCGGGACCTCACCGGAGCGCCGCAGGGCGGGCAGGTCCAACTCCGCTGCCACGAGCAGCACTTCGGACCGGCCGACCGCCCCGTCCAGCACCGCCAGGCCCCGCGCGTCGGACAGCGGACGCAGACCCTGCCGGGCCATCCGGCGACGGTCCGCCTCCGACAGACCACCCGCCATCCCGCTCTCCCACGGACCCCACGCCAACGACACCCCGGGCAGGCCGAGATGACGACGGTGAGCGGCCAGGGCGTCCAGGAAGGCATTGCCCGCCGCGTAGTTGGCCTGACCGGCATTGCCGATCACACCCGCGATCGAGGAGAACAGGACGAAGGTGTCCAGCTCCATGCCCTGGGTGAGCTCGTGCAGGTTCCACGCGGCGTCGGCCTTCGGCCGCATCACCGCTTCCAGCCGCTCGGCCGTCATCGAAGCGAGGACCCCGTCATCGAGGACACCCGCCACATGGACAACCCCGGTGAGCGGCACACCCTCCAGCACGCCGGCCAGCTCGGCACGGTCGGCGACATCGCACGCCGCCACCGTGACCTCAACGCCCAAGCCCTTCAACTCGGCCACCAGTTCAGGCATCCCGGCCGCGTCGATGCCACGACGCGAGACCAGCAGCAGACGCTCCGCCTGCCCGGTCCCCGCCAGGTGCCGGGCCACCAGGCCGCCCAGCGCCCCCGAGGCGCCCGTCAGCAGCACAGTGCCCGCGTGGTCCCCGGTACCCACCGGGACCTCGGGCGCGGACGGCACCCGCACCAGGCGCGGCACCCGCACCAGACCGGCCCGCACCGCGAACTGCGACTCACCGGAGCCGACACCCGCCCACAGCCACTCCACGACTCCGGGGGCCGCGAGATCGTCCACGTCGGCCAGCAGGACCCGCCCGGGGTTCTCCGCCTGCGCCACCCGAACCAGACCCCACACCGCCGAGGCCTCGACCTCGGTCGCCGTCTCGGACCCGGCGTCCACCGCCCGCTCCGTCACCACCATCAGCCGCGACCCGGACAACGCGTCCGCGGCCAAGAACTCCTGCACCAGCCCCAGCGCACCGACCGCGACAGCACGCGCCACGGCCGGGACATCGGCGCCTGGTTCAGCCGCGACCCGCGCCACTACGACCTCAGGAGCAGCCCCACCGGCGGCCACGACCGCCAGCAGCTGCGCCAGGTCGGCGTGCGCCTCGACGCCCGGCAGTTCCTCCCCGAGCACGGCCCAACGGTCGGCCGAGCCAACGGAGTTCACCGTCGGAGCCGGAACCCACTCCACCCCGAACAGGTCGTCACGAGCCGGCACCGCGGCGGCCTCGAACGGCCGCAGCACGAGCGAGCCCACCGACGCGATCAGCCCACCGGCGACATCGGCCAAGGTCACCGAGACGCCCTCACCCGAGGCCAGCGGCGTCACCGCCACCCGTGCGACCACCGCATCGGCCGCATGGACGACCACATCGCCCCAGGCGAACGGAACTTCGGCCCGGTCGCGCTGTTCGCCCGCACCCACGATCACGTGCAGGGAGGCGTCCAGCAGGGCGGGATGCAGACCGAACCCGGCCGCACTCACACCCTCCGGCAGTGCGACCTCGGCGAACAGCTCCTGACCACGCCGCCACACCGCCTGCGTCCCCTGGAACACCGGGCCGTAGGCCAGGCCGCTCTCGGCCAGCCCCGCGTAGAACCCGTCCAGGTCCACGGCGGTCGCGTCGGCCGGAGGCCACTGCGCGAGGTCGGCTGCACCGTCGACGGAGACATCGGCCGGAGAGAGGACACCGGCGGCGTGCCGGGTCCACTCCTCGTCCGGCAGCGCGCCCTCGGCCTGGCCGTAGACGGCCACCGCCCGACGCCCGGACTCATCCGGCCCGTCCACCGTCACCTGCACCCGCACGGCACCCTGGGCCGGGAGCACCAGCGGCGACTCGATCAGCAGTTCCTCGACCCGGCCACAGCCCGCCTCGTCACCGGCCCGCACGGCCATCTCGACCAACACGGCGCCCGGTACGACCGCCTGGCCGTCCACCGCGTGATCGGTCAGCCACGGCTGTGCGGACAGCGACAACCGCCCGGTCAGGACGACACCGCCGGTGGCCGGCAAGGCCACCGCCGCGCCCAGCAACGGGTGCCCCGGGGTCCCCAGGCCGAGGTCCTCGGCACGGCTGCCGGCGGTGACGCTCAGCCAGTAGCGCTGCCGTTGGAAGGCATAGGTCGGGAGGTCGATCCGCTGGGCGCCGGTGTCCGTGTAGAGCGCTGCCCAGTCGACCGGCACACCGCGGACGTACGCCTTGGCGAGTGCGGTCAGCAGGGCGCGGGGCTCGTCACGGCCCCGCCGCAGCAGGGGGAGCCAGAGCTCGTCGGCCGACTCGGTGTCGGTGTCGGTGCGGGTCTGGGGGCCCATCCCGGCGAGGACGCCGTCGGGGCCGATCTCGATGAAGGTCCGCACACCGGCCGCGCGCAGGGCGTTCGCCGCGTCGCAGAAACGGACGGCCTCGCGGACATGCTTCACCCAGTAGGCGGGGTCGGTGACCTCGTCTGTCACCACGCCGCCGGTCAACGCCGACACGACAGTGATCCGGGGCTGCCGGTAGTCCACCGCACCGACGACGCGGGCGAACTCCTCCAGCATCGGCTCCATCAACGGCGAGTGGAACGCGTGCGAGACCTGGAGACGCCTGGTCCGCGCACCGCCCTTCGCCAACTCATCGGCAGCCGCGAGGACTTCACCCTCGACACCGGAGATCACCACGGCACGCGGGCCATTGACCGCCGCGACACCGACACCCGCACGGCCGGCGATCACCGCGAGAACCTGCTCCTCGCCCGCCTCGACCGCCACCATCGCACCACCCGCCGGCAGCGCCTGCATCAACCGACCGCGCGCGGCCACCACCGCACACGCATCCGCCAACGACCACACACCCGCCACATGCGCCGCCGCCAGCTCACCGATCGAATGCCCGGCCACCACCTGCGGCCGCACACCCCACGACTCCAGCAGCCGGAACAACGCCACCTCGACCGCGAACAACGCGGGCTGCGCCCAACCGGTCTCATCAATCCGGCCCGCGTTCTCCTCGCCACGGATCACCGCCGCGAGCGAACCCTCCACATGGCCAGCGAACCCGGCACACACCTCGTCGAAGGCCTCGGCGAACACCGGGAACGCCGCATAAAGGCCCTGCCCCATCCCCAGGCGCTGCGCGCCCTGGCCCGTGAACACGAAGCCGACCCGGCCCACGCCACCCACAGCACCGGACACCACACCCGGAACCTCACGACCCTCGGCCAACGCCCCCAGCGCAGAAGCCAGTTCGTCAGTGTCGGAACCGAGCACCACCGCGCGCTGCTCCAACGCCGCACGCGACACCGCCAACGACAAGCCCACATCGACGGCGTCAGCACCCTCCCGGACCACCTCCGCCAACCGCTCCGCCTGCCCCACAAGACCAGCCACCGAACGCCCGGAGACCACCCACGGCACCACCGGCAGAACCACGCCGGCACCACCGGAAGCAGGAACATCCTCTTCCGGAGCCTGCTCGATGATCACGTGCGCATTGGTGCCGGAGAACCCGAACGACGACACCCCCGCACGACGGGGACGATCACCCGTCTCCGGCCAGGGCTGCGCCTCGGTCACCAGGCGCACCGAGCCCGATTCCCAGTCGATGCGCGACGAGGGTTCGTCCGCGTGCAGCGTCGCCGGCACAGTGCCGTGCTGCATCGCGGTCACCATCTTGATGACACCGCCGACACCGGCAGCGGCCTGCGCATGTCCGATGTTCGACTTCAGCGAACCCAGCAGCAGCGGACGATCGGCCGGGCGGTCCTGGCCGTAGGTCGCCAGCAGCGCCTGCGCCTCGATCGGGTCACCCAGCCGGGTCCCCGTGCCGTGGCCCTCGACCACGTCCACATCACCCGCGGACAGGCCCGAGTTCGCCAGCGCAGCACGGATCACCCGCTGCTGCGACGGACCGTTCGGCGCCGTCAGACCGTTCGACGCACCGTCCTGGTTGACCGCCGAACCGGTCACCACCGCAAGCACCTTGTGCCCATTGCGCAGGGCGTCGGACATGCGCTCCAGGACCAGGACGCCGACACCCTCGCCCCAGCCCGTCCCGTCCGCGGACTCCCCATAAGCCTTGCAACGACCGTCCGCCGCCAGCCCGCCCTGCTTCGTGAAGTCGATGAACGTCCCCGGCGTCGACATCACCGTCACACCACCCGCCAACGCCAACGAGCTCTCACCCGAACGCAGCGACTGGCACGCCAAGTGCAACGCCACCAGCGACGACGAACACGCCGTGTCCACCGTCACCGCCGGACCCTCCAACCCCAGCGCGTACGCCACCCGACCCGACGCCACCGACCCCGTGCCACCGGTACCGAGGTAGCCCTCGACCTCCTCCGGCACGAAATGCGAGGGCAGGTAATCGTGGTAGAAGAGCCCCGAGAACACACCCGTCGCACTGCCCCGCAGCCCCGTCGGATCGATCCCCGCACCCTCCAACGCCTCCCACGACGTCTCCAACAGCAACCGCTGCTGCGGATCCATCGCCACCGCCTCACGCGGACTGATCCCAAAGAACTCCGCGTCGAACTCCCCCGCGTCGTACAGGAATCCACCCTCACCCGAGACGCTCTTGCCGACCGCCTCCGGATCCGGATCCACCACATCCTCCGGCCAGCCCCGGTCCGTCGGGAAGACGCCGATCGCATCCCTGCCCTCCGCGACCAGCTCCCAGAGCTCCTCCGGCGAGGACACTCCGCCCGGGAACCGGCACGCCATCCCGACGATCACCAGGCGGTCCTCATCGGCCGGAACGGTCCGGACCACGGGCTCGGCCGATACGGCAGGCTCCTCACCGACCAGCTCGGCCAGCACGAAGTCGGCCAGGGCGGCCGGCGTCGGGTAGTCGAACACCACCGTCGCCGGCAGGCGCAGACCGGTGACGTTGGTCAGTCGGCTCCGCAGTTCGACGGCGGTGAGCGAGTCGAAACCGACGTCACGGAAGGAGCGACCGGGGTCGACGGCCTCGGGGCCGGTCATGCCCAGCACCAGGGCGGCCTGCGACAGGACCAACTCCCGTACAGAGTCCATTCGTTCCGCAGCGCCCAGCGCCGCCAGCCGTGCGGCCAGCGCATTCTGGCCGTCGGTGGCGGGCCGACCCGCCGTCCGGCGGGCGCGCGAGCCCGCCCGCGTCGCACGGACCAGGCCGGACAGCAACGGCGGGACCTCACCGGAACGTTGCAGGGCGGCAAGGTCCAACGTGGCCGTCACCACCAGGGGGGCGGCAGCGTGGACGGCGGCGTCCAGCATCGCGAGCCCGTCCGACGTGGCCACCGGCTTCAGACCCAGCCGGGACAGCCGCCGCCAGTCGGCATCGCCGAGGCCGTCGGCCATGCCGTGCTCCCACGGACCCCACGCCAACGACACTGCGGGCAGGCCGAGATGACGACGGTGAGCGGCCAGGGCGTCCAGGAAGGCATTGCCCGCCGCGTAGTTGGCCTGACCGGCATTGCCGATCACACCCGCGATCGAGGAGAACAGGACGAAGGTGTCCAGGTCCAGGTCCCGGGTGAGCTCGTGCAGGTTCCACGCCGCTTCGGCCTTCGGCCGCATCACGGCTTCCAGCCGCTCCGGCGAGAGCGCCGTGACCAGCCCGTCGTCCACGATCCCGGCCGCGTGGACGACACCGGTCAACGGCACGCCCTCCAGCACGCCGGCCAGCTCCGCACGGTCGGCGACATCGCACGCCGCCACCGTGACCTCAACGCCCAAGCCCTTCAGCTCGGCCACCAGCTCCGGCATCCCCGCAGCATCGATGCCGCGACGCGAGACCAGCAGCAGACGCTCCGCCCGCCCCGTCGCCGCCAAGTGCCGGGCGACCAGGCCGCCCAGCGCACCCGAGGCGCCCGTCAGCAGCACAGTGCCCGTACGCTCCCCGGCACCCGCCGGGACCGGCAGGCCGTCCGCGACGCGCGCCAGGCGCGGCACCCGCACCAGACCGGCCCGCACCGCGAACTGCGACTCACCGGAGCCGACACCCGCCCGCAACCACTCCACGACCTCGACGGCCGCGAAGTCATCCACGTCGGCCAGCACCAGCCGGCCAGGGTTCTCCGCCTGCGCCACCCGGACCAGGCCCCACACCGCCGAAGCCTCGACCTCGGTCGCCGTCTCGGACCCGGCGTCCACCGCCCGCTCCGTCACCACCACCAGCCGCGACGCCGACAATGCATCCGCGGCCAAGAACTCCTGCACCAGCTCCAGCGCTCCGACCGCGACAGCACGTGCCACGCCCGGGACATCGGCGCCTGATTCAGCCGCGACCCGCACCACCACGGCCTCGGGAGCAGCCGCATCCTCCTCGACGGCCGCCGACAGCGCCGCCAGGTCGGCGTGCGCCTCGACGCCCGGCAGCTGCTCCCCGAGCGCGACCCAACGGCCGTCCGCCTCACCGGAGTTCACTACAGGGGCCGGAACCCACTCCACCCCGAACAGGCCGTCACGAGCCGACGCCTCGGCGGCCTTGAACGGTCGCAGGACGAGCGAGCCGACGGAAGCGATCAGCCCACCGGTGACATCGGCCAAGGTCACCGAGACGCCCTCACCCGAGGCCAGCGGCGTCACCGCCACCCGTGCGACCACCGCATCCGCCGCATGGACGACCACATCGCCCCAGGCGAACGGGATTTCAGGGGTCTCCTGACGCCCGTCCGCGCCCACGATCACGTGCAGGGCCGCGTCCAGCAGGGCCGGGTGCAGACCGAACCCGGCCGCACTCACACCCTCCGGCAGCGCGACCTCGGCGAACAGCTCCTCACCACGCCGCCAGGCCGCACGGACCCCCCGGAACGCGGGGCCGTAGGCCAGGCCGCTAGCCGCCAGTGCCGGGTAGAACCCGTCCAGATCGACGGCGGTCGCGTCGGCCGGGGGCCACTGCCCCCAACCGTCCTGGACGGTTCCGTCGGCGTCGGCAGAAGCCAGAACACCCGTCGCGTGCCGGGTCCACTCCCCCTCGGACGCGGCGTCCTCCGCCTGGGCGTAGACGGCCACCGCGCGGCGGCCGGACTCGTCCGCCTCGTCCACCGTCACCTGCACCCGCACGCCGCCCCGGGCCGGGAGCACCAGCGGCGACTCGATGACCAGTTCCTCGACCCGGCCGCAACCGGCCTCGTCACCGGCCCGCACCGCCATCTCGACGAGCGCGGCACCCGGAACCACCACCTGCCCGGCGACCACGTGATCCGCAAGCCACGGCTGTGCGGACAGCGACAACCGACCGGTCAGGACGACACCACCGGTGGCCGGCAGCTCGACGGCCGCACCCAGCAGCGGGTGACGTGCCGAGGACTGACCCAACCCGGCCGCGTTCACTCCGAGGGATCCGGCCGGCAGCCAGTAGCGCTGCCGTTGGAAGGCATAGGTCGGGAGGTCGATCCGCTGGGCGCCGGTGTCCGTGTAGAGCGCGGCCCAGTCGACCGGCAGGCCACGGACGTACGCCTTGGCGAGCGCGGTCAGCACGGCGCGGGGCTCGTCCCGGCCCCGCCGCAGCAGCGGCAGCCACAGCTCGTCGGCCGACTCGCCGTCGGCGTCGGTGCCGGTGCGGGTCTGCGGGCCCATACCGGCGAGGACGCCGTCAGGGCCGATCTCGATGAACGTCCGCACACCGGCCGCGCGCAGGGCGTTCGCCGCGTCACCGAAGCGGACGGCCTCGCGGACGTGCTTCACCCAGTACGCCGGGTCGGTGACCTCGTCCGTGACCGGCTGCCCGGTGAGGGCGGAGACCATCGCCAGCTTCGGCGTCGCGTACTCGACGGCGCCGACGACGCGGGCGAAGTCCTCCAGCATCGGCTCCATCAACGGCGAGTGGAACGCGTGCGAGACCTGGAGACGCCTGGTCCGCGCCCCGCCCTGCGCCAACTCCTCAGCCGCCGCCAGGACTTCACCCTCGACACCGGAGATCACCACAGCACGCGGACCGTTCACTGCCGCGACACCGACGCCCGCACGGCCGGCGATCACCGCGAGGACCTGCTCCTCGCCAGCCTCGACCGCCACCATCGCCCCACCGCTCGGCAGTGCCTGCATCAGACGACCGCGCGCGGCCACCACCGCACACGCATCCGCCAACGACCACACACCCGCCACATGCGCCGCCGCCAGCTCACCGATCGAATGACCGGCCACCACCTGCGGCCTCACACCCCACGACTCCAGCAGCCGGAACAACGCCACCTCGACCGCGAACAACGCGGGCTGCGCCCAGCCGGTCTCATCGATCCGGCCCGCGCGCTCCTCGCCGCGGATCACCGCAGCGAGCGAACCCTCCACCTGCCCGGCAAACCCGGCACACACCTCGTCGAAGGCCTCGGCGAACACCGGGAACGCCGCATAAAGGCCCTGGCCCATCCCGAGGCGCTGCGCGCCCTGGCCCGTGAACACGAACCCGACCCGGCCCACACCGCCCACAGCACCGGACACCACACCCGGAACCTCAACACCCGCAGCCAACGCCCCCAGCGCAGAGGCCAGTTCGTCAGTGTCGGATCCGAGCACCACCGCGCGCTGCTCCAACGCCGCACGCGACACCGCCAACGACAAGCCCACATCGACGGCATCGGCACCCTCCCGGACAGCCTCCGCCAGCCGCTCCGCCTGCCCCGCAAGACCAGCCACCGAACGCCCGGAGAGCACCCACGGCACCACCGGCAGCGCCCGACCGCCGTCCGCAGCCGGCTCGGCAGCCTCCTCGGCCGGAGCCTGCTCGATGATCACGTGCGCGTTGGTGCCGGAGAACCCGAACGACGACACACCCGCACGACGCGGATGCCCGGCATCCGGCCACGGCTGCGCCTCCGTCACCAGCCGAACAGACCCGGCCTCCCAATCCACATGCGAGGACGGCGCATCCACATGCAGCGTCGCCGGAACGACACCGCGCTGCATCGCCGTCACCATCTTGATGACACCCGCGACACCCGCAGCAGCCTGCGCATGCCCGATGTTCGACTTCACCGACCCCAGCAGCAGCGGCCGATCAGCCGACCGCCCCTGGCCGTACGTCGCCAACAGCGCCTGCGCCTCGATCGGGTCACCCAGCCGGGTGCCCGTGCCATGGCCCTCGACCACGTCGACGCCGTCCGCACCCACCCCGGCACTGGCCAGAGCCGACCGGATCACCCGCTGCTGCGACGGACCGTTCGGCGCCGTCAGACCATTCGACGCACCGTCCTGGTTGACCGCGGTCCCCGCGACCACCGCGAGCACCTGGTGCCCGAGCCGCCGCGCGTCCGAGAGCCGCTCCAGGACCAGGACGCCGACGCCCTCGCCCCAGCCCGTCCCGTCCGCGGACTCCGCGTACGCCTTGCAGCGGCCGTCCGCCGCCAGCCCGCCCTGCTTGGTGAAGTCGATGAACGTCCCCGGCGTCGCCATCACGTTCACGCCACCCGCCAGCGCCAGCGAGCTCTCGCCCGAGCGCAGCGACTGGCACGCCAGGTGCAGCGCCACCAGCGACGACGAGCACGCCGTGTCCACCGTCACCGCCGGCCCCTCCAGCCCCAGCGCGTACGCCACCCGGCCCGAGGCCACACCGCCCGATCCGCCGGTGCCGACGTAGCCCTCGACGTGCTCGGACACCGCGCCGAACGGCAGGTAGTCGTGGTAGATCAGCCCCGAGAACACGCCGGTCGCGCTGCCCCGCAGCCCCGTCGGATCGATCCCCGCATCCTCCAGCGCCTCCCACGAGGTCTCGAGCAGCAGCCGCTGCTGCGGGTCCATCGCCACGGCCTCACGCGGACTGATCCCGAAGAAGCCCGCGTCGAACTCCCCCGCGTCGTACAGGAATCCACCCTTGTCGGACAGGCTCTTGCCGACTGCCTCCGGGTCCGGGTCGTGGACATCCTCCGACCAGCCCCGGTCCGTCGGGAAGGGGCCGACCGCGTCCCTGCGGGCCGCGACCAGCTCCCAGAAGTCCTCCGGCGAGGACACCCCGCCCGGGAAGCGGCACCCCATGCCGACGATGACCACGCGGTCCTCGTCGGCGGCGGGGCCACCCGCCGTCAGCGGGAGCGCGGTCTGCGCCGCTGCGGCCCCGGCCTCGCCGGTCAGCCCGCCGATCAGCTCGCCGAGGACGAATCCGGCCAGGGCGGCCGGCGTCGGGTAGTCGAAGACGGCGGTGGCGGGGAGCCGGAGGCCGGTCGCCGCGTTCAGCCGGTTGCGCAGTTCGACGGAGGTGAGCGAGTCGAAGCCGGTGTCGCGGAACGCCCGGGCGGCCTCGATGCCCTCGGGTCCGTTCATGCCGAGCACCAGGGCGGCTTGGGCCGCGACCAGGTCGAGGACGGTCTCTGTTCGCTCGGCGGGGCCGAGCCCCAGCAGTCGGGTGCCCAGCGCGTTGCGGCCCTCGGCCGCCGGAGCGCCTGCCGTGCGCCGGGTGGGCGCGCCCGACTGCCCGGCGCGGACCAGGCCGGACAGCAGTGGCAGGACCTCTCCGGTGCGTCGCAGGGCGGCGAGGTCCAGCTTGGCGGTCACCACCAGGGGGGCGGGCGCCCGGCCAGCGGTGTCCAGCATGGCGAGGCCGTCGGGTCCGGGCAGCGGACGCAGGCCCTGGCGGGACATGCGCTGCCAGTCGGCCCGGTCCAGCTTCGCGGTCATGCCGTGCTCCCACGGCCCCCACACCAGGGAGGTCGCGGGCAGGCCGAGGTGGCGACGGTGCGCGGCCAGGGCGTCCAGGAAGGTGTTGCCCGCCGCGTAGTTGGCCTGGCCCGGGTTGCCCCAGACGCCCGCGATCGAGGAGAACAGGACGAAGGTGTCCAGGTCCAGGTCCCGGGTCAGCTCATGCAGGTTCCACGCGGCGTCGGCCTTCGGCCGCATCACGGTTTCCAGCCGCTCCGGCGAGAGTGCCGTGACCAGCCCGTCGTCCACGATCCCGGCCGCGTGGACGACCCCGGTGAGCGGCACGCCCTCCAGCACGCCGGCCAGCTCCGCACGGTCGGCGACATCGCACGCCGCCACCGTGACCTCAACGCCCAGGCCCTCCAGCTCGGCCACCAGCTCCGGCATCCCGGCGGCGTCGATGCCACGACGCGAGACCAGCAGCAGCCGCTCCGCCCGCCCGGTCGCCGCCAAGTGCCGGGCCACCAGGCTGCCCAGCGCACCCGAGGCGCCCGTCAGCAGCACGGTGCCCGCGCGGTCGGCAGCTGCGGGCAGGGTCAGGACGACCTTGCCGATGTGGCGTGCCTGGCTCAGGAACCGGAACGCGTCCACCGCACGGCGGACGTCCCAGCACGCCACCGGCAGCGGGCGCAGCGCACCGGCCGCGAACAGGCCGGTCAGCTCGCGCAGCATCCGGCCGAGCAGGTCCGGGTCCAGTTCCAGCAGGTCGAACGCCCGGTAGGTGATCCCGTGGTCGTGCCGCACCTGCTCCGGGTCGCGGACATCGGTCTTGCCCATCTCGACGAACCGGCCGCCGGCGGCGGTCAGCCGCAGCGAGGCGTCCACGAACTCCCCGGCCAGGGAGTCCAGCACCACGTCCACTCCGCGGCCACCGGACTCGGCACGGAAGGCCGCTTCGAAGTCCGTGGTGCGGGAGGAGGAGAGGTGCGACGCCTCGACACCGAGTCCGCGCACCGCCGCCCACTTGGCCGGCGAGGCGGTCGCGAACACCTCGGCGCCCAGGTGCCGGGCCAGTTGCACCGCGGCGATGCCCACGCCGCCGGCGGCGGCGTGGATCAGCACCCGCTCGTCCCGCCGCAGCCCGGCCAGCTCGACCAGCGCGTACCACGCGGTCAGGAACACCAGCGGTGCACCGGCCGCCTCCGCCATCGTCCACCCGGACGGCACCGGGGCCAGCAGCCGCTGGTCCGCCACGGCCTCCGTGGTGAACGCGCCCGTGAACAGGCCCATCACCTCGTCGCCCGGCCGGAACCCGGTCACACCCGGACCGACCTCCAGCACGACACCGGCGCCCTCCAGGCCCAGCCGGCCCGCGTCGCCCGGGTACATGCCGAGCACGTTCAGCACGTCACGGAAGTTCACGCCCGCCGCGCGCAGCGAGACCCGCACCTGGCCGGCACCCAGCGGTCCCGCCTCGTCGGCACCCGACAGGGCGAGGTTCTCCAGCGTGCCGCGCTCCCGGAAGTCCAGGCTCCACACCCGCTCCGCCGGAACGGGCAGGCCGTTCGCGACGCGTGCCAGGCGCGGCACCCGTACGAGACCGGCTCGCACCGCGAACTGCGACTCACCGGAGCCGACACCCGCCCGCAACCACTCCACGACCTCGACGGCCGCGAGGTCATCGACATCGGCCAGCACCAGCCGGCCAGGGTTCTCGGCCTGCGCCACCCGGACCAGGCCCCACACCGCCGAGGCCTCGACCTCGGTCGCCGTCTCGGACCCGGCGTCCACCGCCCGCTCGGTCACCAGCACCAGCCGCGACCCGGACAACGCGTCCGCGGCCAAGAACTCCTGCACCAACCCCAGCGCACCGACCGCGACAGCACGTGCCACGCCCGGGACATCCTCGGCGCCCGACTCGGGCACGACCCGCACCACCACGACCTCGGGAGCAGCCGCCCCCTCCTCGACGGCCGCCGACAGCGCCGCCAGGTCGGCGTGCGCCTCGAAGCCCGGCAGCTGCTCCCCGAGCACGGCCCAACGGTCGGCCGAACCACCGGAGTTCACTGCCTGAGCCGGAACCCACTCCACCCCGAACAGGCCGTCCCGAGCCGACGCCGCGGCGGCCTCGAACGGCCGCAGCACGAGCGAGCCGACGGAAGCGATCAGCCCGCCCTCGGCATCGGCCAGGACCAGCCCCACGCCGTCGCCCGTCAGCTCCGGAGTGACCCGGACCCGGGCTTCGGTGGCACCCGTGGCGTGCAGGTCCACGCTCTCCCAGGAGAACGGGACCTCAAGCCGGTCGCGCCGTTCGCCCGTGCCCACGATCACGTGCAGGGCCGCGTCCAGCAGGGCCGGGTGCAGGCCGAACCCGGCCGCGCTCACACCCTCCGGCAGTGCAACCTCGGCGAACAGCTCCTCGCCGCGCCGCCAGGCCGCACGGATCCCCTGGAACGCGGGGCCGTAAGCCAGGCCGCTGGCCGCCAGTGCCGGGTAGAACCCGTCCAGATCGACGGCGGTCGCGCCGGCCGGGGGCCACTCGGTCAGAACGGCGTCGGGAGTGGCATCGGACGCGGTCAGCGAACCGCTCGCATGCCGGGTCCACTCGCCCTCGGACGCTGCCGCCTCGGCCTGCCCGTAGACGGCCACCACGCGACGTCCGGCCCCGTCGGCCTCGTCCACCGTCACCTGCACCCGCACGCCACCCTGGGCCGGGAGCACCAGCGGCGACTCGATGACCAGTTCCTCGACCCGGCCGCAACCGGCCTCGTCACCGGCTCGCACCGCCATCTCGACGAGCGCGGCACCCGGAACCACCACCTGCCCGGCGACCACATGATCCGCAAGCCACGGCTGTGCGGACAGCGACAACCGACCGGTCAGGACGACACCACCGGTGGCCGGCAGCTCGACGGCCGCACCCAGCAGCGGGTGCCCCGGGGTCTCCAGGCCGAGGTCCTCGGCACGGCTGCCCAGAGCCGGGGTCAGCCAGTAGCGCTGCCTCTGGAAGGCATACGTCGGGAGATCGACCTGCTGGGCGCCGGTGTCCGTGAAGAGGGCTGCCCAGTCGACGGGCAGGCCACGGACGTAGGCCTTGGCGAGTGCGGTCAGCAGGGCGCGGGGCTCGTCCCGGCCCCGCCGCAGCAGCGGCAGCCAGAGCTCGTCGGCTTCCTCGGTGTCGGTGCGGGTCTGCGGGCCCATACCGGCGAGGACGCCGTCGGGGCCGATCTCGATGAACGTCCGCACGCCGGCCGCGCGCAGGGCGTTCGCCGCGTCGCAGAAGCGGACGGCCTCGCGGACGTGCTTCACCCAGTAGGCGGGGTCGGTGACCGCGTCGGTGACCGGCTGCCCGGTGAGGGCGGAGACCATGGCCAGCTTCGGCGTCCCGTACGAGACGGCGCCGACGACGCGGGCGAAGTCCTCCAGCATCGGCTCCATCAACGGCGAATGGAACGCGTGCGAGACCTGAAGACGCCTGGTCCGCGCCCCGCCCTTCGCCAACTCATCGGCAGCCGCGAGGACTTCGTCCTCGATGCCGGAGATCACCACGGCACGCGGGCCGTTGACCGCCGCGACACCGACACCGTCACGGCCGGCGATCACCGCGAGAACCTGCTCCTCGCCCGCCTCGACCGCCACCATCGCACCGCCCGTCGGCAGCGCCTGCATCAGACGGCCACGTGCGGCCACCACCGCACACGCGTCCGCCAACGACCACACACCGGCGACATGCGCGGCCGCCAGCTCACCGATCGAATGCCCGGCCACCACCTGCGGCCGCACACCCCACGACTCCAGCAGCCGGAACAACGCCACCTCGACCGCGAACAACGCGGGCTGCGCCCAGCCCGTCTCATCAATCCGGCCCGCGTTCTCCTCGCCGCGAATCACCGCAGCGAGCGAACCCTCCACATGCCCGGCAAACCCCGCACACACCTCGTCGAAGGCCTCCGCGAACACCGGGAACGCCCCATACAGGCCCTGCCCCATCCCCAGGCGCTGCGCACCCTGGCCCGTGAACACGAAGCCGACCCGGCCCACAGCGCCCACAGCACCGGACACCACACCCGGAACCTCGCGGCCCTCGGCCAACGCCCCCAGGGCAGAAGCCAGTTCGTCAGTGTCGGATCCGAGCACCACCGCGCGCTGTTCCAACGCCGCACGCGACACCGCCAACGACAAGCCCACATCGACAGCGTCAGCACCCTCCCGGACAGCCTCCGCCAACCGCTCGGCCTGCCCCGCAAGGCCAGCCACCGAACGCCCGGAGACCACCCACGGCACCACCGGCAGGACCACGCCAGCACCACCAGGCTCGACAGCCTCCTCTGCGGGAGCCTGCTCGATGATCACATGCGCATTCGTGCCGCTGATGCCGAACGAGGACACACCCGCACGCCGCGGACGCTCCTCCGAGTGCGGCCAGGGCACGGCCGACGTGGCCAGCCGCACCGCGCCGGCGTCCCAGTCCACGTGCGAGGACGGCTCCTCGGCGTGCAGCGTCCTCGGCAGCTGCCCGTGCTGGAGTGCCAGCACCATCTTGATGACGCCCGCGACGCCCGAGGACCACTGGGTGTGTCCGATGTTCGACTTCAGCGACCCCAGCAGCAGCGGCCGGTCGGCCGACCGCCCCTGGCCGTAGGTCGCCAGCAGCGCCTGCGCCTCGATCGGGTCGCCCAGCGGGGTGCCCGTCCCGTGGCCCTCGACCACGTCCACATCACCCGCGGACAGGCCCGAGTTGGCCAGGGCGGCACGGATCACCCGCTGCTGCGAGGGGCCGTTGGGCGCGGTCAGACCGTTGGACGCACCGTCCTGGTTGATCGCCGAGCCGCGCAGCACGGCGAGCACCTGGTGCCCGTTGCGCCGGGCGTCCGAGAGCCGCTCCAGCACGACGATGCCGGCGCCTTCGGCCATGCCCATGCCGTCGGCCTGCTCCGAGTACGCCTTGCAGCGGCCGTCCGCCGCGAGGCCCTGCTGGCGGCTGAACCAGGCGAGCCAGGACGTGGTGGCGTGCACGGTGACACCGCCCGCCAACGCCAGTGAGCACTCGCCCGACCGCAGGGCCTGACCGGCGAGGTGCAGGGCGACCAGCGAGGACGAGCACGCGGTGTCGACCGTCAGGGCCGGTCCTTCGAGCCCGAGCGTGTAGGACACCCGGCCCGAGATCACGCTCGGGGCGATGCCGGACTGCAGGTGGCCTTCGAGTTCCTCGGGCGCGTTGGCGCCGTATCCGGACGAGGACGCGCCCACGAAGACGCCGGTCGCCGATCCGCGCAGGTGCTGCGGGTCGATGCCGGCCCGTTCGAAGGCCTCCCAGGAGAGTTCGAGGAGCAGCCGCTGCTGCGGGTCCATCGCCAGCGCCTCACGCGGGCTGATGCCGAAGAAGCCGGCGTCGAACTCGGCTGCTCCCGTGATGAATCCGCCGCCGCGCGTGTAGAAGGTGCCGGCCCGGTCCGCGGCCGGGTCGAAGAGCTGGGACAGGTCCCAGCCCCGGTCGGTGGGAAGGTCGCCGACGGCGTCGCCGCCGGCGGCCAGCAGGTCCCACAGCTGCTCGGGGGCGCTGACGTCGCCGGGGAGGCGGCAGCTCATCGCCACGATCGCGATCGGCTCGTCGGCGCCGGCCGCCGAGCGTCCCGGTCCGGTGTGCTCGTCCGCGTGTCCCAGTGCCTCCGCCCGGAGGAACTGGGACAGGGCCAGGGGGGTCGGGTAGTCGAAGATCAGGGTGGTGGGCAGCCGGGTGGCCGCCTCGGCGCTCAGCCGGTTGCGCAGCTCGACGCCGGTCACCGAGTCGAAGCCGAGTTCCTTGAAGGTGTGCGCGAGGTCGAGCGCCTGCGGGGAGTCGTGCCCGAGGACGGCGGCGGCGTGCGCCCTGACCAGGTCGAGGAGCAGCTGCTCCTGTTCGAACTCCGGTCGGCCCAGGAGCTGCCCCAGCAGCCCGGTGGCGGAGGCCAGCGGGGGTGCCTCGGCCGGGTCGTCGATGGACTGCGGCAGTTCCGTCACCTGGGAGGACGTTCCGCTGTCGAGCCAGAAGCGCTTGTGCCGGAAGGCGTAGGTGGGAAGATCCACCGTCCTGCCGGAGGGCAGCAGCGAACCCCAGTTCACCTGCACGCCGTTGACGTACGCGCGGGCCAGGCCGGTCACCAGACCGGTGACGCCCTGCTCGTCGCGCCGCTGGAGCGGGACGAAGACGGCATCCTCGTTCCCGGTGCCCGCGACGATGTCCGAGCCCAGGGACGACAGGGAGCCGTCGGGGCCGACCTCGATGAACACCGTGACGCCCTGCTTGGCGAGCGCGGCGACGGCATCGGCGAAGCGCACGGCCTGACGCGTCTGCGCCGGCCAGTAACCCGCCTCGCACTCCGTCACCAGCTCACCGGTCAGCGCGCCCGCCCACATCACCTGCGGACGGCCGTACTCCAACCCAGCCGCGACAGCGGTCAGTTCGCCGATCACCGGATCCATCGCCGGCGAGTGGAACGCGTGCGAGACCCGCAGCCTCCGCACCCGACGACCCCGCTCCCGCCACAGCTCCACCACCCGGTCCACGGCCTCGACCTCACCGGAAACCACGACCGACTCCGGACCGTTGACCGCCGCGATCACAGCACCCTCGGCGAGCGTCGCAACGACCTCCGCCTCCGGCGCATTGACCGCCGCCATCGCACCACCACTCGGCAGCGCCTGCATCAACCGGGCCCGCGCCGCCACCAGACGCGCCGCATCCGGCAGCGACAGCACCCCGGCCACATACGCGGCCGCGACCTCACCCACCGAATGACCCACCACCGCATCCGGCACCACACCCGCAGCCCGGAGCAGAGCGGCCACACCGACCTCGAACGCGAACAGACCCGTCTGCGCGTACAGCGTCTGGTCCGCGAGATCAGCGTCCACACCCTCGACGCCGAGCACGACGTCGCGGACGGGAATCCCCAACTCCCCTTCGAGGAGCCCGCACGCCCGGTCGAAGACCTCGGCGAAGGCCGGGCTGCCCTCGTACAGCCCCCGGCCCATCCCGGTCCACTGCGACCCCTGGCCCGCAAAGATCAGACCCACCCGGGCATTCGCCCGCGCCACGCCCGAGACCACCGACGCCGCCGGCACACCGGCGGCCAGGCTCTCGACGGCGCCCAGCAGTTCGGCCCGCTCGCCGCCGACCACCACGGCCCGGTGCTCGAACACCGAACGCGTCGCGACCAGCGAGCGTGCGACGTCCCGCGGTTCCAGCTCCGGCCGCGCGGCGACCCACTCCCCCAGCCGGCCGGCCTGGGCCGTCAGCCCCTCGGCGGTACGACCCGAGACCACCCACGCACCGGCCCCGGTCACCACCGGCGCCGCCGCCGTCGGCTCAGTGACCTCGGCGACCTCGGCGGCCTCGACCGCCGGCGCCTCCTCCACGATCACGTGGACGTTGGTCCCGCTGATGCCGAACGCCGACACACCCGCACGCCGCGGACGCTCCCCCGACGGCCACGGCACCGGCTCGGCCAGCAGCCGCACCTCGCCCGAGGCCCAGTCCACCCGCGGCGACGGCTCGTCCGCGTGCAGCATCGCGGGCAGCTCACCGTGCCGCAGCGCCAGCACCATCTTGATCACACCGGCCACACCGGCGGCCGCCTGGGTGTGCCCGATGTTCGACTTCAGCGACCCCAGCAGCAGCGGCCGATCGGCCGACCGCTCCTGGCCGTACGTCGCCAGCAGCGACTGGGCCTCGATCGGGTCGCCGAGCCGGGTGCCGGTGCCGTGGGCCTCCACGGCGTCCACGTCGGCGGCCGAGAGGTTCGCGTTCGCCAGCGCGCGGCGGATGACCGCCTGCTGGGCCCGGCCGTTGGGGGCGGTCAGGCCGTCGCTGGGGCCGTCGGAGTTGATCGCCGAGCCGCGCAGCACGGCCAGGACGGTGTGGCCGTTGCGCACGGCGTCGGACAGCCGCTCCAGGACGACCAGGCCGACGCCCTCCGACCACACGGTCCCGTTGGCGTCGGCCGAGAACGGTCGGCACACGCCGTCGGCGGACAGCCCCCGGAGCCCGCTGAAGGCGACGAAGTTCCCGGGGGTGGACATCACGGACACGCCGCCGGCGAGCGCCAGCGAGCACTCGCCGGAGCGCAGCGCCTGCACGGCGAGGTGGATGGCGACCAGGGAGCTGGAGGCGGAGGTGTCGACGGTGAGCGACGGGCCGTGCAGTCCGAGCAGGTACGAGATCCGGCCGGACATCACGCTGGTCGTCGTGCCGGTGAGCAGGTACCCCTTCACGCCTTCCGGCGCTTCCTGCAGCCGGGGGCCGTACTCCCTCGGCTCGGCGCCCACGAAGACGCCGGTCCGGGTGCCCCGGATCGCGGACGGGGTGATGCCGGCCCGTTCCAGGGCCTCCCAGGAGGTCTCCAGCAGCAGGCGCTGCTGCGGGTCCATCGCCAGCGCCTCGCGCGGCGGGATGCCGAAGAAGGACGCGTCGAAGCCGGCCGCGTCGTCGAGGAAGCCGCCCCGGGTGAGGTAGGTCTTCCCGGCGGTCTCCGGGTCCGCGTCGTACAGGGAGTCGAGGTTCCAGTTCCGGTCCGCGGGGAAGTCGGAGAGGGCGTCCCGCCGCTCGGCCAGCAGTTCCCACAGGTCCTCGGGCGAACGGACTCCGCCGGGGTATCGGCAGCTCATGCCGACGATCGCCAACGGCTCCGTACCGGCTGCGGCGAATTCCGTCAGGGCCGGCCCATCAGTCTCGTTCACAATTCCCTCGGCATTCGGGAGGTCGGGAGTTCGATACCTGGTCGGAGGTCTTTCAGCCAAGGAGGAACAGCAATGCGAAAAGGCTGATCGGAAGGGCTGAGAAGGGCTGAAGAGAAGGGCTGTACAAGGAGAAAGGAACAAAAGACCGCCGGAGCCCCGGCGGTCAGGATATGAGTCGGCCCGTCCGGAGAACCACGTGTTCAACCGAGAAAGGCGCGCCGGTTGATCGGCGCGCCTTTCCGGACGACGGGGGGACCCCGCGTTCCTCACCGTCAGGCGACGGCGTCCTCCCCGGCCGTGGTCAGGTCGGGCGTGGTCAGGTCGGGCGAGGTGAGCCGCATCGTGGTCGGGCCCTCGCGGCGGTCGGCGACCAGGTGCAGGCGGTTGACGCCCTCGGCACCGGGCTCGCCGAGGACGGCCACGCAGGCGCACGGGTCGTCGGCGAAGCCGGCGAACCGGTAGGCGATGTCCATCATGCGGTTGCGCTCGGTCCGCTTGAAGTCGGCGACGAGGTGCACGCCGGCCTGGGCCGCCTGGTCGATCAGCCAGTTGAGGAGGACCGCGCCGGCACCGAAGGTCACCACGCGGCACGAGGTCGCGAGGAGCTTCAGGTGCCACAGCTCCGCGTGGCGCTCCAGCAGGAGCACGCCCACGGCGCCGTGCGGACCGAACCGGTCGGCGAGGTTGACGGTGAGGACCTCGTGGTCCTGGTCGACCAGCAGGGCGCGCAGCGCGGCGTCGGAGTAGTGGACGCCGGTCGCGTTCATCTGGCTGGTGCGCAGGGTCAGTTCCTCGACCCGGGAGATGTCCTCCTGGTCGGCCCGCTTGATCTCCATGACGAGGTCGAGGGTGCGGAGGAAGTCCTCGTCGGGACCGTTGAAGTTGTCCTTCTCGGCGTCCCGGCGGAAGCTCGCCTGGTACATCTCGCGGCGGCGCCGGGAGTCGACGGTGACGGTCTCGGGGCTGAACTCGGGCAGGCCGGTCAGCTCGCCCGCCAGGTCGGCCGGGTAGCAGCGGACCTCGGGCGCGTGGAAGGTCACCTCGGCGCGCTCGGTGGGCAGGTCGTCGATGAACGCGATGGTCTTCTCGGCGAAGTTCAGCCGCTCGGCGATCAGCTTGACCGCGTCGGACTTGCGGCCCCACCCGATCTGCGGGTGCACGAAGTACTCGGCCAGGCCCAGCTCTTCGAGGCGCTTCCAGGCGAGGTCGTGGTCGTTCTTGCTCGACACCGAGTGCAGGACTCCCCTGGAATCGAGCTCGACGATGGTGTCGAGGATCCCGGGGAACAGCTCGACGTTCGAGTCCTCCAGCAAGGTACCGTCCCAGACGGTGTTGTCCAGGTCCCAGACCAGGCACTTCACGAGGGTTGGCTTCTCAGCCACGGGGTTTCTCCTACCAGCTTCGGTCGGACTTCGGTCGGACTTCGGTCGTTCGGACTCGGGTCGTCCGGACGTCAGTCGGAAAGCGAGAGGGCGTGGTCCGCCAGGATCAACTGGCAGATCTCGTTGCTGCCTTCGATGAGCTCCATGAGCTTCGCGTCCCGGAACGCGCGGGCCACCACGTGCCCGTCCGCGGCGCCGGCCGACCCGAGGAGCTGGACCGCGGTGGCGGCGCTCCGGGCGGCGTTGCCCGCGCTGACGTGCTTGGCGAGGACGGCTGCCACGCCCATGTCCGGTGCGGCGGCGTCCCATTGCCCGCTGGCGTGCTCGCACGCGCGCAGCGCGGTCTGCTCGGCGATGAACAGCTCCGCGAGGTGCCGGCGGACGAGCTGGTGCTCGGCGAGCGCCACGCCGCCCTGGTACCGCTTCCCGGCGTGCGCGGTGGCGGCGCTCAGGCAGGCCTGGAGGATGCCGACGCAGCCCCAGGCGATCGACACCCGCCCGTACGAGAGCGCGGTCGTGAACAGCATCGACAGCGGCTGCCCGCCGCCGCCGAGCACGTGGGTGGCCGGCAGCCGGACGTTGTCGAGGCGGATGTTGGCGTGGCCGGCGGCCCGGCAGCCCATCGGGTGCGGCACCAGCTCGATGTGCACGCCCGGCGCGTCCACGGGGACGACCGCGGCGGCGGCGCCCTCGCCGTCGCCGTGGCGGCCGATGATCAGGACGAAGTCGGCGTAGCGGGTGCCGGTGACCCACTTCTTCTCGCCGTCGATGACGAAACCGTCCCCGTCGGCCTTGATCCTGGTCTGCATGGCGGCCAGGTCGCTGCCGGCGCCGGGCTCGCTGAAGCCGACCGCGGTGAGCTTGCCCCCGGTCAGTTCGGCGAGGAA
This sequence comes from Kitasatospora sp. NPDC058162, assembly GCF_042884005.1. NCBI lineage: Bacteria > Bacillati > Actinomycetota > Actinomycetes > Kitasatosporales > Streptomycetaceae > Kitasatospora > Kitasatospora sp. NPDC058162. Next base: position 49,977 of record NZ_JBHVUS010000011.1, read on the forward strand.
GGCGCGCCGCTGGTCCCGGTCGCCGAAGCGCTGGACGGTCCAGGCGACGATGCCCTGGGAGGTCATGATGGACCGCAGAGAGCTGCACAGGCTCCCGACGTAGGCGGTCAGTTCGCCGTTGTCACGGCTGCTCAGCCCGAGGCCGCCGTGGGACGCCGGGACCTGTGCGCACAGCAGGCCCTTGGCCCCCAGGGTGCGCAGCAGGTCGACGGGCAGTTCGCCCGTGACGTCCCAGTCGGCCGCGCGGGCGCCGACGAGCCCGCCGATGAGGGCGCGCTCGTCGGCGAGTCGGTCAGGCATCGCCGGCCGCTTCCGGGTCGCCCTTCAGGCGCAGCACGAGGTCGGCCATGCCGACGACGGTGCGGAAGTTGTCGAGCTTGAGGTCGCCGCCGACAATGGCGATGTCGTAGGCGTCCTCGAGGTGGACGACGAGCTGCATCGCGAACATGGAGGAGACGACGCCGGACGCGAAGAGGTCCTGGTCGGTCTGGACCTCGGTCTTGATGCGCTCGGTGAGGAAGCCGAGGATCTCCTTCTGGAGGGTCTCGGTGGTCAGGGTGGTGTTGTCCGCGGTCATGACGCGACCTTTCCGTAGTCGTAGAAGCCCCGGCCGGTCTTCCGGCCGAGGTGGCCGTCCCGCACCTTTTCGAGCAGCAGGTCGCAGGGGCGGTAGATGTCGTCGCCGCGGCGCTCGTGGAGCACGTTGAGCGAGTCGACGAGGTTCTCCAGGCCGATCAGGTCGCCGGTGCGCAGCGGGCCGGTGGAGTGTCCGAGGCAGCCCTCCAGCAGGCCGTCGACGACCTCGACGGAGGCGACGCCCTCCTGGACGAGCATGGCCGCGGTGTTGATCAGCGGGTGCAGCAGGCGGTTGATCACGAAGCCGGCCGAGTCCTCGATGACCAGGGCCTCGCGGCCGAGGACGGCGAGCAGCTCGACGGCCTGCTCCAGGACGGCGGGCTCGGTGCGCGGGCCGCGGATGACCTCGACCATCTTGATCATGTAGGAGGGGTTCATGAAGTGGACGCCCACGAGGTCCTCGGGGCGCACGATCCACTCGGCCATCTCGTCGATCGGGATGCACGAGGTGTTGGAGATCAGGGTCGTGCCGGGCAGCACCAGGCGGGAGGCCGCGGAGAGGACCTCCTTCTTGACCTTGTCGACCTCGGTGACGGCCTCGATGACGGTGGTGGCCTCGGCGATGTCCTCGAGGGCGACGCTGGTGGTCAGCGTGCCCTGCGGGCGGTCGGCCGGCAGGACGCCCATCAGCTGGGCGTGCCGCAGCTTCTGCCGGATGGTCTGCCGCGCCGTCTCCAGCACGGTCTCGTCGACGTCGACCAGGACCACGGAGACGCCGTGGCCGAGGGCGAGCGCCGAGATGTTGGTACCCATCACGCCCGCGCCGATGATGGCGAGGCGGTGCTCCTCAATTGCGGTCATGGATTCTTCCCTACGGTTTCGTGAGTCGGTTCCTGACGGCCGGCCCGGTCGTGGCGACGCGGCGTGCCGTCGCCGCCCGTCACCCGCGCAGCAGCGCGGCGAGGGCGGTGGGCGTCGGGTGCTTGAACACGTCGCCGAGTTCGAGGGACGTGCCGGTGAGTTCCTCGACCTTCTGGGCCAGGACGGCCGCGAGCAGCGAGTGGCCGCCCGTGTCGAAGAAGTGCGTCCCGGCCGTCGCCTCGACGGGCAGCAGTTGGCTGAAGATCCCGACGAGGTCGCGGACGAGCGGGTCGTCCGTCTCCTCCTGCTGCGGCCCGGTGCCCTGGTCGAGGGCCTTCCGGGCGAGTGCCTGGAGGGCCTCGGGGTCGGGTCGGCCGTCGGGGGTCCTGGGCAGCGCGGCCAGGCGGACGACCGGGGCGGGGACGCCGGGTGCGGCGGGGCCGTCCGGGTCCGCGGCCGCGGGCGTCTCGGCGAAGGCGACGACGGCGTGCCCGCCGTCGGGCCCGGGCACGGCCACGGCCGCGGCCGCGGTCACGCCGGGGAGGCCGAGCACGGTGGCCCGGAGGCGGTCGAGGTCGACCTCGCCGTCCCCGGTGGCGACCCTGCGGTCGGTCCGGCCGAGCCATTCGAGCGTTCCGTCGGGCCGGCGGCGGGCGAGTTCCCCGGTGCGGTGGTGGCGCCCGTGCCGGGGGTCGGTCGGGAACGCCGGGTCGTCGGGGTCGGCTGAGTCGTCGGGGTCGGCGAGGGCCGGTCCGGTTCCGGCGAGGCGGAGTTCGCCGCGCAGGCCCACCGGCAGCTCGCGCCCGTCGGGTGCGGTGACGAAGGCCCGGGTGCCGGCGACCGGCCGTCCCCGGGGCGGCCCGTCGGGGTCGTCCACCGGGCCGTCCACCCCGCCGTCCACCGGGCCGGTCAGCGCCCAGCCGACGGTCCCGGGGGTGTGGTGGCCTCGGTGCAGTCGGCAGCCGGCCGCGAGGAGCCGTCCGGCCGTCTCGGCGGACAGTTCGCCGTCCCCGGCCAGGACGGTCAGGCCGGACGGCCGCCCGGCCGGGTCGGCCGGCTCGGCCAGCTCGGCCAGCTCGGCGAGGACGCGGGCCGGGGTGCCGGGCGGGACGACGGCGACGGTCGCCCGGTGGGGGGCGAGCGCGTCGCGCAGCGCGACGGCGTCGGTCCGGGCCGCGTCGGGCACGACCACCGAGCAGCCGCCCGAGGCCAGCGCCAGGAAGACGTCCAGGAGCGCGCCGACGGTGGCGGGCGCGGCCAGGGCCGGCACGCCGGTGCCGGGCCCGGTGCCGAGTTCGGCCGTGAAGTGGCCGACCGCGTCGCCGAGGCCCGCGTGGCCGAACACGGTGGCGACCGGCTGCCCGGCGTCCCCGTAGGTGTGGATCACGCAGGCGGCGCCGAGCGCTCCACCGGCCTCGTCCGGCCCGTCCTGCTCCGCGCCGCCGGGCGCGGGCGCGTCGGCGAGCGGCAGGACGGGGGGCAGGTCGCCGTCGGCGGGCAGGCGCACGCCGGTCCCGGTGAGGACGGCCTTCACCCGCGGGTGGGTGAGCTGCCGGGTCAGCCAGGACGGCTCGTGCCCGGGGTCGAGCGGCAGGCAGACGGCGCCCGCCCGCCAGACGCCGAGGACCGCTGCGGCGGTCTCGGCCCGGGGGACGGCGACCGCCACCGTGTCGCCGGCCCGGACGCCGCCGTCGGCCAGCAGCGTGCGGACGGCGGCCGCGGCCTCGTCCACCTGCCGGTAGCTGACGGTGTGTCCGCCGTCGGTGACGGCCGGGGCGTCGGGGGTCCGCCGTGCCCAGGCGCGGAACGCCTCGGGAACGGTCGGGTGCCCCGCCGGAACGGCCGTCCCGGCGGCGCCGTCGACGGCCAGGCGGTCGGCCTCGCTCCAGCCCGCCGTGTCGGCGAGCGGCCGGTCCGGGTCCTGCGCCGCCGCGACCAGCAGGGCGTCGAAGCGCTCCAGCATCGCCTCGACGTCGGCGCGGGCCAGCGTCTCGGAGTACCGGAACACGACCTCCGCCCGGGACGGCGAGCCGACCAGCTCCAGGTCGAACTTGCTGTGGGGGTTCTCGACCGGCACCACCCGGGCCGCCATGCCGTCCACCGACAGTTCGACGGCCGGTGCCTCGGGCAGGAAGTTGAACAGGTGCCGGAAGAGCTGGGTCCGCCAGGACGTGCCGATCCCGGGGAGCTCCCCGGTCAGCTCGTCGACCGGGGTCTCGGCGTGCGCCATCGCCCCGAGGAACGCGTCGCGGGCCTGGCGCGCGAGGACCCGGAAGCCCTCGGCGAGGTCCACCCGGATCCGGATCGGCACCGTGTTGACGTGGTAGCCGATGGCGGCGGTGTTCGCCCCGCGGACGTTGACCGGGGAGCCGATGACGAGGTCCGGTCCGGCGCCGTGCGAGGCGAGCAGGGCGGCGTACGCGGCCAGCATCACCGCGCCGAGGGGTGCGCGCAGCGTGCGCTGCAGCTGCGCCGCCGCCTGCTGCGCCTCGGCGGAGAGCGCCCGGCTCGCGGTCGCCCCGGCCAGCTCGGGCTGTCGGCCGCGCGGGGTGCCGCACCACAGGTCGAGCCCCTCGGGCCGGAAGCCCTCCAGGGTCTCCCGCCAGTAGGCCAGGTCGGCCGGCCTGGGCTCGGGCTCGGCGAGCGCCGGGGCCGGCGCGACGGCCTGCGCCGGCACCGGGCGGCCCGCCGCGATCGCGTCGTAGACCGGGATGAACGCCTGGAGGAAGAGGGCGACGGAGACCATGTCGAACACCAGGTGGTGCACCGCCACGCAGAGGACGTCGCCGTCCGGGTGGGCGGCGAGTCCGACCCTGACCAGGGGCTGCCCGTCGAGCCGGAAGGGCCGGTCGGTGAACGCCGTCAGGTCGCCCTCCAGGGAGCCGCCCGACAGCTCGAACGGCTCGATGCCCACCGCGAACCCGCCCGCCGGGAGGACCTCCTTGACGAGGTCCGCCCCGGTCGCGCGGTACACGGTCCGCAGCACCTCGAACCGCCCGACCACGATGGCCAGGGCCGCCCTCAGCGCGTCCGGCCGGAGCCGGCCGCTCACCTGGAGGCCGAGCCCCAGGTTGTTGACCCCGGTCCCCGGGACCAGCTGCTCCAGCAGCCAGAGGGCCTTCTCTTTGCTCGAGGTCTTCATCTCACTCAGAATTCGGCGCTGTCGAGCAGGGTGCGAACGGCGGAGGGGTCGCGCAGGAGGTCGACGTGGCCGATCTCCAGCTCGATCCGCCGGCCCAGCGACTTGGTGGCGTTGACGACCGTCGCGGCGCCGCTGCGCTCCAGTTCGGCGTAGTCGGACGAGGTGACGGAGAGCGAGTCCCCCCAAGTCCGGGCCGGGTCGATCTGGGAGGCGGCGGAGAGCCAGGTCATGTACGACTCGAAGAGCCGGACGACCTCGTCCCGGCGGGCCTCGGCGAGCCCGATCCGCTGGAAGGCGATGGAGGCCATCTCGCGGTAGAGGCCCACGATCTCGACGGCGGCGTCGAGCAGGCCGATCGACGGGACCCCGACGATCTCGGCGGCCCGCTTGCGGGCGTGCTCCGCCTCGTCGGCGGTGAAGACCGGGCCGGCCAGCCCGATCATCTTGTGGATCTCCGACTCCAGCAGCTGCAGGTCGGTGACCTGCGGGTCGAAGAGGATCACCTTGGGCGCCTTGCCCTGCCGCTGCCCCAGGCGCTCGGCGATCTCCCCCGCGTAGACGCCGCCGACGCAGTAGCCGAGCACGGCCACCACCTCGTAGGAGTCCCAGTCGCCGTCCCGCAGCCAGAAGTCGGTGTAGTAGTCACCGGCCGGCCGGTCGGCCAGGCGCACGGGCGGGGGCGTGGTCTGCAGGAAGCCGTGACCGGCCCAGGCCGGGCCCATCTTCGCCGCAAGGTCCTCGAACCCGGCCTCCCGGCGGCCGGCCGCCGGGAAGTCGACGCCGAGGATCAGGGACTTCGACGTGGGGGCGGTTATGACGCTCCAGGCGTTCTCGTTCGGCACTTTCTCATCCCGTCTTCGGAATCGGATGGCTGGTATTCCTGCGGTTCGGCCCGCGGAACTGAATTTCGAGAAACCTGTCGGACGCTCGCGCGGTTCCGGATTCCCAGGAACCTCTCACCGGTCCGCTCATCGGCCCGCTCATTGGCCCACGGCGCCTTCCCGGAGCGCCGCCGTCAGCTCGCCGAGCAGGAACTCCGCGATCGCTTCCGGTCGGTAGAGGTCATAGACGAAGCCCTCCGGCAGACTAAGGCCGGTCAGCTCGCCGATGCTTTCCCGCAGTTGAACGGCCGTCATCGAGTTCATCCCGAGCTCGAACACGTCGCCGTTCGGGCGCACCGGATCGGCCGTCGGATAGCCGAGCATCGCGGCGATCTCCGCGCGGACCAGGTCGACCAGCAGCTCCTGCCGCCCGGCCTCCGGGAGGGCGGCCAACTGCCGCAGCCAGTCGAGGTGCCGGGGCCCGGGGCCGGCGGCCTCCTCGCCCTGCGGGCCGTCCTGCGGGGCGTGTTCGCGCTCCCGTCGGCGCCACGTCGACAGCTGTGCCAGCACCGTGCCGAGCGGCATGTCCTCCCGCAACGGCTCGGCCAGGCCCAGCACCTCGGCGAGGGCGCCCAGGTCCCCGCCCTCCAGGGCGGCCCAGAGCCGCTCCTCGCCCGGTGAGGCGGTGGCGGCCGCGGCCGGCTCGGCCTCGGGCCGGCGGGCCGGCGGCTGCGGCCAGTAGTGGTCCCGCTGGAAGGCGTACGTGGGCAGGTCCACGCGGCTCCCGCCGCCCAGGACGGCGGCCCAGTCCACGGGGACCCCGTGGACGTGGAGGGCGGCCAGGGCGGCCGTCCAGGACCGCAGCCCGCCGTCGCCGCGCCGGAGCGTCCCGGTGACGGCGGCCTCGGCTCGCAGGCCCCGGTCTTCCAGGGCCCGGGAGAGCGCCGCGGTGAGCACCTGGTCGGGGCTGACCTCGACGAACGCGGTGTACCCGGCGTCGATCAGGGCGTCCGCCAACTCCTGGGCCGGCAGGGCGTCCTGCGGGTCGGCGGCCCAGTGGTCGGCGGCCAGCTCGGTGCCCTCGACCCAGGCCGCGGCCCGGGTGGAGAACAGCGGCACCGCACCGGCCCGCGGGCGGACGGCGGCGGATTCCCGAAGGTCCGCGGCCTCCCCGGCCGTCGAACGGCCGGTCAGCGCCGCGAGCCTGGCCGTGTCCTCCAGCGACAGCACGCCCGCCACGTGCGCGGCGGCGAGCTCGCCCACCGCGTGCCCTGCGACACCGGCCGGGTCCACGCCCGCCGAGCGCCACAGCGCGGCCAGCGACACCAGCACCGCCCAGAGCACCGGCCGCCGGACCTCGGGCCGCTCGAGCGAGCGGCCGTCCGGCCCTTCGCGCAGCACCTCGGTCAGCTTCCAGTCCACGTACGGGGCGAGGGCTCGCTCGCAGTCGGCGATCCGGGCCGCGAAGACCGGCGCCTCGTCCAGCAGGGCGGCGGCGGAGCCGAGCCACCCGGACCCGCTCCCGGACCCACCGTCGGACTCGCCGTCGGACTCGCCGTCGGACTCGCCGGGGAAGACGAACACCGGCTTGCGGCCCGCGGCCGCGGTGCCGGTCAGGACGTCCCTGGTCGGCACGCCCGCGGCGGCCACGGCGAGGCCCGCCAGCAGGCCGTCCCGGTCCCCGCCCAGCACGACGGTCCGGTGGTCGAAGACCGTACGGGCCGTGGCCAGCGAGAACCCGATGTCCACCGGGTCCGCCTCCGGCCGCTCGAGCAGGAAGTCGCGCAGCCGTCCGGCCTGCGCCCGCAGCGCCTCCGGGGTCCGCCCGGACAGCACCCACGGCAGCACGGCCGGCGGTGCCACGGGGGCCGCGGGGGTCGCGGGGGTCGCGGCCGGCGCGGGGGCCTCCTCGATGATGACGTGCGCGTTCGTTCCGCTGATCCCGAACGAGGACACGCCCGCCCGGCGCGGACGCTCCCCGGCCGGCCACTGCACCGGCTCGGTCAGCAGCCGGACCCGGCCCTCCGTCCAGTCGACGTGCGGCGTGGGCTCGTCCACGTGCAGCGTCGCGGGCAGCCGGTCGTTGCGCAGGGCGAGGACCATCTTGATCACCCCGGCGAGGCCGGCGGCCGCCTGGGTGTGCCCGATGTTGGACTTCACCGAGCCCAGCCACAACGGCCGGTCCTCCGACCGGTCCTGGCCGTAGGTGGCCAGCAGCGCCTGGGCCTCGATCGGGTCGCCCAGCTTGGTGCCCGTGCCGTGCGCCTCCACCGCGTCGACCTCGTCGGCGCGCAGGCCGGCGTTGGAGAGCGCGGCGCGGATGACGCGCTGCTGGGAGGGACCGTTGGGCGCCGTCAGACCGTTGGACGCACCGTCCTGGTTGGTCGCGCTGCCCCGCAGCACCGCGAGCACCTGGTGCCCGTTGCGCCGCGCGTCCGACAGCCGCTCCACCACCAGGACGCCCGCGCCCTCGGCGAAGCCGGTGCCGTCCGCCGCCGCGGCGAACGCCTTGCAGCGGCCGTCCGGGGCGAGCCCGCGCTGGCGGGAGAACTCCACGAAGGTGCCCGGCGTGGCCATGATCGTCACGCCCGCGGCCAGGGCCATCGAGCACTCGCCGGAGCGCAGCGCCTGAGCAGCCAGGTGCAGGGCCACCAGCGCCGACGAGCAGGCCGTGTCGACCGTCACCGCCGGCCCCTCCAGGCCGAAGGTGTAGGCCAGCCGGCCGGACAGGATGCTGGTCGCGATCCCCGTCATCAGATGGCCCTCGGCCTCGGCACCGCCGTGCGCCAGCACGCTCATCTCGTAGCCGGACGTGTACCCGCCCACGAAGGTGCCGGTCTGGCTGCCGCGCAGGGACGCCGGGTCGATCCCGGCCCGCTCGAAGGCCTCCCAGGAGAGTTCGAGGAGCAACCGCTGCTGCGGGTCCATCGCCAGCGCCTCACGCGGGCTGATCTCGAAGAACCCGGCGTCGAACGCGCTGGCGTCCTGCACGAACCCGCCGGCCTGGGTGTACGAGGTGCCGACGTGCGCGGCGTCCGGGTCGTACAGGGCCTCCAGGTCCCAGCCCCGGTCGGCGGGGAACGCCGAGATCGCGTCCTGCCCGTCGGCCATCATCCGCCAGAGGTCCTCGGGGCCGGTCACCCCGCCCGGGAACCGGCAGCTCATCGCGACGATCGCGATCGGCTCGTCGTGGGCCGCCGCTCCGACCGGGGCCGGGGCCCGTACGGCCGTGGCCGGCCCGCCGCCGAGCCGCCCGCGCAGGTGCCCCGCGAGGGCGGCCGGGCTCGGGTAGTCGAAGACGAGAGTGGCCGGGAGCCGCAGCCCGGTCGCCGTGGTGAGGCGGTTCCGCAGCTGGACGGCGGTGAGGGAGTCGAAGCCCAGGTCGGTGAAGACCCGGCCGGGCTCGACCGCCTCGCCCGAGGAGTGGCCCAGCACGGCTGCCACGTGGGCGCGCACCAGGTCCAGCAGCAGCTGGTCCCCGTCCGCGGTGGTCAGCGCCGCGAGCTGCCGGTGCAGCGAGTCCGCGCCCGCCCCGCCGGAGGCGGCGCTGCGCCGGGCCGGACGGCCGGCCAGCGCCCGCCACAGCGGCGGGACGTCACCGGTACGGGCGGCCTGCGCCCGCAGCCCGGCCAGGTCCAGCTTGGCCGGCACCAGCACCGCCTCGTCCCGGGCGAGGGCCAGGTCCATCAGCGCCAGGCCCTCGTCCGCACTCAGCGCGGCGCTCCCGCTGCGGTTCATCCGGGAGCGCTCGGCATCGCTCAGCTGCGCCGTCAGACCGCTCACGTCCGCCCACAGGCCCCAGGCCAGCGAGGTACCCGGCAGACCGGCCGCCCGGCGGTCGGCCGCCAGCGCGTCCAGGAACGCGTTGGCCGCCACGTAGTTGCCCTGGCCGGGGACACCGAAGGTCGCCGCGGCCGAGGAGAACAGCACGAACGCGTCCAGGTCCAGGCCGCGCGTCAACTCGTGCAGATGCCAGGCGCCGTCGGCCTTCGGCCGCATCACCGCGGCCACCCGCTCCGGCGTCAGCGAGGCGATCGTCGCGTCATCGAGGACACCGGCCGTGTGGACCACCGTACGCAACGGACGCTCCGCCGGGATCCGCGCCAGCAGACCCGCCAGCGCCTCCCGCTCAGCCGTGTCACATGCCACCACCTCGACCGAGGTGCCCGAGAGCGCCAGCCCGGCGGCCAGCACAGCCACCCCGGCAGCAGCCGGACCCGAACGACTGGTCAGCACCAGCCCGTCCGCGCGCCCGGTCGCCGCCAAGTGCTTGGCCACCAGGGCGCCCAGCGTGCCCGTACCACCCGTCACCAGCGCGGTTCGGCCGGCGTGGTGGTCGGACCACCTTCGTTCAACTGCCGTCGGAGAGCCGGATGGACGGGTCAGCCGCCGCCCGTGGGCCGCCCCGTTCCGGAGGGCGAGTTCCGCCTCCCCGGTGGCGAGGGCCGTCGGCAGGACGGCCGCGGCCTGGTCGGTCGTGGCCTGGCCGGTCGTGGCCTGGCCGCCGGTGGCGGGCAGGTCGACGAGGACCAGTCGGCCGGGGTTCTCCGACTGCGCCGAACGCAGCAGACCCCACACTGCGGCAGCGGGCAGATCGGCGATCCGCTCACCGGCCGCGGCAGCCACACCCCCACGGGTGAGGACCACCAGGCGGGCATCCTCCAGACGCTCCTGGGCCAGCCACTCCTGCGCCAGGCCCAGCGCCTCACCGGCAGCCCGGCGGGCACCCTCGGCCGGATCGCCACCGCCGTCCTGGTCACCGGCACAGGCCAGGACCACAGCGGGCTCGATCTCCCCCGCTTCAGCAGCGGCTGCGAGCTCGGCCGGTCCCGCGAAGGACCGCACCGGCACACCGGAGGCGCTCAGCGCCTCGGCCAGAGCGAATCGATCGGCACCGATCAGCGCCCAGTCCCCGGCCAGGGTCTCAGCAGCGGCGATCGGGGTCCACTCCACGGTGAACAGGGAGTCCGCCACCGTGCTCGCGGCAGCGCCGAGTTGATCGGCCGCCACCGGGCGGGTGATCAGCGAGGCGACCGACACCACGGGAGCGCCCACCGCGTCCGCCGCCGTCAGGGTCAGGCTGCCTGCGGCGTCGCGCCGCAGCCGGGCCCGAAGAACAGACGCACCGCTCGCGTGCAGTTCCACACCCGTCCAGGCGAACGGCAACCGCACCGTCCCCGGCTCGTCGGCACCGGAGATCAGGGCACTCGCCTGGAGCACCCCGTCCAGCAGCGCCGGATGCAGACCGAACGACCCGGCCTCCTGCGCCACCGTCTCCGGGAGCACCACCTCGGCGAACACGTCCCCGCCACGGCGCCAGGCGGCGCGCAGCCCCTGGAACGCCGGGCCGTAGCCGTACGGCCCGTCGACGCCGGCCTCGTACACGCCGGTGACGTCCACGACCGTGGCGTCACGCGGAGGCCAGACCGCGAAGTCCTCCTCCGCGACGGCGCTGCCCTCGGCCGGGGCGACCACGCCGCTCGCGTGCTGCACCCAGCCCTGCTGCGCCTCGGCAGCATCCGGGCGGGAGAACACCTCGACCGTCCGCCGTCCGTCCCCGTCGGCGTCGGCGACGACGACCTGGACCTGAACGCCGGAACCGTCGGCGGGCAGGACCAGCGGCGCCTGGAGGGTCAGTTCCTCCAGCAGGCCGCAGCCCACCTGGTCGCCGGCCCGCACCACCATCTCCACAAAGCCGGTACCCGGCAGCAGCACCGCCCCGCCGACGGCGTGGTCGGCCAGCCACGGGTGGGTGCGCACCGACAGCCGCCCGGTGCACACCAGGCCCGCGCCACCGGCCAGTTCAACAGCCGCGCCGAGCAGCGGGTGACCCACCGCCCCCAGACCCAGGGACACCGCGTCCCCGCCCAGCGACGGCGCAGCCGCACGCGGCCAGTAACGCTCATGCTGGAAGGCATACGTCGGCAGCTCGACCGACTCGGCGGCCGGCAGAACAGCCGTCCAGTCGACGGTGGCGCCGTTGACGAAGGCCTCGGCGAGGGAGGCGACCAGACGGGCCGTCCCGCCCTCGTCACGCCGCAGCGTGCCGCAGACGGCCGCCGGGACGATGCCCGGGCCGGCCTCGTGGGCGACCTCTTCGAGGGTGTCGTTCATCGCGCCCATCAGCACCGGGTGCGGAGTGACCTCCACGAACACCTGGTGACCCTGGGCGGCCAACGTCCGCACCGCACGGTCGAAGTGGACGGTCGCCCGCAGGCTGGCGTACCAGTACGCCGCGTCCAACTCCTCACCCGTCAACGTCTCGCCGGTCATGGCGGAGAGCATCGGGATACGGCCGCGCCGGGGGCTGATCCCGGCGAGGACACCGGTGATCTCCGCTTCGAGGCGGTCCACCTGCGCGGAGTGCGAGGCGTAGTCCACCGCGACCATCCGGGCACGGACGCCCTCGGCCTCGAACTCCGTCTTCAGCTCCTCCAGGCCCTCGGGATCGCCCGAAACCACCACCGCCGAGGGGCCGTTGACCGCCGCCAGCGACAGACGGTCACCGAAGCGCGCGATCCGCTCCTCCACCCCAGCAGCAGAGGCGCTCACCGACAGCATTCCGCCCAGACCCGCCAACACCTTCAGCGACTGCGAACGCAGCGCCACCACCCGGGCACCGTCCTCCAGGGACAGCATCCCGGCCACCGTCGCCGCCGCGATCTCGCCCTGCGAGTGGCCGACGACCGCATCCGGCGTCACCCCGGCGGCCTCCCAGACCGCCGCGAGCGAGACCATGACGGCCCACAGCGCCGGCTGCACCACATCGGCAGCCTTAAGCTCCGGCGCGCCCTCGGCACCGGCGAGCACCTCGGCGAGCTTCCAGTCCACATACGGTGCCAGCGCGGCCTCGCACTCGGCCAGCCGCGCCGCGAACACCGGGCTCACCTCGGCGAGTTCACGACCCATACCGACCCACTGCGAACCCTGACCCGCGAACGCGAACACCGTCCGCGCACCCGGCCGCGCCACACCCGACACCAGAGCGCCACTGGGAACACCGGCCGCAAGACTCTGTAGCCCCGACACCAGCCCGGCACGCTCGGTCCCGACCACGACGGCCCGGTGCTCGAACACCGAACGCGTCGTCGCCAGCGACCAAGCGACATCCGCCGACTCCAGCCCCGGCCGCCCGGCGACCCACTCCCGCAACCGCTCCGCCTGCCCGGCCAGCCCCTCGGCCGACCGACCCGACACCAGCCACGCGCCGGCACCGGACACCACCGGCGCCGCCGTCGGCGCCTCGACGGTTTCCACGACCTCGGCGGGCGCTTCCTCCAGCAGAACGTGCGCGTTGGTGCCGCTGATGCCGAAGGAGGACACCCCGGCCCGACGCGGGCGTTCCCCGGCCGGCCACGGCACCGGCTCCGTCAGCAGCTCCACCTCACCGGCGGACCAGTCCACGTGCGGCGAGGGCTCGTCCGCGTGCAGCGTCCGGGGCAGCTGCTCGTGCTGCAGTGCCATCACCATCTTGATCACACCGGCCACACCGGCGGCTGCCTGGGTGTGCCCGATGTTGGACTTCACCGAGCCGAGGAGCAGCGGCCGGTCCTCCGGCCGCTCCTGGCCGTAGGTCGCCAGCAGCGCCTGCGCCTCGATCGGGTCACCCAACGTGGTGCCCGTACCGTGCGCCTCCACCACGTCCACGTCCGCGGCCGACAGCCGCGCATTGGCCAGCGCAGCGCGGATCACCCGCTGCTGCGACGGACCGTTCGGCGCCGTCAGACCGTTGGACGCACCGTCCTGGTTGACCGCCGAACCGCGCACCACGGCAAGGACCTTGTGCCCGTTGCGGCGCGCGTCCGACAGCCGCTCCAGGACCACCATGCCGGCGCCCTCGGCGAAGCCCATGCCGTCCGCCTGGGCGGAGAACGCCTTGCAGCGCCCGTCCGCCGCGAGGCCGCGCTGCTGGCTGAACCCGACGATCCCGTCCGGGGTGGCCATGACGGTGGCCCCGCCGGCGAGCGCCATCGAGCACTCGCCGGAGCGCAGCGCCTGGGCGGCCAGGTGCAGGGCGACCAGCGAGGACGAGCACGCGGTGTCGACCGTCACCGCCGGGCCCTCCAGGCCCAGCGCGTACGACACCCGGCCCGACATCACGCTCGTGGCGAAGCCCGTCGTCAGGTGTCCTTCGGCACCTTCGCTCCCGGTGGCCAGGCCGAGTCCGTAGGCCGACGCGAAGCCTCCGACGAAGACGCCGGTCGGGCTGCCGCGCAGCGCCCCGGGGTCGAGGCCGGCCCGCTCCAGGGCCTCCCAGGAGGTCTCCAGCAGCTGTCGCTGCTGGGGGTCCATCGCCAGCGCCTCGCGCGGGCTGATGCCGAAGAACCCGGCGTCGAAGCCGGCCGCGTCCGCGACGAAGCCGCCCTCCCGGGTGTAGGAGGTGCCGACGCTCTCGGGGTCGGGGTCGTAGAGCCCCTCGACGTCCCAGCCGCGGTCCTCCGGGAAGCGGGAGACCGCGTCCGTTCCGGCGGCGAGCACCTGCCAGAACCCGTCGGGGTCGTTCACGTTGCCGGGGAAGCGGCAGGCCATGCCGACGATCGCGATCGGCTCGTCGGATCCCGCCGCTGCCGGACGCACCGGCAGCAGGTGCACGGGCTGCTCGTCGTCGCCGACGAGTCGGGCCCGGAGGTGACCGGCGAGCGCGACCGGGTTGGGGTAGTCGAAGACCAGCGTGGCCGGCAGTCGCTGCCCGGTGGCGGTGCCGAGGCGGTTGCGCAGTTCGACCGCGGTGAGCGAGTCGAAGCCCAGGTCGGTGAACGCTCGGCCGGGCTCGACGGCCTCGGCCGAGGAGTGCCCCAACACCGCTGCCACGTGGGTCCGCACCAGGTCGGTGAGCAGGCGGGTCCGCTCCTGCTCGGACAGCCCGGACAGCTGCTGGCGCAGCGAGTCCGCGCCGGCGCCGCCCGAGGCCGCGGTCCGACGGCCGGCCCCGGCGGTGACCAGGGCCCGCCACAGCGGCGGGACGTCACCGGTGCGAGCGGCCTGCGCCCGAAGCCCGGCCAGGTCCAGCCGGGTCGCGACCAGCAGCGGCTCGGGCCTGGCGGTCCCCTGGTCCAGCAGGGCCAGGCCTTCCTCCGCGCTCAGGGCCACGGCCCCGCCGCGGGTCAGCCGGGCCCGGTCGGCGTCGCTCAGCTGCCCGGTCAGGCCGCTCACGTCCGCCCACAGGCCCCAGGCCAGCGAGGTGCCCGGCAGACCTGCTGCCCGGCGGTCGGCCGCCAGCGCGTCGAGGAACGCGTTGGCCGCCACGTAGTTGCCCTGGCCGGGGACACCGAAGGTCGCCGCGGCCGAGGAGAACAGCACGAACGCGTCCAGGTCCAGGCCGCGCGTCAACTCGTGCAGGTGCCAGGCGCCGTCGGCCTTCGGCCGCATCACCGCGGCCACCCGCTCCGGCGTCAGCGAGGCGATCGTCGCGTCATCGAGGACACCGGCCGTGTGGACCACCGTACGCAACGGACGCTCCGCCGGGATCCGCGCCAGCAGACCCGCCAGCGCCTCCCGCTCAGCCGTGTCACATGCCACCACCTCGACCGAGGTGCCCGAGAGCGCCAGCTCGGCGGCCAGCGCGGCCACCCCGGCAGCAGCCGGACCCGAACGACTGGTCAGCACCAGCCCGTCGGCGCGCCCGGTCGCCGCCAGGTGCTTGGCCACCAGACCGCCCAGGGTGCCCGTACCACCCGTCACCAGCGCCGACTTGCCACCCTTGCGGGGTGCGTGCAGATCGGCGGGGACGGTGAGGACCAGCTTGCCGGTGTGGCGCGCCTGCTGCATGAAGCGGAACGCCTCGCGCGCCCGCCGCACGTCCCAGGCCCGCACCGGAAGCCCGGTCAGCTCACCCGTGGCCATCAGCCCGACGATCTCGCCGAGCATCGCGCCCAGCCGCTCCGGACCGGCCTCGCCCAGGTCGAACGGCCGGTAGCCGACCCCCGGGTGCTCCGCCGCCAGGACGTCCGCGTCCCGCAGATCGGTACGGCCCATCTCGACGAACGCCCCGCCGCGCGGCAGCAGCCGCAGCGACGCGTCGAGCAGCTCACCCGCCAGCGAGTTGACGACGATGTCGACACCCTCACCGCCCGTGGCGGCGAGGAAGGCCGCCTCGAACCCGGCATCGCGGGAGGAGGCGATGTGCGCCTCGTCCAGGCCCAGCCCCGCCAGCACCGGCCACTTCGCCGGACTCGCGGTCGCGAACACCTCCAGGCCCAGGTGCCGGGCGATCCGGATCGCGGCCATGCCGACACCACCGGCACCCGCGTGCACCAGCACCCGCTGGCCGGCCTTCGCACCGGCCAGGTCCACCAGGGCGTACCAGGCCGTCATGAAGGCCACGGGCACCGACGCGGCATCGGCGTAGGACCAGTCAGCCGGGATCCGCACCAGCTGGCGCGCGTCCGTGACCACCACCGGACCGAAGCCGCCCGCGGCGACGCCCATCACCCGGTCACCGGCCGTCAGGCCGGTCACCTCGGGGCCGGTCTCGACGACCGTTCCGGCGATCTCGCTGCCCATCACACCGCCGCCCGGGTACATGCCCAGGCCGATCAGCACATCGCGGAAGTTCAGACCCGCCGTACGGACCGCCGTACGGACCTGCCCGACACCCAGCGGCTCACCGGCCTGCGGCGCGGCCACAAAGGCCAGCCCGTCCAGCGAGCCGCCGGCATCCGGCTCCAGCCGCCACAGACCGCCCTCGGGCACCGCCAGCTCACCCGCCGGACGAGCGAGCCGCCGCCCGTGCACCGTCCCACCACGGACGGCCAGTTCCGACTCACCACTGCCCACCGCGGACGGGAGCAGGGTGTCGTGCGCACCGGGCCCACCGGCGGGCAGGTCGACGAGGACCAGCCGGCCGGGGTTCTCCGACTGCGCCGAACGCAGCAGACCCCACACTGCGGCCGCCGGCAGATCGGCGATCCGCTCACCGGCCGCTGCAGCCACACCCCCACGGGTGACAACCACCAGCCGGGCGTCCTCCAAGCGCTCCTCGGCCAGCCAGCCCTGGACCAGGCCCAGCGCCTCACCGGCAGCCCGACGGGCACCCTCGGCCGGGTCGCCAGCGCCGTCCAGGCCACCGGCACAGGCCAGGACCAGCGCAGGCTCGATCTCCCCCGCTTCAGCGGCGGCCGCGAGCTCGGCCGGTCCCGCGAAGGACCGCACCGCAACACCGGACGCGTTCAGCGCCTCGGCGAGGCCGAACCGGTCGGCACCGACCAGCGCCCAGTCCCCGGGCAGGGTCTCAGCAGCGGCGATCGGGGTCCACTCCACGGTGAACAGCGCATCCGCCACCGTGCTGACGGCGGCACCGAGTTGATCGGCCGCCACCGGGCGCGTGATCAACGAGGCCACCGACACCACCGGGGCTCCCGTGGCGTCCGCCGCGGCGATCGTCAGACTGCCCTGGGCGTCCCGGCGCAGCCGGGCCCGGAGAACAGACGCACCGCTCGCGTGCAGTTCCACACCCGTCCAGGCGAACGGCAGCCGCACCGTCCCCGGCTCACCCTCCTCGCCACCGGCGACCAGGGCGCTGGCGTGCAGCACCCCGTCCAGCAGCGCCGGGTGCAGACCGAACGACCCGGCCTCCTGCGCCACCGCCTCCGGGAGTGCCACCTCGGCGAAGAGATCCTCACCGCGGCGCCACACCGCCCGCAGCCCCCGGAAGGCGGGGCCGTAGCCGTACGGGGTGTCGGCCAGCGACTCGTACATGCCGCTGACGTCCACCGTCGTGGCGCCGCGCGGAGGCCAGACCGCGAAGTCCTCCTCCGCGACGGCGCTGCCCTCGGCCGGGGCGACCACACCGCTCGCGTGCTGCACCCAGCCCTGCTGCGCCTCGGCGGTATCGGGGCGGGAGAACACCTCGACCCCGCGTCGGCCCTCCGCGTCGGACGCGGCCAGGACGACCTGGACCTGCACCCCGCCGCCCTCGACCGGGAAGATCAGCGGCGACTGGAGGGTCAGTTCCTCCAGCAGACCGCAGCCCACCTGGTCGCCGGTCCGCACCACCATCTCCACGAACCCGGTACCCGGCAGGAGCACCGCCCCACCGACCACATGGTCACCCAGCCACGGGTGGGTGCGCACCGACAACCGCCCGGTGCACACCAGGCCCGCGCCACCGGCCAGTTCAACAGCCGCACCCAGCAGCGGGTGACCCACCGCACCCAGCCCCAGGGACACCGCGTCCCCGCCGAGCACCGGCCCCGCGGCCGGCGGCCAGAACTGCTCGTGCCGGAAGGCGTACGTCGGCAGCTCGACCCGCTCGGCGGCCGGCAGAACGGCCGTCCAGTTCACGGGAGCACCGTTGACGAAGGCCTCGGCCAGCGAGGTGAGCAGGCGCGTCGCGCCGCCGTCGTCACGCCTGAGCGTGCCGCATACCGCCGCGGGCACCGAGCCCGGGCCCGCCTCTTCGGCGACCTCTTCGAGGGTGTCGTTCATCGCACCCATCAGCACCGGATGCGGAGTGACCTCCACGAACACCTGATGCCCCTGGCCCGCGAGGGTGCGCACCGCACGGTCGAAGTGGACGGTCGCCCGCAGGCTCGCGTACCAGTACGCCGCGTCCAACTCCTCACCCGTCAGCGTCTCGCCGGTCATCGCGGAGACCATCGGCACCCGTCCGCGACGCGGCGTCACACCCGCCAGGACGGAGAGGATCTCCTCCTCCAGACGATCCACCTGGGCGGAGTGCGAGGCGTAGTCCACCGCGACCATCCGGGCGCGGACACCCTCGGCCTCGAACTCCGCCTTCAGCTCCTCCAGACCCTCCGGATCACCCGAAACCACCACCGCCGACGGCCCGTTGACCGCCGCCAGCGACAGACGGTCACCGAAGCGCGCGATCCGCTCCTCCACCACAGCGGCAGGGCTGCTCACCGAGAGCATCCCGCCCAGACCCGCCAACACCTTCAGCGACTGCGAACGCAGCGCCACCACCCGGGCACCGTCCTCCAGGGACAGCATCCCAGCCACCGTCGCCGCCGCGATCTCACCCTGCGAGTGACCCACCACAGCAGCAGGCTCAACCCCCGCGGCCTCCCACACCGCCGCCAGCGACACCATCACGGCCCACAGCGCCGGCTGCACCACATCCGCGGCCAGAAGCTCCGGCGCACCCTCGGCACCCGCCAGCACCTCGTCCAGCGACCAGTCCACATACGGCGCCAACGCCGCCTCACACTCCGCCAACCGAGCCGCGAACACGTCGCTACAGGCCGCGAGTTCCCGGCCCATACCGACCCACTGCGAACCCTGACCCGCGAACGCGAACACCGTCCGCGCACCCGGCCGCGCCACACCCGACACCACCGAACCCGACGGCACACCGGCCGCCAAGCTCTCCACACCACCGGCCAGTTCGGCCCGCTCGCCACCGATCACGACCGCCCGGTGCTCGAACACCGAACGCGTCGTCGCCAGCGACCACGCCACCTCCGCCGGCTCCAGCCCCGGCCGCCCGGCGACCCAGTCCCGCAGCCGCTCCGCCTGGGCCGTCAGCCCTTCGGCCGTCTTGCCCGACACCAGCCACGCGCCGGCCCCGGACACCACCGGCGCCGTCTCCGGCGCCTGGTCGGCCTCGGCGGCGGCCTCGGCGGTCGGCGCCTCCTCCATGATGATGTGGGCGTTGGTGCCGCTCAGCCCGAAGGACGAGATGCCCGCCCGGCGGGTGCGTTCCCCGGTCGGCCACGGCACCGACTCGGTCAGCAGTTCCACCTCACCGGCCGCCCAGTCCACGTGCGGCGAGGGCTCGTCGGCGTGCAGGGTCTTCGGCAGCTGCTCGTGCTGCAGCGCCATCACCATCTTGATGACACCGGCCACACCGGCGGCCTGCTGGGAGTGGCCGATGTTGGACTTCACCGAGCCCAGCCACAGCGGCTGGCCCTCCGGCCGGTCCTGACCGTAGGTCGCCAGCAGCGCCTGGGCCTCGATCGGGTCACCGAGCGTGGTGCCCGTGCCGTGCGCCTCGACCACGTCCACATCGGCGGCCGACAGCCGGGCATTGGCCAGGGCCGCCCGGATCACCCGCTGCTGCGAGGGACCGTTGGGGGCCGTCAGACCGTTGGACGCACCGTCCTGGTTGACCGCCGAACCGCGCACCACCGCGAGCACCTGGTGCCCGTTGCGCAGCGCGTCCGACAGCCGTTCGACGACGACCATGCCGGCGCCCTCGCCCATCCCCATGCCGTCCGCCTGCGCGGAGAACGCCTTGCAGCGCCCGTCCTCGGCCAGGCCGCGCTGCCGGGAGAAGCCGACGAAGCCCATGGTGGTGGCCATGATCGTGACGCCGCCGGCCAGTGCCAGCGAGCACTCGCCCGAGCGCACGGCCTGACAGGCCAGGTGCAGCGCCACCAGGGAGGAGGAGCACGCCGTGTCGACGGACACCGCCGGGCCCTGGAGTCCGAGCAGGTAGGAGATGCGGCCGGACATCACGCTGGCCGCACCACCGGTCATGAGGTGCCAGTCGAGGCCCTCCATGTTCTGCAGGGACTGGTGCGCGACGTAGTCGGAGGGGGCGACGCCGACGAACACGCCGGTCTGCGAGCCCCGGAGCGCGGCCGGGTCGACCCCGGCCCGCTCCAGCGCCTCCCAGGAGGTCTCCAGCAGCAGGCGCTGCTGCGGGTCCATCGCCAGCGCCTCACGCGGGCTGATCCCGAAGAACCCCGCGTCGAACCCGGCCGCGTCCCGCAGGAACCCGCCTTCGACCACGTAGGACGTGCCCTGGTGGTCCGGGTCGGGGTCGTAGACGCCCTCGGTGTCCCAACCCCGGTCCCCCGGGAAGCCGGAGATCGCGTCCCCACCGGCGGCGAGCAGCTCCCACAGTTCCTCGGGAGTCGTCACGCCCCCGGGGAACCGGCAGCTCATGCCGACGATCGCCAGCGGCTCCGAGGCCGCCGAGACGAGCTGGCGGTTGCGCTGCCGCAGCCGCTCGGTCTCCTTCACGGAGGCGCGCAGCGCTTCAAGGAGCTTGTCGGCCTGTCCGGTCATCGCTGCCTCCACGCATCGAGCTTGATCAACATCACTCCGCCTCGCCGTCAAGGGCCAGCCGGATCAGGCTGTCGGCGTCCAACGCGTCGATGTCCTCGACGTCTTCGCCCTGGTCGCCCATCAGGGCGTCGTCACGGACGTCGGCGAGCCGCATCAGCGCCTCCATGAGCCCGGCGTCACGGAACCTGGACAGCGGCACGGTCGCGAGCGCCTTCCGGAGTTTCTCCTCGGCGGCGTCCGTCCCGCCATGTTCAACCAGCTCCGGCAGCAGCTTCTCCTGCAGGAACGCGGCCAGTTCCGTGGGGTTGGGGTAGTCGAACACCAGCGTGGCCGGCAGTCGCAGCCCGGTGGCGGTGCTGACGCGGTTGCGCAGCTCGACCGCGGTGAGGGAATCGAAGCCCAGGTCGGTGAAGGCCCGGGTGGACTCGATCGCCTCGGCGGAGTTGTGCCCCAACACCGCTGCCACGTGGGACCGGACCAGGTCGATCAGCAGGCGCGTCCGCTCCTGCTCGGACAGCCCGGAGAGCTGCTGGCGCAGCGAGTCCGCGCCGACGGCTCCCGAGGCCGCACTGCGGCGCCCCGCCCCGGCGGTGACCAGGGCCCGCCACAGCGGCGGGACCTCCGCGCTGCGGGCGGCCTGCGCCCGCAGCCCGGCCAGGTCCAGCTTGGCCGGCACCAGCACCGCCTCGTCCCGGGCCGAGGCCAGGTCGAGCAGGGCCAGGCCTTCCTCCGCGCTCAGCGCCGCGACACCGCCGCGGCTGATGCGGGCTCGCTCGGACTCGCTCAGCCGCCCGGTCAGCGCGCTGGCGTCGGCCCACATGCCCCAGGCCAGCGAGGTGCCCGGCAGGCCGGCGGCCCGGCGGTCGGCCGCCAGCGCGTCCAGGAACGCGTTGGCCGCCACGTAGTTGCCCTGGCCGGGGCTGGAGAAGGTCGCCGCGGCCGAGGAGAACAGGACGAACTGCTCCAGGTCCAGGCCTCGGGTCAGCTCGTGCAGGTTCCACGCGCCGTCGGCCTTCGGCCGCATCACCGCGGCCAGCCGCTCCGGGGTCAGCGAGGCGATCGTCGCGTCGTCGAGGACACCGGCCGTGTGGACGACGGTCGTCAGCGGGGCCTCCGCCGGGACCGTCGCCAGGACGTCGGCCAGGGCGTCGCGGTCGGCGGCGTCACAGGCCGCGATCCGCACCCAGGCACCGAGCTGCGCCAGCTCGGCGGCCAGCGCGGCCACGCCCGGGGCGGCCGGGCCCGACCGGCCGGTCAGCACCAACCCGTC
Organism: Kitasatospora sp. NPDC058162; assembly: GCF_042884005.1. Taxonomy (NCBI): domain Bacteria; kingdom Bacillati; phylum Actinomycetota; class Actinomycetes; order Kitasatosporales; family Streptomycetaceae; genus Kitasatospora; species Kitasatospora sp. NPDC058162. The sequence goes on from NZ_JBHVUS010000011.1 coordinate 71,620, forward strand.
GGCGCGCCCGGTCGCCGCCAGGTGCTTGGCCACCAGGGCGCCCAGGGTGCCCGTACCACCCGTCACCAGCGCCGACTTGCCGACCTTGCCGTCGTTGCGGGGTGCGTGCAGGTCGGCGGGGACGGTGAGGACCAGCTTGCCGGTGTGGCGCGCCTGCTGCATGAAGCGGAACGCCTCGCGCGCCCGCCGCACGTCCCAGGCCCGCACCGGAAGCCCGGTCAGCTCACCGGTGGTGAGCAGTCCGACGATCTCGCCGAGCATCGCGCCCAGCCGCTCGGGGCCCGCCTCGCCCAGGTTGAAGGGCCGGTAGCCGACCCCCGGGTGCTCAGCCGCCAGGACGTCCGCGTCGCGCACGTCGGTACGGCCCATCTCGACGAAGGTCCCGCCGCGCGGCAGCAGCCGCAGCGACGCGTCCGTCAGCTCGCCCGCCAGGGAGTTGACGACGATGTCGACGCCCTCACCGCCCGTGGCCGCGAGGAAGGCCGCCTCGAACCCGGCATCGCGGGAGGAGGCGATGTGCGCCTCGTCCAGGCCCAGCCCCGCCAGCACCGGCCACTTGGCCCGGCTCGCCGTGGCGAACACCTCCAGGCCCAGGTGCCGGGCGATCCGGATCGCGGCCATGCCGACACCACCGGCACCCGCGTGCACCAGCACCCGCTGGCCCGGCTTCGCACCGGCCAGGTCGACCAGGGCGTACCAGGCCGTCATGAACGCGCTCGGGACGGCGGCCGCCTCGGCGTAGGTCCAGCCGGCCGGGATCCGCACCAGCTGGCGCGCGTCCGTCACGGCGACCGGGCCGAACGCGCCCTCCGCGACACCCATCACGCGGTCGCCGACGGCCAGTCCGGTGACGCCGGGGCCCGCTTCGAGGAGCGTTCCGGCGATCTCGCTGCCCATCACACCGCCGCCCGGGTACATGCCCAGGCCGATCAGCACATCGCGGAAGTTCAGACCCGCCGTACGGACCGCCACCCGGACCTGCCCGACACCCAGCGGCTCACCGGCCTGCGGCGCCGCCACGAGGGCCAGGCCCTCCAGCGAACCGCCGGCATCCGGCTCCAGTCGCCACAGACCACCCTCGGGCACCGCCAGCTCACCCGCCGGACGGGCCAGCCGCCGGGCGTGGGCCGCGTTGCCGCGAACGGCCAGTTCCGGCTCGCCGGTGGCGAGGGCCGTCGGCAGGACAGCTGCGGCCTGGTCGGTCGTGGCCTGGCCGCCGGTGGCGGGCAGGTCGACGAGGACCAGTCGGCCGGGGTTCTCCGACTGCGCCGAACGCAGCAGACCCCAGACGGCGGCAGCGGGCAGATCGGCGATCCGCTCACCGGCCGCGGCAGCCACACCGCCACGGGTGACGACCACCAGGCGGGCATCCTCCAGGCGCTCCTGGGCCAGCCAGTCCTGCGCCAGGCCGAGCGCCTCACCGGCAGCCCGGCGGGCACCCTCGGCCGGGTCGCCACCACCCTCCTGGTCACCGGCACAGGCTAGGACCAGAGCAGGCTCGATCTCCCCCGCTTCAGCGGCAGCGGCCACCTCGGCCAGGTCGGCGAAGGACCGCACCGGCACACCGGAGGCGTTCAGCGCCTCGGTCAGGCCGAACCGGTCGGCACCGATCAGCGCCCAGTCCCCGGACGGGGCCTCGGCACCGGCGATCGGGGCCCACTCCACGGTGAACAGGGAGTCCATCGCCGCATCCCTGGAGCGGAGTTGGTCCGCTGCCACCGCGCGGGTGATCAGCGAGGCGACCGACACCACCGGGGCTCCCGTGGCATCCGCCGCGGCGATCGTCAGACTGCCCTGGACGTCCCGGCGCAGCCGGGCCCGAAGAACAGAAGCACCGCTCGCGTGGAGTTCCACACCCGTCCAGGCGAAGGGCAGGCGCACCTTGCCCGGCTCGCCGTCCTCGGCACCGGTGACCAGGGCACTGGCGTGCAGCACCCCGTCCAGCAGCGCCGGGTGCAGGCCGAACGAGCCCGCGTCCGCGGCGACATCCTCGGGCAGCGCCACCTCGGCGAAGAGATCCTCGCCGCGGCGCCACACCGCCCGCAGCCCCTGGAAGGCGGGACCGTAGCCGTACGACGCGCCCGCGCCGGCCTCGTACACGCCGGTGACGTCCACGACCGTGGCGTCACGCGGAGGCCAGACCGCGAAGTCCTCCTCCGCGACGGCGCCACCCTCGGCCGGGGCCACCACACCACTCGCGTGCTGCACCCAGCCCTGCTGCGCCTCGGCAGCATCCGGGCGGGAGAACACCTCGACCGTCCGCCGTCCATCCTCATCGGCGTCGGCGACGACGACCTGGACCTGAACACCCGAACCGTCGGCGGGCAGGACCAGCGGCGCCTGGAGCGTCAGCTCCTCCAGCAGACCGCAGCCCACCTGGTCACCGGCCCGCACCACCATCTCCACGAACCCGGTACCGGGCAGCAGCACCGCCCCGCCGACCGCGTGATCCGCCAGCCACGGGTGGGTACGCACCGACAGCCGCCCGGTGCACACCAGCCCCGCGCCACCGGCCAGTTCAACAGCCGCACCCAGCAGCGGGTGACCCACCGCCCCCAGGCCCAGGGACACCGCGTCCCCGCCCAGCGACGGCGCAGCCGCACGCGGCCAGTAACGCTCGTGCTGGAAGGCGTACGTCGGCAGCTCGACCGACTCGGCGGACGGCAGAACAGCCGTCCAGTCGACGGGCGCGCCGTTGACGAAGGCCTCGGCCAGCGAGGTGAGCAGGCGGCTCGCACCGCCGTCGTCGCGGCGCAGGGTGCCGCAGACGGCGGCCGGTATCGACGCCGAGTCCAGCGCGACCTCTTCGAGGGTGTCGTTCATCGCACCCATCAGCACCGGGTGCGGAGTGACCTCCACGAACACCTGGTGACCCTGAGCGGCCAACGTCCGCACCGCACGGTCGAAGTGGACGGTCGCCCGCAGGCTCGCGTACCAGTACGCCGCGTCCAACTCCTCACCCGTCAGCGTCCCGCCGGTCATGGCGGAGACCATCGGCACCCGTCCACGACGCGGCGTCACACCCGCCAGGACGGAGAGGATCTCCTCCTCCAGACGGTCCACCTGCGCGGAGTGGGAGGCGTAGTCCACCGCGACCATCCGGGCGCGGACGCCCTCGGCCTCGAACTCCGCCTTCAGCTCCTCCAGACCCTCCGGATCACCCGAAACCACCACCGCCGACGGCCCGTTGACCGCCGCCAGCGACAGCCGGTCACCGAAGCGCGCGATCCGCTCCTCCACCACAGCGGCCGGGCTGCTCACCGAGAGCATCCCGCCCAGACCCGCCAGGACCTTCAGCGACTGCGAGCGCAGCGCCACCACCCGGGCACCGTCCTCGACGCTGAGCATCCCAGCGACGGTCGCAGCGGCGATCTCGCCCTGCGAGTGACCCACCACAGCGGCAGGCTCGACACCGGCGGCCTCCCAGACCGCCGCCAGCGAGACCATCACGGCCCACAGCGCCGGCTGCACCACATCCGCGGCCAGAAGCTCCGGCGCGCCCTCGGAACCGGCCAGCACCTCGTCCAGCGACCAGTCCACATACGGCGCCAGCGCCCGCGCACACTCGGCCAGACGGGCGGCGAACACGTCGCTGCAAGCGGCGAGTTCGCGACCCATACCGACCCACTGCGAACCCTGCCCAGCGAACGCGAACACCGTCCGCGCACCCGGCCGCGCCACACCCGACACCACCGCACCCGACGGCACACCGGCCGCCAGACTCTGCAGCCCGGACACCAGCTCGGCCCGCCCGCCACCGACCACGACCGCCCGGTGCTCGAACACCGAACGCGTCGTCGCCAGCGACCACGCCACCTCCGCCGGCTCCGACTCCGGCCGCGCGGACACCCAGTCGTACAGCCGCTCCGCCTGCCCGGCCAGCCCCTCGGCCGACCGGCCGGAGACCAGCCAGGCCGCGGCCTCGCCAGGCTCGACGACCTTGGCCACGTCGGCCCGGCCGTCGGCCCCGAACTCGCCGAACTCGCCGGAGTCACCGGACCCGGTCGGCTCGGCGACCGCGGGGGCCTCCTCCAGGATGACGTGCGCGTTGGTGCCGCTCAGGCCGAACGAGGACACGCCGGCTCGGCGCACCCGGCCGTTGGCCGGCCACGCCGCCGACTCCGTCAGCAGCTCCACCGCACCGGCCGACCAGTCCACGTGCGGCGACCGCTCGTCGGCGTGCAGGGTCCTCGGCAGCTGCTCGTGCTGCAGCGCCATCACCATCTTGATCACACCGGCCACACCGGCGGCTGCCTGGGTGTGCCCGATGTTCGACTTCACCGACCCGAGGCGCAACGGACCGCTGTCGCCGCGCTCCTGGCCGTAGGTCGCCAGCAGCGCCTGCGCCTCGATCGGGTCGCCCAGCTTGGTACCGGTGCCGTGCGCCTCGACCACGTCGATGTCGGCGGTCGTCAGCCCGGCGTTGGCGAGCGCGGCGCGGATGACGCGCTGCTGCGAGGGACCGTTGGGCGCCGTCAGACCGTTGGACGCACCGTCCTGGTTGGTCGCGCTGCCCCGCAGCACCGCGAGCACCTGGTGCCCGTTGCGCCGCGCGTCCGACAGCCGCTCGACCACGAGGACGCCCGCGCCCTCGGCGAAGCCCATGCCGTCCGCCTGGGCGGAGAACGCCTTGCAGCGCCCGTCCGCGGCGAGGCCGCTCTGCTCGCTGAAGCCGACGAAGCCCTCGGGGCTCACCAGGATGGTGACACCGCCGGCCAGCGCCATCGAGCACTCGCCCGAGCGCAGCGCCTGGGCGGCCATGTGCATCGCCACCAGGGACGACGAGCAGGCCGTGTCGACCGTCACGGCCGGGCCCTCCAGGCCCAGCGCGTAGGACACCCGGCCGGACAGCACGCTCGTCGCGTTGCCGGTGATCAGGTGGGCCATGCCCTCGATGTCCGCGCCGTAGCCGTAGCCGGAGGTGTACCCGCCGACGAAGACGCCGGTCGCGCTGCCGCGCAGCGACTCCGGGTCGATGCCGACCCGCTCCACGGCCTCCCAGGACAGCTCCAGCAGCAGGCGCTGCTGCGGGTCCATCGCCAGCGCCTCACGCGGGCTGATCCCGAAGAACCCGGCATCGAAGCCGCTCATGTCCTGCACGAACCCGCCGGCCTGGACGTACGAGGCGTTGCCGAGGGCCTCCAGGTCCCAGCCGCGGTCCTCCGGGAAGCCGGAGATCCCGTCCCCGCCGGAGGCCAGCAGGGCCCACAGCCCGTCGGGGTCGACCACGCCGCCGGGGTAGCGGCAGGCCATGCCGACGATCGCGATCGGCTCGTCGGCGGCGATCACGGCGGGCACGGCCGCCGGCGCGTCGGCGCCGTCCGGCACCGCCCCCAGCAGCTCCGCCTCCAGGTAGTCGGCCAGCGCCGCCGTGGTGGGGTAGTCGAACAGCAGGGTCGCGGGCAGCCGCAGGTCCGTGGCGGAGCTGAGGTCGTTGCGCAGTTCCACCGCGGTCAGCGAGTCGAAGCCGAGTTCGCTGAAGGCGCGGTTGACCCCGACCGTGTCGGACGAGGCGTGGCCGAGCACGTGCGCGGCCTTGGCCTGGACGAGCTCGGTCAGCGCCCGGCGCTGCTCGGCCCGGCCCAGGCCGGCCAGGCGGGCCGCCAGGTCCTGCTCGACGGGTGCCGCCGGGACCTCGGCGAGCATCGCGCCCAGCCGGGTGACCTCCGGCAGGTCCCGCATCAGGGGGACCTCCAGCAGGCTCGCCGCCGACTGCGGCGCCGCGAGGATGACGGACCAGTCGATGTTCGTCACCGTCAGCACGGTGTCGCGGCCGTCCAGCGCCTCGCCCAGCGCGCGGACCGCGAGCTCCGGGTCCATCACGCCTTCCCACTGGTTGCGGGCCAGCCGCTGGCGCGCCGCCTCGGAGCCCTGCGCGACACCGGCCGCCCACGGGCCCCAGGCCACGGCGAGCGCGGCCAGGCCGCGGCTGCGCCGGTTCTCGGCCACGGCGTCCAGGTAGGCGTTGGCCGCACCGTAGTTGGCCTGGCCGGGGCCGCCGGTGGTGGCCACCACGGAGGAGAACAGGACGAAGGCGTCCAGGTCCAGGTCCGCGGTCAGCTCGTCCAGGTGGGCCGCGCCGGCGGCCTTGGCCGCGAGCGCCGACTCCAGGCGGGCCGGCGAGAGGCCGTCGATCACGCCGTCGTCGAGCACCGCCGCGGTGTGCACCACCGTGCCCAGCGCGGGGCCGGTCGCGGCGATCCGCTCCAGCAGCCCGGCCAGGTGCGACCGGTCGGCCGCGTCACAGGCCACCACCTCCACGCCGGTGCCCCGGGTGGCGAGTTCGGCCGCCTGGGCCGCGACGCCGGCGGCACCGGCACCGGAACGGCTGGTCAGCACCAGTCGCTCGATGCCGCGTCCGGCGAGCCAGCGGGCGACGTACCCGGCGAGCGCACCGGTACCACCGGTGATCAGCGCGGTTCCGTTCGTCGGCTCCCAGGTCCCGGTCACCGACGGCTGGGGGGCGTGGGTCAGCCTGCGGCCCACGATCCCGGCCGGCCGCAGCGCGGCCTGGTTCTCGTCGCAGCCGGCCAGCACGGTCACCAGCTGCGCGCCGGTCCGCTCGTCCAGGACGGCCGGCAGGTCGATCAACCCGCCCCAGCGGTCCGGGTGTTCGAGGCCGACGACGCGGCCGAAGCCCCAGACCTGCGACTGCAGCGGGCTGGTCAGCACCTCGCTCGGGGAGGTGGCGACGGCACCGCGGGTGAGGATCCAGAGCGGGGCGAGGACCTCGGCGTCGCCGAGGGCCTGCACCAGGGCCAGGCTCGCGGCCAGACCCACGGTCACCACGGGGTGGGCGGGCAGGCGGGTCTCGTCGGTCGCGAGCAGCGACAGCACGCCGGACACCTCGGTGGTGCCCTGCTGCGCCGCCTGGATCAGCGTGGCGATACCGGCCCGGTCGACGGTGCCGGCCGGGACCTCGACGAAGACGACGTCGGCTCCACGGGAGGACAGCGCCGCCACGCAGCCCTGGGCCACGTCGCCGTCGATCTCCCCGGCGGGCAGGACGACCAGCCACCGGCCCGACAGTCGGGCGAGGCCGCCCGGCTCGGTCGCCGGCGACCAGGTGATGCGGTAGCGCCAGGCCTCGGTCAGCGAGCGGTCGCGCTCGCGGCGGCGCCAGGACGCCAGGGCGGGCAGCACGGCGCTGAGTTGCCGCTGGTCCTCGATCGCCAGCGTGTCAGCGATGCGGGCCAGGTCGCCGCCCTCGACGGCGGCCCAGAACGCGGCCTCCGCCTGGGTGCTCGCACCGTCGCCGCCCAGCAGGGGCACGGGTGCCTCGGCGGCCTGCAGCCAGTACCGCTGGTGTTCGAAGGCGTAGGTCGGCAGGTCCACCGGCTCGGCGGCCGGCAGGACGGTCTTCCAGTCGACCGGAAGGCCGCCGACGTAGGCCTGCGCCAGCGCGGTGACCAGACGGGCGGCGCCCGCGTTGTCCCGCTCCAGGGTGCCGACCGTCAGTACGTCCGCGACACCCGCGTCCTCCGCCGTCTCCGCGACCGCGGCAGTGAGCACCGGGTGCGTCGACACCTCGACGAACGACCCGTACCCACCGCCCAGGAGCGTGCGGACGGCCTCCTCGAAGCGCACCATCCGCCGCAGGTTCGCGTACCAGTACGCCGCGTCGACCTCGGTGCCGGTGAGCCACTCACCCGTCACCGTCGAGATCATCGGCACCCGACCCGCCCGAGGCTCGATCCCCGCCAACTCCCCGGCCAGCACCGCCTCCAGCGGCTCCACCGCCGGGGAGTGCGCGACGAAGTCCGTCGCCGGGATCCGCCACCGCAGCACCTTGCGCGAAGCCAGCTCACGCTCGAACTCCGACAACGCCTCCGGCCCACCCGACACCACCACCGCCGCCGGGCCGTTCACCGCCGCCACCGACAGACGCTCACCGAAACCGTCGACGATCTCCCGCACCGCCGCCGACGGCATCACCACCGACACCATCGAACCCTCGACGGACAGACCCGTCAGAGCCCGCGCCCGGACAGCCACCACCCGGGCCGCGTCCTCGATGCTGAGCATCCCGGCCACCGTCGCCGCGGCGATCTCACCCTGCGAATGGCCGACGACAGCGTCCGGCGTCACCCCGGCGGCCTCCCACACCGCCGCGAGCGAGACCATCAGCGCCCACAGCACCGGCTGCACGACATCCGCCGTGTCCAGCCCCGGAGCACCCTCCGCCCCCTCCAGAACCTCGGAGAGCTTCCAGTCCACGAACGGCGCCAGCGCCGCCTCGCACTCCGCCAACCGCGCCGCGAACACCGGACTCGAGAGCGCAGCCTCCCGGCCCATCCCGACCCACTGCGCACCCTGACCCGCGAACACGAACGCCGTCCGACCACCCGAACGCGCAACCCCGGACACCACCGAAGCGGACCGCGAACCCGCGACCAGCCCCCGCAGCCCGGACACCAGCTCGCCGGGCTCGGCGCCGACCACGACCGCCCGGTGCTCGAACACCGAACGCGTCGCCGCCAACGACCACGCCACCTCGCCCGGCACCAGCTCCGGACGCGCCGACACCCATCCGGCCAGCCGCTCCGCCTGCCCCGCCAGCGCCTCCGCCGTACGGCCGGACACCAGCCACGCCGCAGGCCCGCCCTCGACCACCGCGGGAGCGGCCGGAGCCGCCTCGACCTCGGTGTCCGCCGGTTCGGCGTCCGCGACCGGGGCCTCCTCCAGGATGAGGTGCACATTGGTGCCGCTCATGCCGAAGCCGGAGACACCGGCCCGGCGTACGTGCTCCCCGGTGGGCCACGCCACCGGCTCGGTCAGCAGCCGTACCTCGCCGGCCGACCAGTCCACGTGGGGGGTCGGCTCGTCCACGTGCAGTGTCTGCGGCAGCTGCTCGTTGCGCAGCGCCAGCACCATCTTCATCACACCGGCCACACCGGCCGCGGCCTGGGTGTGCCCGATGTTCGACTTCACCGAACCCAGCCACAGCGGCCGGCCCTCCGACCGCTCCTGGCCGTAGGTGGCGATCAGGGCCTGGGCCTCGATCGGGTCGCCGAGCGTGGTCGCCGAACCGTGCGCCTCCACCACGTCGACCTCGTCGGCGCGGACCCCGGCGTTGGCCAGCGCCGCGCGGATGACGCGCTGCTGGGAGGGGCCGTTGGGCGCCGTCAGACCGTTGGACGCACCGTCCTGGTTGATCGCACTGCCCCGGATCACCGCGAGCACCTGGTGCCCGTTGCGCCGGGCGTCCGGCAGCCGCTCGACCACGAGCATGCCCGCGCCCTCTGCGAAGCCGGAGCCGTCCGCCGCCGCGGCGAAGGACTTGCAGTGCCCGTCCAGCGAGATGCCGCCCGCCTTGGCGAAGGCCACGAACACGCCCGGGGTGGCGGTGACGGTGGCACCGCCGGCGAGGGCGAGCGAGCACTCGCCGGCCCGCAGGGCCTGGGCGGCCAGGTGCAGGGCGACCAGCGAGGACGAGCAGGCGGTGTCCACCGTCACCGCCGGCCCCTCCAGGCCGAAGGTGTAGGACAGCCGGCCCGAGAGCACGCTGGTCGCGTTCCCGGTCACCAGGTGCCCCTCGACGACCTCGGTGCCCTCCAGCGGCACGTCGGTCGCGTACCGGGAGCTGTAGCCGCCGATGAAGGCGCCGGTCTGGCTGCCCCGCAGCGACGCGGGGTCGATCCCGGCCCGCTCGAAGGCCTCCCAGGAGGTCTCCAGCAGCAGGCGCTGCTGCGGGTCCATCGCCAGCGCCTCACGCGGGCTGATCCCGAAGAAGCCGGCGTCGAACGCGCTGGCGTCCTGCACGAACCCGCCGGCCTGGGTGTACTCCGAGCCTTCCGGGTCGGAGTCCGGGTAGAGGCTTTCGAGGTCCCAGCCGCGGTCCCGCGGGAACGGGCCGATCGCGTCCGAGCCGGAGGCCAGCATCTGCCACAGCCCCTCGGGGGTGACCGCGCCGCCCGGGAAGCGGCAGGCCATGCCGACGATCGCGATCGGCTCGTCGGCGGCGATCACGGCGGGCACGGGCGCCGCGGAGGCGGCGACGGCGGGCAGGTCGCCCGCCAGCTCCCCGCGCAGCAGCGCGGCCAGGGCGGCCGGCGTGGGGTAGTCGAAGACCAGCGTCGCGGGCAGCCGCAGGCCGGTCTCGGCGTTCAGGCGGTTGCGCAGTTCGACGGCGGTCAGCGAGTCGAAGCCGACGTCGGTGAACGGCCGGCCGGCGTCGATCGCGTCGGCCGAGGCGTGCCCCAGGGTGGCGGCGACGTGGGCGAGGACGAGGTCCAGCAGCACCCGGTCGCGCTCCGCGCCGGAGACCGCCGCGAGCCGTCGGCGCAGCGCGTCGGCCGCGTCGGCGCCCGCGCCGGGGGCCGCGGCCGAGGCGGTGGCACGCCGGACGGACACGCCGGCCAGGGTCCGCCACAGCGGCGGGACGTCCGCGCTGCCCGAGGCCTGCGCCCGCAGCGCGGCCACGTCGAGGCGAGCGGGCATCAGCACCGCCTCGTCCCGGCCCAGCGCGACGTCCAGGACGACCAGGCCGTCCTCGGCTCCGAGCGGGACGAAGCCCCGGTCGATGCGCGAGAGGGAGGTCCGGTCGAGGTTGCGGCCGATGCCGGATTCGTGCATCCAGGGGCCGAGTTGCAGCGACATGCCCGCGAGGCCCGCGGCCCGGCGGTAGCCCGCCAGCGCGTCCAGGAAGGAGTTGGCGCAGACGTAGCTGCCCTGGCCGGCCGCGCCGAAGGTCGAGGCCGCGGACGAGAACAGGACGAAGTGCTCCAGGTCCAGGTCCCGGGTGAGTTCGTGCAGGTGCCACGCCGCGTCGACCTTCGGCCGCATGACCGCGGCCAGCCGCTCCGGCGTCAGCGACGCGATCACGCCGTCGTCGACGACGCCCGCGGAGTGGACGACGGAGCCCAGCGGGCAGTCGGCCGGGACGGCCGCCAGCACCGCGGCCAGCGCGTCCCGGTCGGCCGCGTCGCAGGCGACGATCCGGACCCAGACGCCCAGTTCCGCCAGCTCGGCCGCGATGGCGGCCACCCCGGCGGCTCCCGGGCCCGAGCGGCTGGTCAGCACCACGCCGCCGGCCCGTCCGGTCGCGGCCAGGTGGCGGGCCACCAGCGCGCCCAGGGTTCCGGTCCCGCCCGTCACCAGCAGCGAACGGGCCGCCGGATCGGCGGTCGGCTCGCTCGGCCAGAGCACCGGCACCAGTTCGCCGGAGGGGCGGGTCAGCCGACGGCCGTAGGCGTCCTGTCCGCGCAGCGCCAGCTCGGGCTCGTCGGCGGCGACCACGGTGGGCAGCAGGGCGATCTGCTGCCTGGCGTCGACGGCGGACAGGTCGACCAGGAGCAGCCGGTCCGGGTTCTCCGCCTGCGCCGAGCGCAGCAGGCCCCGGACGGAGGCCGCGGCCAGGTCCGTCGCCGCCTCGCCGAGCGCCTCCACGGCGCCGCGGGTGACGACCACCAGCCGCGCGCCGTCCAGGCACGGCTCGTCCAGCCACTCCCGCACCAGCCGCAGCGCCTCGGCGCCGGCCCGCCGGACCGTCTCCGGGAGGTCGGGGCCCGCGTCGCCGTCGATGCTCGCGTCGTGGTCCACCCCGAGCAGGGCGTCGGCGCACACCAGCACCGTGCCCGGGCCGTCCTCGCCCGCCTCGACGGCGGCGGCCAGCTCGGCGGTGCCGGTGAAGGAGCGCACCTCCACGCCCGCCGCGCCCAGCCCGTCGACCAGGCCGAAGCGGTCGGCGCCGAGCAGCGCCCAGCTGCCGGCCGGAAGGTCGGACGGAACCACCCGGGTCCAGTCCTGGACGAACAGGGAGTCGTTCAACTCGTTCTGGGAGGCTCGCAGTTGGTCCATCGAGACCAGTCGCTTCACCAGCGAGCCGACGGTCACCACCGGGGCGCCGGTGGCGTCTGCGGCGGTCAGCGACAGGCCGCCCTGGGCGTCCTGGCGCAGCCGTACCCGCAGGACGGAGGCACCGCCGGCGTGCAGCTCGACGCCGGTCCACGCGAACGGCATCGGCACCTGGCCCGGCTCGGCCTCGACGACCGGCGCGGCCAGGACCGAGGCGTGCAGGGCCGCGTCGAGCAGCGCCGGGTGCAGACCGAACGCGCCCGCCTCCTGCGCCACCGGCTCCGGCAGCGCCACCTCGGCGAACACGTCCTCACCGCGGCGCCAGGCGGCCCGCAGGCCGTGGAACGCGGGGCCGTAGACCTCGGCGAGGTGCACCGGGTACAGGTCGGTGACGTCCACCGGCTCGGCGCCCTGCGGCGGCCAGGCCACCAGGTCCTCGTCGGCCTTCCCGGTCGTCAGGACGGGGGCGACGACGCCGCTCGCGTGCAGGTCCCACGCCTGCTGCGCGCCCGCCTCCTCGGGGCGGGAGAACACCTCGACCCGGCGACGGCCCTCCGCGTCGGGCGCGGCCACGACGACCTGGAGCTGGACCCCGCTCTTGTCGGCGGGCAGCACCAGCGGTGCGTGCAGGGTCAGTTCCTCCAGCAGGCCGCAGCCCACCTGGTCGCCGGCCCGCACCGCCAGCTCGACGAAGCCGGTTCCGGGCAGCAGGACGACCCCGCCGACCGCGTGGTCGGCGAGCCACGCATGGGTGCGCAGCGACAGCCGGCCCATGCACACCAGGCCGGCGCCGCCGGCCAGTTCGATCGCCGCGCCGAGCAGCGGGTGGCCGACCGCGCCCAGGCCCAGCGACATCGGGTCGCCGCCGCCCGGGCGGGACGAGCGCAGCTCGCCGAGCGTCCCCTTCGGCCAGAACCGCTCGTGCTGGAAGGCGTAGGTCGGCAGGTCCACCTGCCCGGCGGCGGGCAGGACGGTCTTCCAGTCGACGGGGGCGCCGTTGACGAAGGCCTCGGCGAGCGAGGTGACCAGGCGGGTCGCGCCGCCGTCGTCGCGGCGCAGGGTGCCGCAGACGGCGGCGGGGACGGCCCCGGGGCCGGCGGCGCGGGTGGCCTCCTCCAGCGACTCCGTGACCGCGCCCAGCAGGACGGGGTGCGGGGAGACCTCGAGGAACACCCGGTGGCCCTGGGCGGCCAAGGTCCGCACCGCGCGGTCGAAGTGGACGGTCGCCCGCAGGCTGGCGTACCAGTACGCCGCGTCCAACTCCTCACCGGTCAGCGTCTCGCCGGTCATCGCGGAGAGCATCGGGATACGGCCCTGACGCGGTGCCACGCTCGCCAGGACGGAGCGGATCTCCTCCTCCAGGCGCTCGACCTGCGCGGAGTGCGAGGCGTAGTCCACCGCGACCAACCGGGCACGGACGCCCTCGGCCTCGAACTCCGCCTTCAGCTCCTCCAGACCCTCCGGATCACCCGAAACCACCACAGCGGACGGGCCGTTGACGGCGGCCAGCGACAGGCGGTCGCCGAAGCGCGCGATCCGCTCCTCCACCACGGCGGCCGGGCTGCTCACCGAGAGCATCCCGCCCAGACCCGCCAGGACCTTCAGCGACTGCGAGCGCAGCGCCACCACCCGGGCACCGTCCTCGATGCTGAGCATCCCGGCGACGGTCGCCGCCGCGATCTCGCCCTGCGAATGCCCGGCCACCGCCTCGGGAACCACCCCGGCGGCCTCCCACACGGCAGCCAGCGAGACCATCACCGCCCACAGCGCCGGCTGCACCACATCGGCGGCCTTCAACTCCGGCGCACCCTCGGCACCCGCCAGCACCTCGGCGAGCTTCCAGTCCACGTACGGCGCCAGCGCCGCCTCACACTCGGCCAGGCGGGCGGCGAACACCGGGCTCACCGCGGCGAGTTCACGGCCCATGCCGACCCACTGCGAACCCTGCCCCGGGAAGACGAACACCGGGCGCACATCGGCCCGGGCCACACCCGAGACGAGGGAGCCGCTGGGCAGGCCGTCGGCCAGGCTCTCCAGACCGGCCACCAGCTCGGCCCGGTCGCCGCCCACCACGACGGCCCGGTGCTCGAAGGTGGCGCGGTGGGTCGCCAGCGACCACGCCACGTCCTGTTCACCGGCCTCCGGCCGGGCCGCGACCCAGTCGCGCAACTGACCGGCCTGAGCGGCCAGTCCGTCCGCCGACCGCCCCGACACCAGCCACGCGCCGGCACCCGCCACCACCGGCGGAGCGGTCTCCTCGGCCGGCTCGGCCGCGGCCTCCTCGGCGGGCGCCTCCTCCAGGATGAGGTGGGCGTTGGTGCCGCTGCCGCCGAACGAGGACACGCCCGCGCGGCGCACCCGCTCACCGGCCGGCCAGGAGACCGGCTCGGTCAGCAGCTCCACCTCGCCCGCGTCCCAGTCGACGTGCGGCGTGGGCTCGTGCACGTGCAGGGTCTTCGGCAGCTGGCCGTTGCGCAGCGCCATCACCATCTTGATCACACCGGCCACACCGGAGGCGGCCTGGGTGTGCCCGAGGTTGGACTTCACCGAGCCCAGCCACAGCGGCTGGTCGCCGGCCCGCTCCTGGCCGTAGGTCGCGAGCAGCGCCTGGGCCTCGATCGGGTCGCCCAGCTTGGTGCCGGTGCCGTGCGCCTCCACCGCGTCGATGTCGGCGGCCGACAGCCGGGAGTTCTCCAGCGCGGCGCGGATGACGCGCTGCTGGGAGGGGCCGTTGGGCGCGGTCAGACCGTTGGACGCACCGTCCTGGTTGATCGCCGAACCGCGGATCACCGCGAGCACCTTGTGGCCGTGGCGGCGCGCGTCGGAGAGCTTCTCGACGACGATCATGCCGGTGCCCTCGGCCCAGCCGGTCCCGTTGGCGTCGTCGGAGAAGGCCCGGCAGCGGCCGTCCACCGACAGGCCCTGCTGCCGGGAGAACTCGACGAACATGCCCGGCTGGGCGAGGACGGTCACACCACCGGCGAGTGCCATCGAGCACTCCCCGGCGCGGATCGCCTGGCAGGCGAGGTGCAGCGCCACCAGGGAGGACGAGCACGCGGTGTCGACGGTGACGGCGGGGCCCTCCAGGCCCATGACGTACGACACCCGGCCCGAGAGCACGGCGGTCAGGTTGCCGGTCATCATGTGACCTTCCAGCCCGGCCGTGCCCCCCTCCGCCAGCTCCAGGTTCACCAGGTAGTTCGAGGTGAAACCACCGACGAAGACACCGGTCTTGCTGCCCTTGAGGGTCCCCGCGTCGATTCCGGCCCGCTCCAGGGCCTCCCAGGCGACTTCGAGGAGGAGCCGCTGCTGCGGGTCCATGGCGACGGCTTCGCGCGGGCTGATTCCGAAGAACGCGGCGTCGAATCCGCTCGCGTCCTTCACGAACGCCCCGGAATTGGTGTACGAGCGGCCGGACTTGTCCGGGTCCGGGTCGTAGATGCTCTCCAGGTCCCAGCCGCGGTCGGTGGGGAATTCGCCGACCGCGTCACCGCCGGACGCCAGCAGCTCCCACAGGTCCTCCGGGCTCTCGACGTTGCCCGGGTAGCGGCACGCCATGCCCACGATCGCCAGCGGCTCGTACTCTCCGGCCTCCAGCTTGTGCAGGCGCTTGCGCGTCTCCTGGAGCTCGGCCGCGGTCTTCTTGAGGTAGTCGAAAAGTTTCTCTTGGTTATCCACAGTGACCCCTTACCAAAATGCCGTCAATTAGCGCGAAGTAACTAGTTGGACAGACCAAGTTCCTTGTCGAGAAACTCAAACACCTGGTCGGGTGTGGCCGACTCGAGTTCGACCTCGCCGGTGCCGGACTCCGCTTCGCCCTGCTCTTCGATCCACCTCGACAGAATGCTCTGCAGCCGCCTCGTGATCCGCTCGCTCGTCTCCTGGTCGGGCGCAGCACCCGACAGGCTGGATTCGAGCCGGTCGAGGTCGTCGAGCACGGGCACCGAAGCCGTCTCGTCCGGGGCGAGTTCGGTGCGCAGCCAGGCGGCCACCGCCACCGGAGTGGGGTAGTCGAAAATCAACGTAGCGGGCACCCGCAGTCCGGTCGCAGTGTTCAACCGGTTGCGGATCTCCACCGCCGTCAGCGAATCGAAGCCCAGCTCCTTGAAGGCCTGCTGGGCCTCCACCCCCTCGGCCGACGCGTGGCCCAGGACGACGGCCGCCTCGGCCCGCACCAGGTCGGTGAGCAGCCGCTCCTGCTCGGCGCGGGCCAGGCCCGCCAGCCGGCGGCCCAGGTCGCCCCCGGCGGGGGCCGCGGCCTCGGTGGCGCGGGCGCCGGCCGTGGCGAGCCGGCGGACCTCCGGCAGGTCCCGGACCAGCGGCGCCTTCGGCAGGTCCACCGCGGTCTGCGCCAGCACGGCCCAGTCGACGTCCATCACCGTCACCACGGCGTCAGGGCCCTGCAGCGACTCGCCCAGCGCCCGGACCGCCAACTCCGGGTCCATCGCCGACATCGGGAGCTTCTTCATCCGCTCCTTGATCGCCTCCTTGGACTCCGCCAGGCCGCCGCCGCCCCACTGGCCCCAGGCCACCGACAGACCGGCCTTGCCGCGGGCCCGCCGGTTCTCGGCCAGGGCGTCGAGGTAGGAGTTTGCGGCCGCGTAGTTGCCCTGCCCCGCGGAGCCGAGGGTCGACGCCGCGGAGGAGAACAGCACGAAGGCGTCCAGGTCCAGATCGGCCGTCAGCTCGTCGAGGTAGGAGGCGCTCGCGGCCTTGGCCGCCAGCACCGTCTCCAGCCTCGCCGGGCTGAGGCGGTCGACCACGCCGTCGTCCAGGACGGCGGCGGTGTGCATCACCGAGGACAGCGCGGGGCCGCTCTGCCCGGTCCAGGCCACCAGCCCGGCCAGCGCCGAGCGGTCGCTCACGTCACAGGAGACGACGTCCACGCTGGTCCCCCGGGCGGCCAGGCCGGCGACGGTCGCGGCGACGCCGGCGGCGGCCGGACCGGAACGGCCCGTCAGCACCACCCGCGGAGCGTCCCCGTCGGCCAGCCAGCGGGCCACGTGCCCGGCGATCGCGCCGGTGCCGCCGGTGATCAGCACGCTGCCGCGCGGCGTCCAGCGCCCCTCGCCGCGCGCCTCGGCGGCCCGGCTCATCCGGCGGCCCAGGATCCCGGACGGCCGGATGGCGACCTGGTCCTCACCGCAGCCGGCGAGCACCGCGACCAGCCGGGCTCCGGCCCGGTCGTCCAGCACCTCCGGCAGGTCGACCAGCCCGCCCCAGCGGTCCGGGTGCTCCAGGCCGACGACCCGGCCCAGACCCCACACCTGCGCCTGCGCCGGACTGGTCGGCACCTCGCCGGGCGCGGCCGAGACCGCGCCGCGGGTGGCCGGCCACAGCGGCGCCTCGACCCCGACGTCGCCGAGCGACTGGATCAGGGCCAGGGTGGCGGCCAGACCGCCGGCCACCACCGGGTGCTCCGGCAGCACCGTCTCGTCCAGCGCCAGCAGCGACAGCACACCGGCCACGCCGCCCGGCTCCGCACCCGCGTCCCCGAGCGTCCGGGTGAGCAGGGCGGCCAGCACGTCGCGGTCCGTGGTCCCGGCCGGGACCTCCACCACGGCGACGTCGGCACCGCGGATGCCCAGCGCGAGCGCGCAGCCCTGGACCAGGTCGTCGGCCGCCGCCTCGGCGGGGACCGCGACGAGCCAGGTGCCGGACAGCACGCCCGGGTCGGGCTCGGCGACCGGCGCCCAGCCCATCCGGTAGCGCCAGCTCGCGGTGGTCGACCGCTCCAGGTCGCGGCGCCGCCACGAGGTCAGCGCGGGCAGCAGCTCGCCGAGCTGCTGCTGCCGGTCCTCGATCGCCAGGGTGTCCGCCAGCTGCTCCAGGTCACCGCCCTCGACGGCCGCCCAGAACGCCGCTTCGGCCGCCGTGCCCGAGCCGTCCCCGCCGGAGGCCGGGGAGCCGGCCGTCGGCGCCGACGGGACCTTCGGCCAGAAGCGGTCGTGCCGGAAGGCGTACGTCGGCAGGTCCACCCGCTCACCGGCCGACAGGACGGCCGTCCAGTCGACGGGGGCGCCGTTGACGAAGGCCTCGGCCAGCGAGGTGACCAGGCGGGTCGCACCGCCGTCGTCGCGGCGCAGCGTGCCGCACACCGTGGCGGGCACGGCGGCCGCACCCGCCTCCAGCGCGACCTCCTCCAGCGACTCCGTCACCGCGCCCAGCAGGACGGGGTGCGGGGAGACCTCGAGGAACACCCGGTGACCCTGAGCGGCCAGGGTCCGCACCGCGCGGTCGAAGTGGACGGTCGCCCGCAGGCTCGCGTACCAGTACGCCGCGTCCAACTCCTCACCCGTCAACGTCTCGCCGGTCATCGCGGAGAGCATCGGGATACGGCCCTGACGCGGTGCCACGCTCGCCAGGACGGAGCGGATCTCCTCCTCCAGGCGCTCGACCTGCGCGGAGTGCGAGGCGTAGTCCACCGCGACCAACCGGGCGCGCACGCCCTCGGCCTCGAACTCCGCCTTCAGCTCCTCCAGACCCTCCGGATCACCCGAAACCACCACGGCGGACGGCCCGTTGACGGCCGCCAGCGACAGCCGGTCACCGAAGCGCGCGATCCGCTCCTCCACCACAGCGGCAGGGCTGCTCACCGACAGCATCCCGCCCAGGCCCGCCAGGACCTTCAGCGACTGCGAGCGCAGCGCCACCACCCGGGCACCGTCCTCGATGCTGAGCATCCCAGCCACCGTGGCAGCGGCGATCTCACCCTGCGAATGACCGGCCACCGCCTCGGGAACCACCCCGGCGGCCTCCCACACGGCGGCCAGCGAGACCATCACGGCCCACAGCGCGGGCTGGACGACATCCGCCGCCTTCAACTCCGGCGCACCCTCGGCACCCGCCAGCACCTCGGCGAGCTTCCAGTCCACATACGGCGCCAGCGCCGCCTCGCACTCCGCCAGCCGCGCCGCGAACACCGGACTCACCGCGGCGAGTTCACGGCCCATACCGACCCACTGCGAACCCTGACCCGGGAAGACGAACACCGGGCGCACATCGGCCCGGGCCACACCCGACACCACCGACCCGGCGGACGCACCCGCCGTCAGGCTGTCCAGCCCCGCCACGAGTTCCGCGCGGTCACCGCCGACCACGACGGCCCGGTGCTCGAACAGGGACCGGGTCGCGGCCAGCGACCACGCCAGGTCGGCCGGCTCGGCCTCCGGCCGGGCGGCCACCCACTCGCGCAGCCGACCCGCCTGCCCCGACAGGGCCTTGGCCGACCGGCCCGACAGCACCCAGGCGCCGACCCCCGACAGCACCGGCCCGCTGGCCGTGGCCCGCGGTTCGGCAGCGTCCTCGGCGGCGTCCTCGGCGGGCGCCTCCTCGAGGATGACGTGCGCGTTGGTGCCGCTCATCCCGAACGAGGACACCCCGGCCCGACGCGGGCGCTCCCCCGCCGGCCACGGCACCGACTCGGTGAGCAGCCGCGAGTGCCCGGCCGACCAGTCGATGTGCGGCGACGGCTCGTCCACGTGCAGCGTGGGCGGCAGTTCCCCGTGCTGCAGCGCGAGCACCATCTTCATCACACCGGCCACACCGGCAGCGGCCTGGGTGTGCCCGATGTTGGACTTCACCGAGCCGAGGAGGACCGGCCGGTCCTCCGGCCGGTCCTGGCCGTAGGTGGCCAGCAGCGCCTGGGCCTCGATCGGGTCGCCCAGCTTGGTGCCGGTGCCGTGCGCCTCCACGGCGTCCACGTCGCCCGCGGCCAGACCCGCGTTGTCCAGGGCGGCGCGGATGACGCGCTGCTGGGACGGGCCGTTGGGCGCGGTCAGACCGTTGGACGCGCCGTCCTGGTTGATCGCCGAGCCGCGGATCACCGCCAGCACCGGGTGCCCGTTGCGGCGCGCGTCCGAGAGCCGCTCGACCACGAGCATGCCCACGCCCTCGGCCATGCCCATGCCGTCGGCGGACGCGGCGAACGCCTTGGAGCGCCCGTCCACCGCCAGACCGCGGGCCTGGGAGAAGGCGATGAACCCGTCCGGGGCCGCCGTGACCGTGACGCCGCCGGCGAGCGCCAGCGAGCACTCCCCGGCCCGGACCGACTGCCAGGCCAGGTGCAGCGCCACCAGCGACGAGGAGCACGCCGTGTCCATCGTCACCGCCGGGCCCTCCAGGCCGAGGGTGTACGACAGCCGGCCGGACAGCACGCTGGTCGCGTTCCCGGTCATCACGTGGCTGTCGATGCCCTCGAACTCCGAATCGCCGTCCAGGCTCATCGCGGCGTACCCCGAGCTGTAGCCGCCGACGAAGGCACCGGTCTGCGAGCCCCGGAGCGAGGCCGGGTCGATCCCGGCCCGCTCGAAGGCCTCCCAGGAGGTCTCCAGCAGGAGCCGCTGCTGCGGGTCCATCGCCAGCGCCTCACGCGGGCTGATCCCGAAGAACGCCGGGTCGAAGCCGCTGACGTCCTGGAGGAAGCCGCCCTCCCGGGTGTAGGAGGTTCCGGCGTGCTCGGTGTCCGGGTCGTACAGGGCGTCGAGGTCCCAGCCGCGGTCCTGCGGGAACGGGCCGATCGCGTCCCGGCCCCCGGCCAGCAGCGCCCACAGCTCCTCCGGTCCGTCGACGCCGCCGGGGAACCGGCAGGCCATGCCGACGATCGCGACCGGCTCGTCCGTCACCGCGCCGGACGGCCGGACCGGGCCGGCCGCGGCGGGCAGGTCGCCCGCCAGCTCGCCGCGCAGCAGCGCGGCCAGGGCGACGGGGGTGGGGTAGTCGAAGACCAGCGTGGCCGGCAGCCGCAGCCCGGTCTCCGTCCGCAGCCGGTTCCGCAGCTCCACCGCGGTGAGCGAGTCGAAGCCCAGGTCGGTGAACGCCCGGGTGGGCTCGACCGCCTCGGCGGAGGCGTGCCCCAGCACGGCTGCCACATGGGCCCGCACCAGGTCCAGCAGCGTACGGTCGCGCTCCTGGCCGGACAGGCCGGCCAGCCGGCGGCGCAGCGCGTCGGCGGCGTCGGCGCCGCTCGCGGCCTGGGCGGCGGCCGACCGGCGGACCCGGCCCCCGGCCAGCGCCCGCCACAGCGGCGGGACGTCACCGGTACGGGCGGCGCGCGCCCGCAGGTCCGCCAGGTCCAGCCGGGCGGGCACCAGGACGGCCTCGCCGCGGGCCATCGCCTCGTCCATCACGGCCAGGCCCTCGTCCGCACCCAGGGCGGTGACCCCGGAGCGGCTGATCCGGGTCAGCAGGTGCTCGCCCAGGTCCCGGCCGATGCCCGCCTCGTGCACCCACGGGCCCCAGGCCAGCGACAGGCCCGCCAGGCCGGCGGCCCGCCGGTGGCCGGCCAGCGCGTCCAGGAAGGCGTTCGCGGCGACGTAGTTGCCCTGCCCCGGAGCACCGAAGATCCCGGCCGCCGAGGAGAACAGGACGAAGTTCTCCAGGCCGAGACCCCGGGTCAGTTCGTGGAGGTGCCACGCGGCGTCGGCCTTCGGCCGCATGACCGCGGCCAGCCGGTCGGCGGTCAGGGTGCCGATCACGCCGTCGTCGATGATCCCGGCGGCGTGGACGACGGAGCCCAACGGGCAGTCGGCCGGGACGGCGGCCAGCAGCGCGGCCAGCGCGTCCCGGTCCGCGACGTCGCAGGCCACGACCCGGACCCAGGCACCGAGCTGCGCCAGCTCGGCGGCCAGCCCGGCCACCACGGGGGCGGCCGGCCCGGAACGGCTGGTCAGCACCACGCCCTGGGCCCGCCCGGTCACCACCAGGTGCTTGGCCACCAGACCGCCCAGCGTGCCCGTCCCACCGGTCACCAGGAGCGTCCGGGGGCCGTCGGCGACGGGGCCCGCAGGCTGTTCAACCGCTGCTCCAGCGCCGGACGGACGGTTGAGCCGGCGCCCGAAGGCACTCTCGCCGCGCAGGGCCAGCTCGGGTTCGCCGGCCGCGAGGACCGACGGGAGGAGGGCGATCCGCCCGTCCGTACCGGCGGCGGGCAGGTCGACCAGGACCAGCCGGCCGGGGTTCTCCGCCTGCGCCGAGCGCAGCAGGCCCCGGGCCGCGGCGGCGGCCAGGTCGACCACGGCCTCACCGCCCCCGACGGCCGCACCGCCGCGGGTGACGACCACCAACGTGGCGGACTCCAGGCGCTGTTCGTCCAGCCACTCCTGGGCCAGGGCCAGCGCGTCGGCGGCGAGCCGGCGGGCGGCCTCCGGGGCCTCATCGGCCTCCGGTGTCGCACCGACGCAGACCAGCACCACGTCCGGCGCGGCCTCGCCCGCCTCCGTCGCCGCCGCGGCCTCGGCCAGGCCGGCGAACGACCGGACCGGCACGCCGACGGCCGCCAGCTCCTCGGCCAGGCCGAACCGGTCGGCACCGACCAGCGCCCAGTCCCCGGGCGCAACCTCGGCACCGGCGATCGGCGCCCACTCCTCGACGAACAGCGCGCCCGCCGCCCCGCTGTCGGCGGCCCGCAGCTGGTCGGCCGACACCGGTCGGCTGACCAGCGACTCCACCGACACCACCAGGGCACCGGCCGGGTCCACGGCCGTCAGCGCCAGACCACCCCGGGTGTCGCGCCGCAGCCGGGCACGCAGCACCGACGCGCCGCCGGCGTGCAGCTCGACGCCGGTCCAGGCGAACGGCATCCGGACCCCGTCCGGCCCGCCCTCCGGCTCCGCGTCCGACAGGGGCGTGCCCGCCAGCAGGGCGGCGTGCAGGGCCGCGTCGAGCAGCACCGGGTGCAGACCGAACGCCCCCGCCTCCCGTGCCACCGACTGCGGCAGCACCACCTCGGCGAACACGTCCTCACCCCGGCGCCAGGCGGCCCGCAGACCGTGGAACGCCGGGCCGTACACCTCGGCCAGCCGAACCTCGTACAGCTCGTCGACGGCGAGCGCGGTCGCGCCCTCCGGCGGCCAGACCGCCAGCTCCTCCGGCGCCCGCGAGGCCGCCGGGGCCGGGGCCACCACGCCGCTCGCGTGCTGCGCCCAGCCCTGCTGCGCGTCGGCGGCGTCGGGGCGCGAGTACACCTCGACCGTCCGCCGCCCGTCCTCGTCGGCGTCGGCGACGACGACCTGGACCCGGACACCGGAACCGTCGGCGGGCAGGACCAGCGGCGCCTGGAGCGTCAGCTCCTCCAGCAGGCCGCAGCCCACCTGGTCACCGGCCCGCACCACCATCTCCACGAACCCGGTACCCGGCAGCAGCACCGCCCCACCAACAGAGTGGTCGGCCAGCCACGGGTGGGTACGCACCGACAGCCGCCCGGTGCACACCAGGCCCGCGCCACCGGCCAGTTCAACAGCCGCGCCGAGCAACGGGTGGTCCACCGCGCCCAGGCCCAGCGAGGCCGGGTCCTGACCGGCGCCCGCCAGCGACAGGGGCAGCATCCCCTGCGGCCAGTACCGCTCGTGCTGGAAGGCGTACGTCGGCAGCTCAACCGGGCCGGCGGACGGCAGGACGGCCGTCCAGTCGACGCTGGCGCCGTTGACGAAGGCCTCGGCGAAGGAGGCGACCAGACGGGCCGTCCCGCCCTCGTCACGCCGCAGCGTGCCGCAGACGGCCGCCGGGACGAGGCCCGGGCCCGCCTCGTGGGCGACCTCTTCGAGGGTGTCGTTCATCGCGCCCATCAGCACCGGGTGCGGAGTGACCTCCACGAACACCTGGTGACCCTGAGCGGCCAAGGTCCGCACCGCGCGGTCGAAGTGGACGGTCGCCCGCAGGCTCGCGTACCAGTACGCCGCGTCCAACTCCTCACCCGTCAGCGTCTCCCCGGTCATGGCGGAGACCATCGGGATACGGCCGCGCCGGGGGCTGATCCCGGCGAGAACCGCGGTGATCTCCGCTTCGAGGCGGTCCACCTGCGCGGAGTGCGAGGCGTAGTCCACCGCGACCAAGCGGGCGCGCACACCCTCGGCCTCGAACTCCGCCTTCAGCTCCTCCAGACCCTCCGGATCACCCGAAACCACCACGGCCGAGGGCCCGTTGACCGCCGCCAGCGACAGGCGGTCACCGAAGCGCGCGATCCGCTCCTCCACCACAGCGGCAGGGCTGCTCACCGAGAGCATCCCACCCAGACCCGCCAGCACCTTCAGTGACTGCGAGCGCAGCGCCACCACCCGGGCACCGTCCTCGATGCTGAGCATCCCGGCGACGGTCGCCGCCGCGATCTCACCCTGCGAGTGACCCACCACAGCAGCAGGCTCAACCCCAGCGGCCTCCCAGAACGCCGCGAGCGACACCATCACGGCCCACAGCGCAGGCTGGACCACATCGGCAGCCTTCAACTCCGGCGCACCCTCGGCACCCGCCAGCACATCGGCGAGCTTCCAGTCCACATACGGCGCCAGCGCCGCCTCACACTCCGCCAGCCGCGCCGCGAACACTGGGCTCACCACGGCGAGTTCACGGCCCATACCGACCCACTGCGAACCCTGACCCGCGAACGCGAACACCGTCCGCGCACCCGGCCGCGCCACACCCGACACCACCGAACCCGACGGCACACCGGCCGCCAAGCTCTCCACACCACCGGCCAGTTCGGCCCGCTCGGTCCCGACCACGACCGCCCGGTGCTCGAAGGACGAACGCGTCGTCGCCAACGACCACGCCACCTCCGCCGGCTCCAACTCCGGCCGCCCCGCGACCCACTCCCGCAGCCGCTCCGCCTGGGCCGTCAGCCCCTCGGCCGACCGGCCCGACACCAGCCACGCACCGGCACCCGCCACCACCGGCACTGTCTCCGGCGCCTCGACGACCTCGGCCGCCGGCGCCTCCTCCACGATGACGTGGGCGTTGGTGCCGCTCATCCCGAACGAGGACACCCCGGCCCGACGCGGGCGCTCCCCGGTCGGCCACGGCACCGACTCCGTCAGCAGCTCCACCTCACCGGCCGCCCAGTCCACGTGCGAGGACGGGTCGTCGGCGTGCAGGGTCTTCGGCAGCCGCTCGTGCTGCAGGGCGAGGATCATCTTGATGACACCGGCCACACCGGCCGCAGCCTGGGTGTGTCCGATGTTGGACTTCACCGACCCCAGCCACAGCGGCTGCCCCTCCGGCCGGTCCTGGCCGTAGGTCGCCAGCAGCGCCTGCGCCTCGATCGGGTCACCCAGAGTGGTGCCCGTACCGTGCGCCTCGACCACGTCCACATCGGCGGCCGACAGCCGGGCATTGGCGAGGGCCGCCCGGATCACCCGCTGCTGCGACGGACCGTTCGGCGCCGTCAGACCGTTGGACGCACCGTCCTGGTTGACCGCCGAGCCACGCAGCATGGCCAGTACCGGGTGCCCGTTGCGCCGGGCGTCCGAGAGCCGCTCGACCACGAGCATGCCCACGCCCTCGGCCCAGCCGGTCCCGTCGGCGTCCTCGGAGAACGCCCGGCAGCGGCCGTCCGCGGACAGCCCCTGCTGCCGCGAGAAGTCGACGAACATGCCCGGCGTCGCCATCACCGTGGCGCCGCCGGCCAGCGCGAGCGAGCACTCGCCGGAGCGCAGCGCCTGGGCGGCCAGGTGCAGGGCGACCAGCGAGGACGAGCACGCGGTGTCGATCGTCACCGCCGGGCCCTCCAGGCCGAGCGCGTACGAGACGCGCCCGGAGAGCACGCTGGTCGCGTTGCCGGTCAGCAGGTGGCCCTCGACGCCGGCGTTCTCCTCGCCCGCCAGGGTGAAGCCGTAGCCCGAGGCGTAGCCACCGGCGAAGACGCCGGTCGCGCTGCCGTTCAGCCCCGACGGGTCGATGCCGGCCCGCTCCAGCGCCTCCCAGGACGCCTCCAGCAGCAGGCGCTGCTGCGGGTCCATCGCCAGCGCCTCACGCGGGCTGATCCCGAAGAACCCCGCGTCGAACTCGGTCGCGTCCCGGACGAAGGCGCCCTGCGCCACGTAGGAGGTGTTCTCGCGCTCACCGTCCGGGTCGTACACGCCCTCCAGGTCCCAGCCGCGGTCGGTCGGGAACCCGCCCACCGCGTCACCGCCGGAGTTGAGCAGCTGCCAGAACTCCTCAGGAGTGCCGGCCCCGCCCGGGAAGCGGCAGGCCATGCCGACGATCGCCAGCGGCTCGTCCGCGGCTGCGGCGTGCACCGCGACGGCCGCGCCCGATCCGGCTGCCTCGCCGGTCAGTTCACCGCGCAGGAAGCGGGCCAGCAGCAGCGGGGTGGGGTAGTCGAACACGAGGGTGGCGGGCAGCCGGACGCCGGTCACCGCGTTGAGGCGGTTGCGCAGCTCGACGGCGGTCAGCGAGTCGAAGCCCAGGTCCTTGAACGAGCGCCGGTCCTCGACCGCGTCGGCCGAGGCGTGCCCCAGCACGACCGCGACCTCGGACCGCACCACGTCGGTCAGCACCCGCTCCTGCTCGGCCCGGCCCAACCCGGCCAGTCGGCGGGCCAGTTCACCCTCGGTACGGGTTTCGGCCCCGGCCCCTCGGGCGGCGAGCCGGCGGACCTCGGGCAGGTCGCGGAAGAGCGGCACCTCCCGCAGGTCCGCCGAGCCCGACGCGGAGACCAGCAGGGCCCAGTCGACGTCCATCACGGTGACGACGGCGTCCGGGCCGTCCAGTGCCCCGCCGAGGGCGCGGGCGGCGAGCTGCGGGTCCATGGCCGGCATCGGGCCGCGCTTGACCCGGGCCCGCGCCGCCTCGCTGGACTCGGCGAACCCGCCACCGCCCCACGCGCCCCAGGCCACCGACAGGCCGGGCAGTCCGCGGCCCCGGCGGTTCTCCGCCAGGGCGTCCAGGAAGGCGTTGGCCGCCGCGTAGTTGCCCTGACCGGACGCGCCCAGCGTGGAAGCGGCCGAGGAGAACAGCACGAAGGCGTCCAGGTCCAGGTCCGCGGTCAACTCGTCGAGCAGGACGGCGCCTTCGGCCTTCACCCGCAGCACGGACGCCAACCGCTCCGCCGAGAGGCCGTCCACCACGCCGTCGTCCAGGACGGCGGCCGTGTGCAGCACCGAGGACAGCGCCGGACCGGTCTCCCCGATCCAGGCCACCAGCCCGGCCAGCGCCGAACGGTCGCTGACGTCGCACGCCACGACGTCCACCCGCGTACCCCGCACGGCCAGGTCGGCGACGGTCGCCGCGATGCCGGTGGCGGCGGGGCCGGAGCGGCCGGTCAGAACAAGCCGCTCGGTGCCGCGCTCGGCGAGCCAGCGCGAGACGTGCCCGGCGATGGCACCCGTGCCACCGGTGATCAGCACACTGCCACGCGGAGTCCAGCGGTCCTTGCCGCGCAGCTGCGAGGCCCGGGTGAGCCGACGGCCCAGGATCCCGGCGGACCGGACCGCGACCTCGGTCTCACCACAGCCCGCAAGCACCGCGACCAGCCGGGCTCCGGCCCGCTCGTCCAGCACCTCCGGCAGGTCGACCAGACCGCCCCAACGGTCCGGGTGCTCCAGCGCCACCACGCGACCCAGGCCCCACACCTGCGCCTGCGCCGGATTGACCAGCGCCTCACCCGCACCGGGCGCCACCGCACCACGCGTGGCCAGCCACAACGGCGCCTCGACCCCGACGTCACCGAGCGACTGGATCAGGGCCAGGGTGGCGGCCAGACCACCGGTCACCACCGGGTGCTCCGGCAGCACCGTCTCGTCCAGCGCCAGCAGCGACAGCACACCCGCCACCGCCGAAGACTCCACGACCTCGGCCAGCAGCGCGGCCACCTCGGCCCGGTCCACCGACCCGGCGGGCACCTCCACCACGACGACCTCGGCGCCACGGGCAGCCAGCGCGGAACCGTACGCCTGCCCGTCGAACCCGGCCGGAACCACCAGCAGCCACGTACCCGACAGGACACGCGAGTCGGACTCGGCGACCGTCGCCCAGTTCACCCGGTAACGCCAGCCCGTGGTCGCCAGCCGGTCCTTCTCGCGGCGCCGCCAGGACGCCAGGGCCGGCAGCACCTCGCTCAGCTGCTGCCCGTCCTCGATCGCCAGCGTGTCGGCGATGCGGGCCAGGTCCAAGTTCTCGACGGCGGCCCAGAACTCGGCCTCCGCCGCACTGCTCGCGCCGTCCGCGCCGACCGCCGGCGGGGTGAGCGACACCACGCCCTCCGGCCAGAACCGCTGGTGGCGGAAGGCGTAGGTCGGCAGCTCGACCGGCGAACCGGCGGGCAGGACCGAACTCCAGTCCACCGCAGCGCCGTTGACGTACGCCCGGGCCAGGCCGGTCACCAGGCCGTTGACGCTCTCGTCGTCGCGCCGCTGGAGCGGGACGAACACGGCCTCCTCACCGTCGACCCCTGCCACGGCATCGGGGCCGAGCGAGGACAGGGAGCCGTCGGGGCCGACCTCGATGAACACCGTGACACCCTGCTTGGCGAGCGCGGCGACGGCGTCGGCGAAGCGCACAGCCTGACGGGTCTGCGCCGGCCAGTAGCCCGCCTCGCACTCGGTGACCAGCTCACCGGTCAGCGCACCCGCCCACATCACCTGCGGACGGCCGTACTCCAACCCTTCGGCCACAGCCGTCAGTTCGCCGATCACCGGGTCCATCGCGGGCGAGTGGAAGGCGTGCGAGACCCGCAGCCGCCGCACCCGGCGACCCCGCTCCCGCCACAACTCCACCACCCGGTCCACAGCCTCCGTCTCACCGGAAACCACGACCGACTCCGGACCGTTGACCGCCGCGATCACGGCACCCTCGGCGAGCGTCGCAACGACCTCCGCCTCGGAGGCGTTGATCGCCGCCATCGCACCACCACTCGGCAGCGCCTGCATCAGCCGGGCCCGCGCCGCCACCAGACGCGCCGCATCCGGCAGCGACAGCACACCGGCCACATACGCGGCCGCGACCTCACCCACCGAATGACCCACCACCGCATCCGGCACCACACCGGACGCCGCCAGCACCGCCGCGACCGCCACCTCGAAGGCGAACAACCCGGCCTGCGCATACAGCGTCTGGTCCGCCAGCTCGGCGTCCACACCCTCGGCACCGAGCACGACATCCCGCACCGAGATCCCGAGCTCCAACTCCAGCAGCCCGCTCACCCGGTCGAAGGTCTCCGCGAAGACCGGACTGCCCTCGTACAGCCCCCGGCCCATCCCGGCCCACTGCGAACCCTGACCCGCGAAGACCAGACCAACCCGGGCACCCGCCCGCGCCACACCCGACACCACCGCACCGGAAGAAACCCCGGCAGCCAGATTCGCTACACCATCGACCAGTTCGGCCCGCTCGCCACCGACCACCACGGCCCGGTGCTCGAACACCGAACGCGTCGTCGCCAGCGACCACGCCACGTCCCGCGGCTCCAGCTCAGCCCGCGCGGCAACCCACTCCCGCAGCCGACCCGCCTGAGCCGTCAGACCGTCCACCGTCTTGCCCGACACCACCCAGGCACCCGCACCCGGCAGCACCGGGTCCGCGACGGGGGCCACCGGCTCGGCGGCCTCGCCGACCGCAGCGACCTCGGCCGCCGGGGCCTCCTCCACGATCACGTGCGCGTTGGTCCCGCTGATGCCGAAGGAGGAGACGCCCGCACGCCGCGGCCGCTCCCCGGCCGGCCACGGCACCGACTCCGTCAGCAGCTCCACCTGGCCCGCCGACCAGTCC
Source organism: Kitasatospora sp. NPDC058162 (assembly GCF_042884005.1). Classification (NCBI taxonomy): domain Bacteria; kingdom Bacillati; phylum Actinomycetota; class Actinomycetes; order Kitasatosporales; family Streptomycetaceae; genus Kitasatospora; species Kitasatospora sp. NPDC058162. Next base: position 100,894 of record NZ_JBHVUS010000011.1, read on the forward strand.
ACGTGCGAGGACGGCACCTCGGCGTGCAGCGTGGGCGGCAGCTCCTCGTGCTGGAGCGCCAGCACCATCTTCATCACACCGGCCACGCCAGCAGCCGCCTGGGTGTGCCCGATGTTCGACTTCACCGACCCCAGCAGCAGCGGCCGCTCCTCCGGCCGGTCCTGACCGTAGGTGGCCAGCAGCGCCTGCGCCTCGATCGGGTCACCCAGCGTCGTACCCGTGCCGTGCGCCTCCACCACGTCCACATCCGCGGCCGACAGCCGCGCATTGGCCAGCGCCGCCCGGATCACCCGCTGCTGCGACGGACCGTTCGGCGCCGTCAGACCGTTGGACGCACCGTCCTGGTTGACCGCCGAACCGCGCAGCACCGCCAGCACCTTGTGCCCGTTGCGGCGCGCGTCCGAGAGCCGCTCCACCACGAGCATGCCCACGCCCTCGGCCCAGCCCGTGCCGTCGGCGTCCTCGGAGAACGCCCGGCACCGGCCGTCCGCGGACAGCCCCTGCTGCCGGGAGAATTCCACGAACGTCCCCGGGGACACCAGCACCGTGACACCGCCGGCCAGGGCCAGCGTGCACTCCCCCGACCGCAGGGCCTGGGCGGCCAGGTGCAGGGCGACCAGCGAGGACGAGCACGCGGTGTCGATCGTCACCGCCGGGCCCTCCAGCCCGAGCACGTACGAGACGCGGCCCGACAGCACACTCGTCGCGTTGCCGGTCATCAGGTGGCCCTCGACGCCGGACCCGGCCTCGGCGGACCAGGAGACGCCGATCCCGTAGTTGGACCCGAAGCCGCCCGCGAACACCCCGGTCGCCGTCTCCCGCAGGGCGGCCGGGTCGATGCCCGCCCGCTCCAGCGCCTCCCACGAGGTCTCCAGCAACAGGCGCTGCTGCGGGTCCATCGCCATCGCCTCGCGCGGGCTGATCCCGAAGAACCCGGCGTCGAAGCGGGTCGCGTCCCGCAGGAACGCGCCCTGCGCCACGTACGAGGTGCCCTCGCGCTCGCCGTCCGGGTCGTAGACGTCGTCCAGGTCCCAGCCGCGGTCGGTCGGGAACCCGCCCACCGCGTCACCGCCCGAGGACAGCAGCTCCCAGAACTCCTCCGGGCTGTCCGCACCACCCGGGAAGCGGCACGCCATGCCGACGATCGCCACCGGCTCCGCGGCCTGCTCCTGCACCTCGCGCAGCCGGGCGCGGGCGTCCTGAGCGTCAGCGATGGCCCGCTTTAGGTAACTACGAAGCTTGTCCCCGTCGGACACGGTCGTCTCCCAGCAGTGGTTTTTCGGGCAAAGGCAGGGGCGGGCTGCCCCGCGCGCACGGAACGCGCGGGACAGCCCGGTTCGAGCAGAGCCCCTCAGGGCCGGACAGGCGTCACTCGAGCTCGTCGACGAGAGCGAACAGCTCGTCGTCGGTCGCGCCCTCGAGTTCCGCTTCGCGCCGCTTCTTGCTCTTGTCGGCGGCCTGGTCGCCGATGGCGTCCAGCAGCCGACGGAGTCGGTCGGTGGCCTCCTCGCGCACCGGGTCGTCCATCGACCCGGTACGGAGGGCGGCCTCGAGCCGGTCGAGCTCGGCAAGGATCGGCACCGACACCGCTTCGTCCGAGACAATCTCGGTTCGCAGCCAGCTGGCAAGGGCGTTCGGGGTCGGGTAGTCGAACACCAGCGTGGCCGGCAGTCGAAGACCCGTCGCGCCGTTGAGCCGGTTGCGCAGTTCGACCGACGTCAGCGAGTCGAAGCCCAGGTCGTTGAACGCCCGCCGGTCCTCGACCGCGTCGGCCGAGGCGTGCCCCAGCACGACCGCGACCTCGTCCCGCACCAGGTCGGTGAGCACCCGCTCCTGCTCGGCGCGGGTCAGCCCGGCCAGCTGACGGGCCAGTCCGCCCTCCTCGCGGACCGCGGCACTGCCGTCGGTGCGCGCGGCGGCCAGCCGACGGATCTCCGGCAGCTCCCGCACCAGCGGCATCTCCCGCGGATCCACCGGGCCGGGCGAGGCGACCAGCTCGGCCCAGTCGACGTCCATCACCGTGACGACGGCGTCCGGCCCGTCCAGCGACTCGCCCAGTGCCCGCACCGCGAGCTGCGGGTCCATCGCCGGCATCGGGGCCCGCTTGACCCTCGCCCGGACCACCTTGCTGGACTCGGCCATGCCGCCGCCGGCCCAGGCACCCCAGGCGACGGTGAGCGCGGCCAGACCGCGGCTGCGCCGGTTCTCCGCCAGGGCGTCCAGGAAGGCGTTGGCCGCCGCGTAGTTGCCCTGACCGGCTGCGCCGAGCGTGGACGCGGCCGAGGAGAACAGGACGAAGGCGTCCAGGTCCAGGCCCGCGGTCAGCTCGTCCAGGTACACCGCGCTCGCCGCCTTCGCGGCCAGTACGGTCTCCAGGCGGTCCACCGACAGCCGGTCCACCACGCCGTCGTCCAGGACGGCGGCCGTGTGCAGCACCGAGGACAGCGCCGGACCGGTCTCCCCGATCCAGGTCACCAGCCCGGCCAGCGCCGAGCGGTCCGTCACATCACAGGAGACGACGTCCACCCGGGTGCCCCGGGCCGCCAGCTCCGCGACGGTCGCCGCGATGCCGGTGGCGGCGGGGCCGGACCGGCCGGTCAGCACCAGCCGCTCCGCACCGCGACCGGGCAGCCAGCGCGAGACGTGCCCGGCGATGGCACCCGTGCCACCGGTGATCAGCACGCTGCCGCGCGGCGCCCAACCGTCCTTGCCCCGGGGCTGCGAGGCCCGGGTGAGCCGACGGCCCAGGATCCCGGCGGACCGGACCGCGACCTCGGTCTCACCGCAGCCCGCGAGCACCGCGACCAACCGGGCGCCCGCCCGCTCGTCCAGCACCTCGGGCAGATCGACCAACCCGCCCCAACGGTCCGGCTGTTCCAGGCCGACGACGCGACCCAGACCCCACACCTGGGCCTGCACCGGGTTGGCCAGCGCCTCACCCGGACCGGCTGCCACCGCACCACGCGTGGCCAGCCACAACGGCGCGGAGATCCCGGCATCGCCCACTGCCTGGATCAGGCTCAGGGTGCCGGCCAGACCACCGGTCACCACCGGGTGCTCCGGCAGCACCGTCTCGTCCAGCGCCAGCAGCGACAGCACACCCGCCACACCGGACGGCTCCGCGGCCTCGGCCAGCAGCGCGGCCACCCCGGCCCGGTCCACCGACCCGGCGGGCACCTCGACCACGACGACCTCGGCACCACGGGCAGCCAGCGCGGCCACGCTCTGGCGCGTCAGGTCATCGGCCGAGCCGGTACGGGCGGCGACCAGCCAGGTGCCGGAGAGTACCCGGGAGTCGGGCTCGGCGATAGCCGACCAACCGCCCCGGTAGCGCCAGTTGGCCGTCAGCGACCGGTCCTGCTCGCGACGTCGCCAGGACGCCAGAGCGGGCAGCACCTCACCGAGCTGCTGCTGGTCCTCGATCGCCAGCGTGTCGGCGATCCGGGCCAGGTCCCCGTCCTCGACGGCCGCCCAGAACCGGGCCTCCGCCTCGGTGCTCGCACCGTCGCCGCCCGCCGGGGACAGCGTCGGCAGCGTCAGGATGCCCTCCGGCCAGAACCGCTGGTGGCGGAAGGCGTAGGTCGGCAGCTCGACCGGCGAGGCGGTCGGCAGCACCGAACTCCACTCCACCGCAGCACCGTTGACGTACGCCCGGGCCAGGCCGGTCACCAGGCCGTTGACGCCCTGGTCGTCGCGCCGCTGGAGCGGGACGAACACGGCCTCCTCACCGTCGACCCCTGCCACGGCGTCGGGGCCGAGCGAGGACAGCGAGCCGTCGGGGCCGACCTCGATGAACACCGTGACGCCCTGCTTGGCGAGCGCGGCGACGGCATCCGCGAAGCGCACCGCCTGACGGGTCTGCGCCGGCCAGTAACCCGCCTCGCACTCCGTCACCAGCTCACCGGTCAGCGCACCCGCCCACATCACCTGCGGACGGCCGTACTCCAACCCCTCGGCCACAGCCGTCAGTTCGCCGATCACCGGATCCATCGCCGGCGAGTGGAACGCGTGCGAAACCCGCAGCCGCCGCACCCGACGACCCTGCTCCCGCCACAGCTCCACCACCCGGTCCACGGCCTCCGTCTCACCGGAGACCACGACCGACTCCGGGCCGTTGACGGCCGCGATCACAGCACCCTCGGCGAGCGTCGAAACGACCTCCGCCTCGGAGGCGTTGATGGCCGCCATCGCACCGCCGCTCGGCAGCGCCTGCATCAGCCGGGCCCGCGCCGCCACCAGACGGGCGGCGCCCTCCAGGGAGAGGACTCCGGCCACGTAAGCGGCCGCGACCTCGCCCACCGAGTGGCCCACCACCGCATCCGGCGTCACACCGGACGCCGCCAGCACCGCCGCGACCGCCACCTCGAAGGCGAACAGCCCGGCCTGCGCATACAGCGTCTGATCGGCCAGCGCCTCGTCGACGCCCTCGGCCCCCAGCACCACGTCCCGAACCGAGATCCCGAGCTCCAACTCCAGCAGCCCGCTCACCCGGTCGAAGGTCTCCGCGAAGACCGGGCTGCCCTCGTACAGCCCCCGGCCCATCCCGGTCCACTGCGACCCCTGACCGGCGAACACCAGGCCCACCCGGGCACCGGCCCGGGCCACGCCCGACACCACCGACGCCGCCGACACACCGGCAGCCAGGCTCCGCAGACCCGACATCAGCTCGTCGCGCTCGGTTCCGAGCACGACCGCCCGGTGCTCGAAGGACGTACGCGTCGTCGCCAGCGACCACGCGACCTCCGCCGGCTCCGACTCCGGCCGCTGCGAGACCCACTCCCGCAGCCGACCCGCCTGGGCCGTCAGACCGTCCGCCGTCTTGCCCGACACCACCCAGGCACCCGCACCCGGCAGCACCGGGTCCGCGATCGGCGCCTCGGTGACCTCGACGGCCTCGGCCGCCGGGGCCTCCTCCAGGATGACGTGCGCGTTGGTGCCGCTCATGCCGAACGCCGACACACCCGCACGCCGCACCCGGCCGTCGGCCGGCCAGGCCACCTGCTCGGTCAGCAGCCGCACCTCGCCCGCCGCCCAGTCCACGTGCGAGGACGGCACCTCGGCGTGCAGCGTCTGCGGCAGCCGCTCGTGCTGCAGCGCGAGGATCATCTTGATGACACCCGCCACACCGGCCGCGGCCTGGGTGTGGCCGATGTTGGACTTCACCGAGCCGAGGAGCAGCGGCCGGTCCTCCGGCCGCTCCTGGCCGTAGGTGGCCAGCAGCGCCTGGGCCTCGATCGGGTCACCGAGCGTCGTGCCCGTGCCGTGCGCCTCGACCACGTCGACGTCGGCGGCGGTCAGCCGGCCGCTGGCCAGCGCCGCCCGGATCACCCGCTGCTGCGAGGGACCGTTGGGCGCGGTCAGACCGTTGGACGCACCGTCCTGGTTGACCGCCGAACCGCGCAGCACCGCGAGCACCTTGTGCCCGTTGCGCCGGGCGTCCGACAGCCGCTCCACGACGACCACGCCCGCGCCCTCGGCCCAGCCCGTGCCGTCGGCGTCCTCGGAGAACGCCCGGCACCGGCCGTCGGCCGCCAGGCCCTGCTGGCGCGAGAAGTCGATGAACGTGCCCGGCGTCGCCATCACGGTGACACCGCCGGCCAGGGCCAGCGAGCACTCGCCCGAGCGCACGGCCTGGGCGGCCAGGTGCAGGGCGACCAGCGAGGAGGAGCACGCGGTGTCGACCGTCACCGCCGGGCCTTCGAGGCCCAGCACGTACGACACCCGGCCGGAGAGCACGCTCGTCGCGTTCCCGGTCATCACGTGGCCCTCGGCACCGGAGTCACCCTGGCTCGCCAGGGTCACGCCGAAGCCGTAGCCCGAGGCGAAGCCGCCCGCGAAGACACCGGTCGAGGAGCCGCGCAGCGAGGCCGGGTCGATGCCCGCCCGCTCCAGCGCCTCCCAGGAGGTCTCCAGCAGTTGACGCTGCTGCGGGTCCATCGCCAGCGCCTCGCGCGGGCTGATGCCGAAGAACCCGGCGTCGAACTCCGCCGCGTTCCGCAGGAAGGCGCCCGACTGGGTGTACGAGGTCCCGGCGTTGCCGCGCTCCGGGTCGTAGAAGCCCTCCAGGTCCCAGCCGCGGTCGGTCGGGAACCCGCCCACGGCGTCACCGCCGGAGTTGAGCAGCTCCCAGAACTCCTCGGGAGTGCCGGCCCCGCCCGGGAAGCGGCAGGCCATGCCGACGATCGCCAGCGGCTCGTCCACCACCGGGCCGGTGACCACGGCCACCGGAGCGGCGGCAGCCGCCACCTTGCCGGTCAGTTCGCCGCACAGGAACTCGGCGAGGACCGTCGGGGTCGGGTAGTCGAAGACCAGCGTGGCGGGCAGGCGGATGCCGGTCGCGGCGTTCAGCCGGTTGCGCAGTTCGACGGCGGTCAGCGAGTCGAAGCCCAGGTCCTTGAACGCGCGCCGGTCCTCGACCGCGTCGGCCGAGGCGTGCCCCAGCACGACCGCGACCTCGGCCCGCACCAGCTCGGTGAGCACCCGCTCCTGCTCGGCGCGGGCCAGCCCGGCCAGCCGGTGCGCCAGCTCGCTCTCGCTGCGGACCACGGCGGCCGTGGCCCCGCCGCCCGCGGCCAGCTGACGGATCTCGGGCAGGTCCCGCACCAGCGGCCGCTCGGGCAGGTCCGCGGCGCCGGGCCCGGAGGCCAGCTGCGCCCAGTCCACGTCCATCACGGTCACCAGCGCGTCCGGTCCCTCCAGCGCCTCGCCCAGGGCGCGGGCGGCGAGCTGCGGGTCCATGGCGGGCATCGGGCCGCGCTTGACCCGGGCCTGCACCACACTGTTGGACTCGGCCATGCCGCCGCCGGCCCAGGCACCCCAGGCGACGGTGAGCGCGGCCAGGCCACGGCTGCGCCGGTTCTCCGCCAGGGCGTCCAGGTAGGCGTTGGCTGCCGCGTAGTTGCCCTGCCCCGCGGCCCCCAGCGTGGAGGAGATCGAGGAGAACAGGACGAAGGCGTCCAGGTCCAGGTCCGCGGTGAGCTCGTCCAGGAGCGCCGCGCTCGCCGCCTTCGCGGCCAGCACCGTCTCCATGCGGTCCACCGAGAGCCGGTCCACCACGCCGTCGTCCAGGACGGCGGCGGTGTGCAGCACCGAGGACAGTGCCGGACCGGTCTCCCCGATCCAGGTCACCAGCCCGGCCAGCGCCGAGCGGTCCGTCACATCACAGGCGACGATCTCGACCGCGGAGCCGGCCGTCGCGAACTCGGCGGCGAGCGCTGCCGCGCCCTGAGCGGCGGGGCCGGAGCGGCTGGTCAGAACAAGCCGCTCGGTGCCGCGCTCGGCGAGCCAGCGGGAGACGTGACCGGCGATGGCACCCGTGCCACCGGTGATCAGCACGCTGCCGCGCGGGGTCCAGCGGTCCTTGCCGCGCAGCTGCGAGGCGCGGGTGAGCCGACGGCCCAGGATTCCGGCGGACCGGACCGCGACCTCGTTCTCGCCGCAGCCCGCGAGCACGGCGACCAGCCGGGCAGCGGCCCGCTCGTCCAGCACCTCGGGCAGGTCGACCAGACCGCCCCAGCGGTCCGGGTGCTCCAGGCCGACGACCCGGCCCAGGCCCCATGCCAGTGCCTGCACCGGGTTGGGCAGTGTCTCCCCCGGCCCGGCCGCCACCGCACCGCTCGTGGCCAGCCACAGCGGCGCGGAGATCGCCGCGTCACCCAGCCCCTGGACGAGGGCGAGCGTCGCCGCCAGGCCACCGGTCACCACCGGGTGCTCCGGCAGCGCCGTCTCGTCCAGCGCCAGCAGCGACAGCACACCCGCCACGCCGGCCGGCGCCACGGCCCCGGTCAGCAGCGCGGCCACCTGGGACCGGCCCACCAGCCCGGCCGGCACCTCGACCACGACGACCTCGGCGCCACGGGCAGCCAGCGCGGAACCGTACGCCTGCCCGTCGAACCCGGCCGGAACCGCCAGCAGCCACGTCCCCGACAGCACCCGCGAGTCGGGCTCGGCGACCGTCGCCCAGTTCACCCGGTAGCGCCAGTTCGCGGTCAGCGACCGGTCCAGCTCCCGGCGCCGCCAGGACGCCAGCGACGGCAGCACCTCGTTGAACGGACGGTCACCGTCCACCGCCAGCGTGTCGGCCAGCTGCGTCAGGTCCCCGCCCTCGACGGCCGCCCAGAACCGGGCCTCCGCCTCGCTGCTCGCACCGTCCCCACCGGCCACCGGCATCGCCAGGATGCCCTCCGGCCAGAACCGCTGGTGGCGGAAGGCGTAGGTCGGCAGCTCGACCGGTGAACCGGCGGGCAGCACCGAACTCCACTCCACCGCAGCGCCGTTGACGTACGCCCGGGCCAGGCCGGTGACCAGGCTGGGGACGCTCTCGTCGTTACGGCGCTGGAGCGGGACGAAGACGGCGTCCTCGTTCCCGGTGCTCGCGACGATGTCCGAACCCAGCGAGGACAGGGAGCCGTCGGGGCCGACCTCGATGAACACCGTGACGCCCTGCTTGGCGAGCGCGGCGACGGCGTCGGCGAAGCGCACGGCCTGACGCGTCTGCGCCGGCCAGTAGCCCGCCTCGCACTCCGTCACCAGCTCACCGGTCAGCGCGCCCGCCCACATCACCTGCGGACGGCCGTACTCCAACCCAGCCGCGACAGCGGTCAGTTCGTCGAGCACCGGGTCCATCGCCGGCGAGTGGAAGGCGTGCGAGACCCGCAGTCGCCGCACCCGGCGACCCCGCTCCCGCCACAGCTCCACGACCCGGTCCACGGCCTCGACCTCACCCGAGACCACGACCGACTCCGGACCGTTGACCGCCGCGATCACGGCACCCTCGGCGAGCGTCGCAACGACCTCCGCCTCCGGCGCGTTGACCGCCGCCATCGCACCACCACTCGGCAGCGCCTGCATCAACCGGGCCCGCGCCGCCACCAGACGCGCCGCATCCGGCAGCGACAACACCCCGGCCACATAAGCGGCCGCGACCTCACCCACCGAATGACCCACCACCGCATCCGGCACCACGCCAGCGGCCTGGAGCAGAGCGGCCACACCGACCTCGAACGCGAACAGACCCGCCTGCGCGTACAGCGTCTGGTCCGCCAGCGCCTCGTCGACGCCCTCGGCCCCCAGCACGACATCCCGCACCGAGATCCCGAGCTCCAACTCCAGCAGCCCGCTCACCCGGTCGAAGACCCCGGCGAACACCTCGCTGCCCTCGTACAGCCCCCGGCCCATCCCGGCCCACTGCGACCCCTGCCCGGCGAACACCAGACCCACCCGGGCATCCGCCCGGGCCACGCCCGACACCACCGCACCGGAGGAGACCCCGGCGGCGAGGCCCTGCAGACCCGACATCAGCTCATCGCGCCCCGCGCCGAGCACGACCGCCCGGTGTTCGAAGGACGTACGCGTCGCGGCCAGCGACCACGCCACATCCGCCGGCTGCAGCTCCGGCCGCTGCGAGACCCATTCCCGCAGCCGACCGGCCTGGGCCGTCAGACCGTCCGCCGAGCGGCCCGAGAGCACCCACGCACCGGCCCCGGACACCACCGGCTCCGTCTCCGGTGCCTCGGTGGCCTCGACGGCCTCGGCCGCCGGGGCCTCCTCCACGATGATGTGGGCGTTGGTCCCGCTGATGCCGAACGCCGACACGCCCGCGCGCCGCGGACGTCCGCCCGCCGGCCACGGCACCGACTCCGTCAGCAGTTCGACCTCGCCCGCCGACCAGTCGATGTGCGAGGACGGCACCTCGGCGTGCAGCGTCTGCGGCATCCGCTCGTTCTGCAGCGCCAGCACCATCTTGATGACGCCCGCCACACCGGCCGCGGCCTGGGTGTGCCCGATGTTGGACTTCACCGACCCCAGCCGCAGCGGGCCGTGCCCGCCCCGCTCCCGGCCGTACGTGGCCAGCAGCGCCTGGGCCTCGATCGGGTCACCGAGCGTCGTGCCCGTACCGTGCGCCTCGACCACGTCCACGTCGGCGGCGGTCAGGCGACCGCTGGCCAGCGCGGCCCGGATCACCCGCTGCTGCGAGGGGCCGTTGGGCGCCGACAGGCCGTTGGACGCACCGTCCTGGTTGACCGCCGAGCCCCGGATCACCGCGAGCACCTTGTGCCCGTTGCGCCGGGCGTCCGACAGCCGCTCCACCACGAGGACGCCCGCGCCCTCGGCCCAGCCCGTGCCGTTCGCGTCCTCGGAGAACGCCCGGCACCGGCCGTCCGTCGCCAGGCCCTGCTGCCGCGAGAACTCCACGAAGGAGAACGGCGTCGCCATGACGGTCACACCACCGGCCAGCGCGAGCGAGCACTCACCCGAGCGCACGGCCTGGGCGGCCAGGTGCAGGGCGACCAGCGAGGAGGAGCACGCGGTGTCGACCGTCACCGCCGGGCCTTCGAGGCCCAGCACGTACGAGACGCGGCCGGACAGCACGCTGGTCGAGTTGCCGGTCATCAGGTGGCCCTCGACGCCCGAACCGTCCTGGCCCGTGAGCGCCATGCCGATGGCGTAGCCGGAGCCGAAGCCGCCGGCGAACACACCGGTGGAGGAGCCGCGCAGCGAGGCCGGGTCGATGCCCGCCCGCTCCAGCGCCTCCCAGGAGGTCTCCAGCATGAGCCGCTGCTGCGGGTCCATCGCCAGCGCCTCACGCGGGCTGATCCCGAAGAACCCGGCGTCGAAGCCCGCCGCGTCCCGCAGGAACGCGCCCGACTCGGTGGAGGAGGTGCCGGAGCCCCCGTCGGGGTCGAAGAACCCGTCCAGGTCCCAGCCGCGGTCGGTCGGGAACCCGCCCACCGCGTCACCGCCCGCGTTGAGCAGCTCCCAGAACTCCTCGGGGGTGCCCGCGCCGCCCGGGAAGCGGCAGGCCATGCCGACGATCGCCAGCGGCTCGTCCACCACCGGGCCCGTGACCACGGCCACCGGGGCGGCGGCCTCGGCCGTCTGCTCCCCGACCAGCTCGCCGCGCAGGAACTCGGCGAGGGCGACCGGGGTGGGGTAGTCGAACACCAGCGTGGCCGGAAGCCGCAGCCTGGTGGCCGCGTTGAGCTGGTTGCGCAGCTCGACGGCGGTCAGCGAGTCGAAGCCCAGGTCCTTGAAGGCCTGCCGGGCCTGCACCATGTCCGCCGAGGAGTGGCCCAGGACGGCCGCCGCCTCGGCCCGCACCACGTCGGTCAGCACCCGGTCCTGCTCGGCCCGGCCCAACCCGCCCAGGCGGCGCGCCAGTTCGCCGTCGCTGCGCGTGGTGTCGCCGGCCCCCGCCCGTTCGGCGGCCAGGCGCCGGATCTCGGGCATGTCGCGCACCAGCGGCATGTCCAGCACGTCCGCCGTGCCCGGCGCCGAGCCCAGCTGCCGCCAGTCGACGTCCATCACGGTGACGACGGGCTCCGGGCCCGCCATCGACTCGGCCAGGGCGCGCACGGCCAGCTGCGGGTCCATCGGCGGCATGGGGATCCGGCGCATCCGCGAGCGGATCGCCTCGTTGGACTCCGCCAGGCCGCCACCGCCCCACAGGCCCCAGGCCACCGCGAGACCGGCCAGGCCCCGGCTGCGCCGGTTCTCCGCCAGGGCGTCCAGGAAGGCGTTGGCCGCCGCGTAGTTGCCCTGGCCCGGGCCGCCCAGCGTGGACGCGGCCGAGGAGAACAGCACGAAGGCGTCCAGGTCCAGGCCCGCGGTCAGCTCGTCCAGGTACACCGCGCTCGCCGCCTTCGCAGCCAGCACCGTCTCCAGGCGGTCCACCGACAGCCGGTCCACCACGCCGTCGTCCAGGACGGCTGCCGTGTGCAGCACCGAGGACAGCGCCGGACCGGTCTCCCCGATCCAGTCCACCAGCCCGGCCAGCGCCGAACGGTCCGTCACATCACAGGAGACGACGTCCACCCGCGCACCCTGCCCGGCCAGCTCCGCGACGGTCGCCGCGATGCCGGCTGCCGCCGGACCGGACCGGCCGGTCAGCACCAGCCGCTCCGCACCGCGACCGGCCAGCCAGCGCGAGACGTGCCCGGCGATGGCACCCGTGCCACCGGTGATCAGCACACTGCCACGCGGGGTCCAGCCGTCCTCGCCGCCTCGCTGCGGCACCCGCGAGAGCCGGCGGCCGAGGATCCCGGCCGTCCGGATCGCGACCTGCTCCTCGCCGCAGCCCGCGAGCACCGCGACCAGCCGGGCAGCCGCCCGCTCGTCCAGCACCTCGGGCAGATCGACCAGACCGCCCCAGCGCTCCGGGTGCTCCAGGCCGACGACCCGGCCCAGACCCCACACCTGCGCCTGCACCGGGTTGGCCAGCGCCTCACCCGGACCGGCCGCCACCGCACCGCTCGTGGCCAGCCACAGCGGCGCGGAGACCGCCGCGTCACCCAGCGCCTGCACGAGGGCGAGCGTCGTCGCCAGGCCACCGGTCACCACCGGGTACTCCGGCAGCACCGTCTCGTCCAGCGCCAGCAGCGACAGCACACCCGCCACCGAGGACGGCTCCACCGCCTCGGCCAGCAGCGCGGCCACCTCGGCCCGGTCCACCGACCCGGCGGGCACCTCGACCACGACGACCTCGGCGCCACGGGCAGCCAGCGCGGAACCGTACGACTGCCCGTCGAACCCGGCCGGAACCACCAGCAGCCACGTACCCGACAGGACACGCGAGTCGGACTCGGTGATCGCCGCCCAGTTCACCCGGTAGCGCCAGTTCGCGGTCACCGACCGGTCCAGCTCGCGGCGCCGCCAGGACGCCAGCGACGGCAGCACCTCGTTGAACGGACGGTCACCGTCCACCAGCAGCGTGTCGGCCAGCTGCGTCAGGTCCCCGCCCTCGACGGCCGCCCAGAACCGGGCCTCCGCCTCGGTGCTCGCACCGTCCCCGCCGAGGACCGAGCCCGCCGAGGTCGGCAGGGCCAGCACGCCCTGCGGCCAGAACCGCTGGTGCTGGAAGGCGTACGTCGGCAGCTCGACCGCGTCGGTCGACGGCAGAACAGCCGTCCAGTCGACGGTGGCGCCGTTGACGAAGGCCTCGGCCAGCGAGGTGACCAGACGGGCCGTCCCGCCCTCGTCGCGGCGCAGCGTGCCGCAGACGGCCGCCGGCACCGCGCCGGGGCCGGCCTCCTGGGCGGCCTCTTCGAGGGTGTCGTTCATCGCGCCCATCAGCACCGGGTGCGGGGTGACCTCCACGAACACCTGGCAGTACTGGCTCGCGAGGGTGCGCACCGCGCGCTCGAAGTGCACCGTCGCGCGCAGGCTCTGGTACCAGTAGGCGGCGTCCAGCTCCTCGCCCGTCAGCGTCTCCCCCGTCATGGCGGAGACCATCGGCACGCGTCCGCGACGCGGCGTCACACCCGCCAGGACGGAGCGGATCTCCTCCTCCAGGCGCTCGACCTGGGCGGAGTGCGAGGCGTAGTCCACGGCGACCATCCGGGCGCGGACGCCCTCGGCCTCGAACTCCGCCTTCAGCTCCTCCAGACCCTGCGGATCACCCGAAACCACCACCGCCGAGGGGCCGTTGACGGCCGCCAGCGACAGCCGCTCGCCGAAGCGCGCGATGCGCTCCTCCGCGACGGCGGCGGAGGTGCTCACGGAGAGCATCCCGCCCAGGCCCGCCAACACCTTCAGCGACTGGGAGCGCAGCGCCACCACCCGGGCACCGTCCTCCAGGGACAGCATCCCGGCCACGGTCGCCGCCGCGATCTCGCCCTGCGAGTGGCCGACGACCGCGTCCGGCGTGACGCCCGCGGCCTCCCAGACCGCCGCGAGCGAGACCATGACGGCCCACAGCGCCGGCTGCACCACATCGGCGGCCTCCAGCGCGGGAGCGCCCTCGGCACCGGCCAGCACCTCGTCCAGGTTCCAGTCCACGTACGGCGCCAGCGCCGCCTCACACTCGGCCAGGCGCGCCGCGAACACCGGGCTCACCTCGGCGAGTTCACGGCCCATGCCGACCCACTGCGAGCCCTGACCGGCGAACGCGAACACCGTCCGCGCACCCGGCCGCGCCACACCCGACACCACCGAACCCGACGGCACACCGGCCGCCAGACTCTGCAGCCCCGACACCAGCTCGGCCCGCCCGCCACCGACCACGACCGCCCGGTGCTCGAACACCGAACGCGTCGTCGCCAGCGACCACGCCGCCTCCGCCGGCTCCAGCTCCGGCCGGGCCACCGCCCAGGCGCGCAGCCGGCCCGCCTGGGCCGCCAGCCCCTCGGCCGAGCGGGCCGACACCAGCCAGGCGCCGGCACCAGCCGCCACCGGCGCCGTCTCCGGCGCCTCGACGGCGTCGGCGGCACCGTCCGCCGCGTCGTCCACGCCCGCGGCGTCCGCGGCCTCGACCTCCTCGGCCGGGGCCTCCTCGACGATGACGTGCACATTGGTGCCGCTGATGCCGAAGGCCGACACGCCGGCCCGGCGCACCCGCTCCCCGGCCGGCCACGGCACCGGCTCGTTCACCAGTCGGACGTCACCGGCCTCCCAGTCCACGTGCGAGGACGGGACGTCCGCGTACAGCGTCCGCGGCAGCTGCTCGTGCTGCAGCGCCAGCACCATCTTCATCACACCGGCCACACCGGCGGCCGCCTGGGTGTGCCCCAGGTTGGACTTCACCGAGCCCAGCCACAGCGAGCCGCGCTCGCCGCGGTCCTGGCCGTAGGTGGCCAGCAGGGCCTGGGCCTCGATCGGGTCGCCCAGGGTGGTGCCGGTGCCGTGCGCCTCGACCACGTCGACGTCGGCCGTCGAGAGTCGGGCGCTGGCCAGGGCGGCGCGGATGACGCGCTGCTGGGACGGGCCGTTCGGCGCGGTCAGACCGTTGGACGCACCGTCCTGGTTGATCGCCGAACCGCGGATCACCGCGAGCACCGGGTGCCCGTTGCGGCGGGCGTCCGACAGCCGCTCGACCACGAGCATGCCCGCGCCCTCGGCCATGCCCATGCCGTCGGCGTCGTCGGAGAAGGCCTTGGACCGTCCGTCCTCGGCCAGACCGCGGGCGTGCGAGAAGGCCAGGAACCCGTCCGGGCTCGCCATGATCGTGACACCGCCGGCCAGGGCCAGCGTGCACTCGCCGTTGCGCAGGGCCTGGGCGGCCAGGTGCAGGGCGACCAGTGAGGAGGAGCAGGCGGTGTCGATCGTCACCGCCGGGCCCTCCAGGCCGAGCGTGTAGGAGACCCGGCCGGACAGCACGCTGGCGGCGTTGCCGGTCATCAGGTGCGCCCCGAGGCTCTCCACCTCCTCCTCGTCCGCCATGGTGACGGCGAGGTACGAGGAGCCGTAGCCGCCGACGAAGGCGCCGGTCTGCGAGCCCCGGAGCGAGGCCGGGGCGATCCCGGCGCGCTCCAGCGCCTCCCAGGAGGTCTCCAGCAGCAGGCGCTGCTGGGGGTCCATCGCCAGCGCCTCGCGCGGGCTGATCCCGAAGAAGCCGGCGTCGAAGGCGCTGGCGTCCTGGACGAAGCCGCCGACCTGGGTGTACGAGGTGCCGACGTTGTCCACGTCCGGGTTGTAGAGGGCGTCGAGGTCCCAACCGCGGTCGGTCGGGAAGGTGGACAGCCCGTCGGTGCCGGTGGCCAGCATCTGCCACAGCTCCTCCGGGCCGACCGCGCCGCCCGGGAAGCGGCAGGCCATGCCGACGATCGCGATCGGCTCGTCCATGGCGAGCGCGACGGTCGTCGCCGGGCCGGCCGCGTCCGCGAGGTCGGCGAGGTCCCCGGCGAGCTGCTCGCGCAGCATGGCGGCGAGCGAGACCGGGCTGGGGTAGTCGAACACCAGGGTGGCCGGCAGGCGCAGGCCGGTCGCCGGGTTCATCCGGTTGCGGAACTCGACCGCGATCAGCGAGTCGAAGCCCAGGTCCGTGAACGGGCGGTTCGCCTCGATCGCGTCGCCCGAGGCGTGTCCGAGCACCGCGGCCGCGTGGCTGCGGACCAGGTCCAGCAGCACCCGGTCGCGCTCCGCGGCCGGCAGCCCGGCCAGTTGCTGGCGCAGCACGTCCGCGGCGCTGGTGCCGGTGGCACCGGCGGCGGAGGTGACGGCGGCCCGGCGGGGCATGATCTCGTCGGCCAGCACCTGCCACAGCGCCGGGACGCCGGTGGCGGCCGCCTGCGCGCGCAGGGCGGCCTTGTCCAGCCGGGCCGGGACCAGGATGGCCTCGGTCCGCTCCAGGGCCAGGTCCAGCAGGGCCAGGCCCTCGTGCTCACTCAGGGCGGCGAGGCCCGAGCCGGTCATCCGTCGGAGCATCACCTCGTCGAGGTCGCGGCCGATGCCGGCCTCGGGCATCCAGGGGCCCCAGGCCAGCGCGGTGCCCGCCAGGCCGGCGGCCCGCCGGTGGCCGGCCAGCGCGTCCAGGAAGGCGTTCGCGGCCGCGTAGTTGGCCTGGCCGGCGCCACCGAAGGCCGCCGCGACCGAGGAGAACAGCACGAAGTGGTCGAGGTCGAGGCCCTGGGTGAGCTCGTGCAGGTGCCAGGCGGCGTCGACCTTGGGACGCATGACCGCCGCCACGCGCTCCGCGCTCAGCGAGTCGACCATGCCGTCGTCGATGATGCCCGCCGCGTGGAAGACCGAGCCCAGCGCGCCGTCGGCCGGGAGGGCGGCCAGCACACCGGCCAGCGCGTCCCGGTCGGCCACGTCGCAGGCGAGCACCCGGACCCAGCCGCCCAGCGCGGCCACCTCGGCGGCCAGCGCGGCGACGCCCGCGGCGCCCGGGCCCGAGCGGCTGAGCAGCACGGCGCCGCCCGCCCGCCCGGTGGCCACCATGTGCTTGGCGACCACGCCGCCGAGCGTTCCGGTGCCGCCGGTCACGAGCACCGTGCGCCGCTCCTCGCCCTCGGGGCGCTGTGCGGCGGCCACGGTCCAGTCGGGGACGACCAGCTCGCCCGAGGGGCGGGTCAGGCGTCGGCCGTAGCCCTTCCGGTCCCGGACGGCCAGCTCCGGCTCGCCGCTGCCCAGCACGGTCGGCAGCGCCGCGACCTCGCCCTCGCCGCCGTCGGCGGGGAGGTCGGCCAGCACGATCCGGCCGGGGTTCTCCAGCTGCGCCGAGCGCAGCAGGCCCCAGACCGCACCGGCCGCCGGGTCCGCCACCCGGTCGCCGGCCTGCACGGCCATCCCGCCGCGGGTCAGGACCACCAGCTGCGCGGCTTCCAACTCCGGTGCGCCCAGCCACTCCTGGGCGAGGTGCAGGGCCTCGCCGGCGGCCTGCCGGGCAGCCACGGTCACGCCGTCGGCGTCCTCGCCGCCGACGCAGGCGAGCACCGCGCGGGGGGCGGCCTCGCCCGCGCCGGTGGCGGCGGCCAGTTCGGCGATGTCGGCGTAGCGGCGCACCTGGACGCCCGCGGCGGCCAGCTGCTCGGCCACGGCGAAGCGGTCGGCGCCGACCAGCGCCCACGGCCCGTCGAGGACCGCGCCCTGGGCCAGCGGGGCCCACTCGACGGTGAAGAACGCGTCCCGGATCCACTCGTCGCCGGCCGCCCGCAGCTGGTCCGGCGAGACCGGCCGGGTGATCAACGAGGCGACCGAGACCACGGGCGCGCCGGTGGCGTCGGCCGCGGTGAGGGTCAGGCCGCCCTGGGCGTCCCGGCGCAGCCGGGCCCGCAGGACCGGCGCCCCGGCGGCGTGCAGCTCCACGCCCGTCCAGGCGAACGGCATCCGGATCTGGCCCTGCTCGGCGTCGCCGCCGGACTCCTGGGCCTCGGCGGCCTCGGCGACGACACCGGCCAGCAGCGCGGCGTCCAGCAGCACCGGGTGCAGCCCGTACGAGCCGGCGTCCCCGGCCTCCTCCGGCAGCGCGACCTCGGCGAAGATGTCCTCGCCGCGGCGCCAGACGGCCTGGAGGCCCTGGAACGCCGGGCCGTAGATGTCGGCCAGGTGGACGGTGTACAGGTCGCTGATGTCGAGCTTCTGGGCGCCGCGCGGCGGCCAGACGGTGAGGTCCTCCTCCGCCCGGGGGGACGTCTGCGTCGGGGCGACCACCGCGGCGGCGTGCTTGACCCAGACCTGCTCCTCCTCCTCGGGGCGGTCGGGGCGGGAGAACACGTCGACCTGGCGGCGGCCCTCCTCGTCGGCGGGGGCCACCACGACCTGGACCTGGACGCCGGCGCCGTCGGCGGGCAGGACGAGCGGCGCCTGCAGCGTCAGCTCCTCCATCAGCGAGCAGCCCACCTGGTGGCCGGCGCTCACCACCATCTCGACGAAGCCGGTGCCCGGCAGCAGGACCACGCCGCCGACGGCGTGGTCGGCCAGCCAGGCGTGGGTGCGCAGCGACAGCCGGCCGGTGCACACCAGCTCGGCCTCGCCGGCCAGTTCGACCACGGCGCGCAGCAGCGGGTGGCTCACGGAGCCCAGGCCCAGCGAGGCCGGGTCCCCGTCGCCGGCCTTGGCGGCGCCGGGCAGCGCCAGCATGCCCTTGGGCCAGTACCGCTGGTGGCGGAAGGCGTAGGTGGGCAGTTCGACGGACTCGGCGACGGGCAGCACCTTGGCCCAGTCGACGGCCACACCGGCGACGAAGGCCTCGGCGAGCGAGGTGAGCAGGCGCATCGCGCCGCCGTCGTCGCGGCGCAGCGTGCCGAGGACGGCCCCGGGCCGGACGGCCGGGCCGGCCTCGACGGCGGCCTCCTCCAGGGTGTCGGTCATCGGCGCGAGCAGCACCGGGTGCGGGGAGACCTCGATGAACACCTGGTGGTCCAGGCCGGCCAGGGTGCGCACCGCCTTTTCGAAGCGGACGGTGGCCCGCAGGCTCCGGTACCAGTACCCGGCGTCCAGGTCCTCGCCGTCCAGCAGTTCGCCGGTGACGGCGGAGACCATGGGTATCCGTCCGGCCCGCGGCGTCACGCCGGCGAGCAGGGCGGCGATCTCCTCCTCCAGCCGCTCGACCTGGGCGCAGTGCGAGGCGTAGTCGACGGCGACCATCCGCTCGCGCACGCCGTCGGCCTGCAGTTCCTCCTGGAGCTCGCGCAGAGCGGCCGCCTCGCCGGAGACCACGACCGCGGAGGGCCCGTTGACGCAGGCCAGGGAGAGCCGGCCGTCCCAGCGGGCCAGCCGCTCCTCGACCCGGGCGGCCGGCTCGGTCACCGACAGCATCCCGCCGATGCCGGTGATCGCCCGCAGCGCCCGGGAGCGCAGCGCGACGATCCTGGCGCCGTCCTCCAGGCTCAGCATGCCCGCGACGGTGGCCGCGGCGATCTCGCCCTGCGAGTGGCCGACGACCGCGTCGGGGGTCACCCCGGCGGCCTCCCAGACCGCCGCGAGGGAGACCATGACGGCCCACAGCGCCGGCTGGACCACATCGGCGGCCTTCAGTTCCGGCGCGCCCTCGGCGCCGGTCAGCACGTCGGCGAGCTTCCAGTCCACGTACGGCGCCAGCGCGGCCTCGCACTCGGCCAGGCGGGTGGCGAACACGTCGCTGCAGGCGGCGAGGTCGCGGGCCATGCCGAGCCACTGCGAGCCCTGGCCCGGGAAGACGAAGACGGACCGCGCACTGGTGTGCGCCACCCCGGTGACGACCGAGGAGTTCTGCAGGCCTCCGGCCAACTGGCCGAGGCCGCCCATGAGTTCGGAGCGCTCGGCGCCCAGGACGACGGACCGGTGCTCGAAGGCGGCGCGGGTGGTCGCCAGCGACCAGGCCACCTCGGCGGGCTCCAGCGCGGGCCGGGCGGAGAGCCAGTCGCGCAGGCGGTCCGCCTGGGCGGCCAGCCCGTCCGCCGAGCGTCCGGAGACCAGCCAGGCCGCGGCGCCCGAGACCACCGGCGGGGCGGCCTCGGGGGCGCTCTGCTCGGCCGGGGCGTCGCCCGGCGCGTCGGCCTCGACGGCCTCCACCGGCTCGGCGTCCTCGGCCGGGGCCTCCTCGATGATGACGTGGGCGTTGGTGCCGCTGACGCCGAAGGAGGAGACGCCGCCGCGGCGCACCCGCTCGCCGGAGGGCCAGGCCTGGGGCTCGTTGAGCAGCCGGACGTCACCGGCCGTCCAGTCGATGTGCGGCGAGGGCTCCTGGGCGTGCAGGGTCTGCGGCATCCGCTGGTTGCGCAGCGCCAGCACCATCTTGATGACACCGGCGACACCGGCGGCGGCCTGGGTGTGGCCGATGTTGGACTTCACCGAGCCGAGGAAGACCGGGGCCTCCTCCGGGCGGCCCTGGCCGTAGGTGGCGATCACGGCCTGGGCCTCGATCGGGTCGCCCAGGGTGGTGCCGGTGCCGTGCGCCTCGACCACGTCCACGTCGGTGGTCGACAGGCGCGCGTTGGCCAGCGCGGCGCGGATGACGCGCTGCTGGGACGGGCCGTTCGGCGCGGCCAGGCCGTTGGAGGCGCCGTCCTGGTTGATCGCGGAGCCGCGGATCACCGCGAGCACCGGGTGCCCGTTGCGGCGGGCGTCGGACAGCCGCTCCAGGACGACCATGCCGGCGCCCTCGGCGATGCCCATGCCGTCGGCCTCGGCCGAGAAGGCCTTGCAGCGTCCGTCGTGGGCCAGCCCGAGCTGCTTGGAGAACTGGGTGAACATGATGGGGATGGCGGTCACCGTGACACCGCCGGCCAGGGCCAGCGAGCACTCGCCCGAGCGCACCGCCTGGGCCGCCAGGTGCAGCGCCACCAGGGACGAGGAGCACGCGGTGTCCACGGTCACCGCGGGGCCTTCGAGGCCCAGCGAGTACGAGACCCGGCCGGAGATGACGCTGGTCGAGGTCCCGGTCATCAGGTGGACGTCCAGGTCCTCGTCCGTGCCGAAGCCGTAACCGGACAGCGCGGCACCGGCGAACACGCCGGTGAGCGAGCCGCGCAGCGAGGTCGGGTCGATGCCCGCGCGCTCCAGCGCCTCCCAGCAGACCTCCAGCAGCACGCGCTGCTGCGGGTCCATCGCCACCGCTTCGCGCGGACTGACGCCGAAGAATCCGGCGTCGAATCCGCTGGCGTCCGCGATGAATCCGGCCTCCCGCACCTGCGAAATGCCGTCCGGGTCCTCCGCGTAGAGGTCGTCGAGGTTCCAACCGCGGTCGGTCGGAATTCCGGCGACCCCGTCACGGCCTTCGGCCAGCAGGTTCCAGAAATCCTCGGGGGCCTGGATCCCGCCCGGGTAACGGCAGCCGATGCCGACGATCGCGATCGGCTCGTGACCCCGTTCCTCCACCTCACGCAGGCGTTGCCGCGTGTTGTAGAGGTCGGTCGTCACCCATTTGAGGTAGTCCCGGAGAGTCTCTTCGTTCGCCATCGGATCTCACCATTCCAGTTCTTGAAAAGCAAGCCTGCTAGCCGCAAGCACGGACAACCAATTACCTGCCGAGTTCCCTGTGAATGAACTCGAATATCTCGTCGTCCGTTGCGGACCCGATCTTCTCCGCGACCGCCTGGCTTTCCGCCGGGGCGCCGACCTCCAGCCACTGGGAAAGGAGCCCCTGCAGCCGATCGGTGATCAATTGATGTGTCTTCTCGTCCGGTGCCGCCCCGGTCAGCAGCGACCCGAGCCGGTCGACCTCCTCGACCAGGGACGCCGGGCCGGCCTCGTCCTGGAACTCCTCGTTCCAGAGGTACTCGGCCAGCACCACCGGGGTGGGGCAGTCGAACAGCAGCGTGGCCGGCAGCTGGAGTCCGGTGGCGGCGCCGATCCGGTTGCGCAGCTCGACCGAGGTCAGCGAGTCGAAGCCCAGGTCGCTGAAGGCCCGGGTGGCCTCGACGGCCTCGGGCGAGGCGTAGTCGAGCACCGAGGCCGCCTGGGCCTGGACCAGCTTGACCAGCGCCCGGTTCTGCTCGGCCCGGGACAGGCCCGCCAGCCGCTGCTTCAGGGACTCGCCCGCCGCCGGGTCGGCCGTCGGGTCCGCCGTCCCGCCGGCCAGCGCCGCGACGACCTCGGGCAGGCCCTCGATCAGCGGGCTGCGGCGGCGCAGCGTGAACGGCGGGGCGAACCGCGCCCAGTCCACGTCGGCCACCGTGACGGCGCCCTCGCGGCCGTCCAGGATCTGGGCCAGCGCCTGCACGGCGTGGTCCTCGTCCATGACCATCAGGCCGCCCCGCGCCATCCACGCGGCGGTGTCGGCGTCGGTCATGCCGCCGCCGCCCCAGGGGCCCCAGGCCACCGAGGTGCCGGGCAGCCCCTCGGCCCGGCGCCGCTCGGCCAGGCCGTCCAGGAAGGTGTTGGCCGCGGCGTAGGCGGGCTGGACGCTGCTGCCCCAGGTCGCCGAGATCGACGAGAAGAGGACGAACGCGTCGAGCTCCAGACCGGCGGTCAGCTCGTCCAGGTGGACGGCGCCGGCGGCCTTGGCGGCCAGCACTGCGGCCGTCTCGGCCAGGTCGGTGTCCGCCACCGTGGTGGCCTGCCCGATGCCGGCGGTGTGCATCACCGTCGACAGGGCGGGGCCGGTCGCCGGGATCCGGGTGAGCAGGCCGGCCAGCTGCGACCGGTCGGCGGCGTCGCAGGCCACGACGTCCACATCGCTGCCCCGGGCGGCCAGTTCGGCGGCCCGCGCGGCCAGACCGGCGGCGGCCGGACCGGACCGGCTGGTCAGCACCAGCCGCCGGGCACCCCGGCCTGCCAGCCAACCGGCCACGTGCCCGCCGATCGCACCGGTGCCACCGGTGACCAGGACGGTCCCGCCGGGCGTCCACTGCTGCTCGCTCGCCCGGGGGTGGGGGGCGCGGGTCAGTCGCCGGGCCAGGATCCCGGCCGGACGGACCGCCACCTGGTCCTCGCCGCAGCCGGCCAGGACGGCGACCAGCCGGCCTGCGGCCTGCTCGTCGACCGTGCCGGGCAGGTCGACCGACCCGCCCCAGCGGTCCGGGTGCTCCAGCGCCACCACGCGGCCCAGGCCCCAGACCTGCGTCTGCACCGGCCGGGCCGGGCCGGTGCCCGGTCCGTCGGCCACCGCACCGGAGGTGAGCACCCACAGCGGTGCGCCCACCTCGGCGTCGCCGAGCGCCTGCACCAGGGTCAGCGTCGCGGCGAAGCCCCCGGGAACCACCGGGTGCTCGGGCACCGGGGTCTCGTCCAGGGCCAGCAGCGACACCACCCCGGCGAACCCGGACTCCGGCAGCACCGCGCGGATCCGCTCCGCGGTCAGCTTCCGGTCGGCCGCGGCCGCGGCCTCCAGGACGACGAGCTCGGCACCACGGGCGCTCAGCGCCGCCGTGCACTGCTCGGCGAAGGCGGCATCCGCCCCTCCGGCGGGGAGCACGACCAGCCACTGCCCGGACAGCCGGGCGGGAGCGGGGTCGGCGACCGGCGCCCAGGTGACGCGGTAACGCCAGTTCTCCGTCACCGAGCGGTCCTGCTCCCGCCGGCGCCAGGACGCCAGGGCGGGCAGGACGGTGCTCAGTTGCTGCCGGTCCTCGATCGCGAGCGTGTCGGCGAGCCGGGCCAGGTCGCCGCCCTCGACGGCGGCCCAGAACGCGGCCTCCGCCTCGGTGCTCGCACCGTCGCCGCCCACCGGGGACGCCGTCGCGGCGGCCTGCAGCCAGTAGTGCTGGTGCTGGAAGGCGTAGGTCGGCAGGTCCACCGACTCCGCGGCCGGCAGAACCGTCTTCCAGTCGACCGGAAGGCCGCCGACGTAGGCCTGCGCCAGCGCGGTGACCAGACGGGCCGCGCCGCCGTTGTCGCGCTCCAGCGAGCCCACGCTCAGGACGTCCAGACCGGCGTCCTCGGCGGTCTCCGTCACGGCGGCGGTCAGCACCGGGTGCGTCGACACCTCGACGAACGAGCCGTAGCCACCGCTCAGGAGGGTGCGGACGGCCTCCTCGAAGCGGACCATCCGGCGCAGGTTGGCGTACCAGTAGGCGGCGTCGACCTCGGTGCCGGTGAGCCACTCACCGGTCACCGTCGAGATCATCGGCACCCGGCCCGCCCGCGGCGCGATCCCCGCCAACTCCCCGGCCAGCACGGTCTCCAGCGGTTCGACCGCCGGGGAGTGCGCGACGAAGTCGGTCTCGGGGATCCGCCACCGCAGCACCTTGCGTGAGGCCAGCTCACGCTCGAACTCCGACAGCGCCTCGGGCTGACCCGAGACCACCACGGCCGCCGGGCCGTTCACCGCGGCCACCGACAGCCGCTCACCGAAGCCGTCGACGAGCTCGCGCACCGCCGGCGAGGGCATCACCACGGACACCATCGAGCCCTGGATGGCGAGACCCGTCAGGGCTCGCGCCCGGACGGTCACCACGCGGGCGGCGTCCTCCAGGGACAGCATCCCGGCCACCGTGGCAGCGGCGATCTCGCCCTGCGAGTGGCCCAGGACGGCGTCCGGGGTGACACCCGCGGCCTCCCAGACCGCCGCGAGGGAGACCATCAGGGCCCACAGCACCGGCTGCACGACATCCGCCGTGTCCAGGCGCGGGGCGCCCTCCGCCCCCTCGATGACCTCGGAGAGCTTCCAGTCCACGAACGGCGCCAGCGCCGCCTCACACTCCGCGAGTCGAGCCACGAACACCGGCGACGCCGCCAGCATGTCCCGGCCCATGCCGACCCACTGCGCGCCCTGACCCGCGAACACGAAGGCCGTCCGACCACCGGTCCGGGCCACACCCGACACCACCGAGGCGGCCGACGCACCGAGCGCCAGACCCTCCAGGCCCGACGCCAGCGCGGCACGGTCGCCACCGACCACGACCGCCCGGTGCTCGAACACCGAACGCGTCGCCGCCAACGACCACGCCACCTCGCCCGGCACCAGCTCCGGACGCGCCGACACCCAGTCCCGCAGCCGGCCCGCCTGGGCCGTCAGCCCCTGGGCCGACCGGCCCGACACCAGCCACGCCGCCGGACCGCCCTCGACCACCGCGGGAGCTGCCGGAGCCGCCTCGACCTCGACGGCCGCCGGTTCGGCGTCCGCGACCGGGGCCTCCTCCAGGATGAGGTGGGCGTTGGTGCCGCTCATGCCGAACGACGAGACACCGGCACGACGCACCCGGTTCTCGGCCGTCCACGGCACGGCCTCGGTCAACAGCTCGACCTCACCGGCCGACCAGTCGATGTACGGCGAGCGCTCGGCGGCGTGCAGGGTCCCCGGCAGCTCCCGGTTCCGCAGCGCCATCACCATCTTGATCACACCGGCCACACCGGCCGCGGCCTGGGTGTGCCCGATGTTCGACTTCACCGAGCCCAGGCGCAACGGACCGCTGTCGCCGCGCTCCTGACCGTACGTCGCCAGCAGCGCCTGCGCCTCGATCGGGTCACCCAACGGGGTGCCCGTCCCGTGCGCCTCCACCACGTCGACCTCGTCGGCGCGGACCCCGGCGTTGGCCAGGGCGGCGCGGATGACGCGCTGCTGCGACGGACCGTTGGGCGCCGTCAGACCGTTGGACGCACCGTCCTGGTTGGTGGCGCTGCCGCGGATCACCGCGAGCACCTGGTGCCCGTTGCGCCGGGCGTCCGACAGCCGCTCGACCACGAGCATGCCCGCGCCCTCGCCCAGGCCCATGCCGTCGGCCGCGGCCGAGAACGGCTTGCACCGGCCGTCGGGCGCCAGCCCCATCTGCCGGCTGAACTGGTCGAACAGCAGCGGGTTGGCCGCCACCATGACACCGCCGGCCAGGGCCATCGTGCACTCCCCGGAGCGCACCGCCTGGCAGGCCAGGTGCAGGGCCACCAGCGAGGACGAGCACGCGGTGTCGACCGTCACCGCCGGGCCCTCCAGGCCCAGCACGTACGACACCCGGCCGGACACCACGCTGGTCGAGATCCCGGTCACCAGGTGCCCGTCCAACTCGCCCTGCAGGCCGGAACTCCAGCCGTAACCCGAGGCGGACGCGCCCGCGAACACACCGGTCGCCGAACCGCGCAGCGCCGCCGGGTCGAGACCGGCCCGCTCCAGCGCCTCCCAGGCCACCTCCAGCAGCAGCCGCTGCTGCGGGTCCATCGACACCGCCTCACGCGGGCTGATGCCGAAGAACCCCGCGTCGAAGCCGGTCGCGTCGTAGACGAAGCCGCCGGCCCGGACGGGGCCGCCCTCGGCGGCCTCGCCCCGGCCCTCGATGACCCAGCCGCGGTCCTCCGGCAGGACGGAGATGGCGTCGGTCCCGCCGGCCACCAGGTCCCACAGCGCCTCGGGGCCGGTCACACCGCCCGGGTACCGGCAGGCCATGCCGACGATCGCCAGCGGCTCGTCGGTCGCCGCCGCCACCACCGGAGCGCTCTGCGCGGCGTCGGGGAGCCCGGCCAGCTGCGCCAGCAGGAACTCGGCGGCGGACGTGGGCGTGGGGGCGTCGAACAGCAGGGTCGCGGGCAGCCGGAGTCCGGTCGCGGCGCTGAGCCGGTTGCGCAGCTCGACCGAGGTCAGCGAGTCGAAGCCCAGGTCGCTGAAGGCACGGGTGGCCTCGACGGCCTCGGGCGAGGCGTAGTCGAGCACCGAGGCGGCCTGGGTCTGCACCAGCAGGACCAGCGCCCGGTTCTGCTCCAGGCGCGACAGGCCCGCCAGCCGCTGCTTCCAGGACGCGCTCGCGTCCGAACCGCCGGCCGGGTCGTCCCCGGGAGCGTCCGGCAGCTCGTCGGCCAGGGCCGCGACGACCTCGGGCAGGCCCTCGATCAGCGGGCTGGGACGGCGCAGGGTGAACGGCGGGGCGAACCTCTCCCAGTCGATGTCGGCGACGGTCAGCTGCTCCTCGCCGCCGTCCAGGATCTGGGCCAGCGCCTGCACGGCCCGGTCCTTGTCCATGACGACCAGACCGCGGCGGCTGCCCTGGGCGGCGCCGTCCTCGTCGGTCATGCCACCGCCGCCCCAGGAGCCCCAGGCCACCGAGGTCGCGGTCCGGCCCCGGGCCCGGCGGTACTCGGCCAGGCCGTCCAGGAAGGTGTTGGCCGCGGCGTAGGCGGGCTGGAGGCCACTGCCCCAGGTCGCGGCGATCGACGAGAAGAGGACGAAGGCGTCGAGGTCCAGCTCGGCGGTCAGCTCGTCCAGGTGGACGGCGCCGGCGGCCTTGGCGGCCAGCACCGCGGCCGTCTCGGCCAGGTCGGTCTCGTGCACGGTGTTGTGCTGGACGACACCGGCGGTGTGGAACACCGCGGACAGGGCGGGGCCGGTCGCGGCGATCCGGTCGAACACCCCGGCCAGGTCGGACCGCTCGGCGGCGTCGCAGGCCAGGACGTCCACGTCGGCGCCCAGGGCGGCCAGTTCGGCCGCCTTCGCGGCCAGACCGGCGGCGGCCGGGCCGGACCGGCTGGTCAGCACCAGCCGCCGCGCACCCCGGCCGGCCAGCCAAGCGGCCACGTGCCCGCCGATCGCACCGGTGCCACCGGTGATCAGGACACTGCCGCCGGGCGTCCACTGCCCGGCGCCGGTGTGCGGCTGACCGGCCCTGGTGAGCCGGCGGCCGAGGATCGCGGCCGGGCGGATGGCGACCTGGTCCTCGCCGCAGCCGGCCAGGACGGCGGCCAGCCGGCCCGCGGTCTGCTCGTCGAACTCGGCCGGCAGGTCGATCAACCCGCCCCAGCGGTCCGGGTGTTCGAGGCCGACGACGCGGCCGAAGCCCCAGATCTGGGTCTGCAGCGGGTTGGTCAGGGCCTCGCCGGGCGTGGCCGCGACGGCGCCGCGGGTGAGCACCCACAGCGGCGCCTCGATGCCCGAGTCGCCCAGGGCCTGCACCGCGGCCAGCGTGGTGGCGAAGCCCCGGGGGACGGCCGGGTACCCGGGTACGGGGGTCTCGTCCAGGGCCAGCAGCGACACGATGCCGGCCGGCGCCTCGAAGCCTTGCAGCGCCTCGGCGATGGCGAGCGCCACCTCGGACCGGTCCACGGCGTCGGTCGGCAGCTCGGCGACCGTGACGTCCGCGCCGCAGGCGGCCAGCGCCCGGACGCAGGACCGGGTCAGCTCGTCCTCGGCCCGGTCGGCGAGCACCAGCCAACGGCCGGTGAGCGCGGCGGAGTCGGGGTCCGAGACCGGCGCCCAGGTCACCTGGTAGCGCCAGTTCTCCGTCGCCGAGCGGTCGCGCTCGCGGCGGCGCCAGGAGGTCAGCGCCTCCAGCACCTCGCCGAGCGAACGCCGGTCGTCCAGTTCCAGGACCTCGGCGATGTGGGCCAGGTCCCCGCCTTCGACGGCGGTCCAGAACGCGGCCTCCGCCTCGCTGCCCGTGCCGTCACCACCGACGGCCGCCGCATCCGCGGCCGAGGGCTCCAGCCAGTACCGCTGACGCTGGAAGGCATACGTCGGCAGGTCCACCGACTCCGCGGCCGGCAGAACAACCTTCCAGTCGACCGGAAGGCCGCCGACGTAGGCCTGCGCCAGCGCGGTGACCAGGCGGGCGGCGCCCGCGTTGTCCCGCTCCAGGGTGCCGACCGTCAGCACGTCCGCGACACCCGCGTCCTCCGCTGTCTCCGCGACGGCGGCGGTCAGCACCGGGTGCGTCGACACCTCGACGAACGAGCCGTAGCCACCGCTCAGGAGGGTGCGGACGGCCTCCTCGAAGCGGACCATCCGGCGCAGGTTGGCGTACCAGTAGGCGGCGTCGACCTCGGTGCCGGTGAGCCACTCACCGGTCACCGTCGAGATCATCGGCACCCGGCCCGCCCGAGGCGCGATCCCCGCCAACTCCCCGGCCAGCACCGCCTCCAGCGGCTCCACCGCCGGGGAGTGCGCGACGAAGTCCGTCGCCGGGATCCGCCACCGCAGCACCTTGCGCGAGGCCAGCTCACGCTCGAACTCCGACAACGCCTCCGGCTCACCCGAGACCACCACGGCCGCCGGGCCGTTGACCGCGGCCACCGACAGACGGTCACCGAAACCGTCGACGATCTCCCGCACCGCCGCCGACGGCATCACCACCGACACCATCGAACCCTCGACGGACAGACCCGTCAGAGCCCGCGCCCGGACAGCCACCACCCGGGCCGCGTCCTCGATGCTGAGCATCCCGGCCACCGTCGCAGCCGCGATCTCACCCTGCGAATGGCCGACGACAGCGTCCGGCGTCACCCCGGCGGCCTCCCACACCGCCGCGAGCGAGACCATCAGCGCCCACAGCACCGGCTGCACGACATCCGCCGTGTCCAGCCCCGGAGCACCCTCCGCCCCCGCCAGCACCTCGGAGAGCTTCCAGTCCACGAACGGCGCCAGCGCCGCCTCACACTCCGCCAACCGCGCCGCGAACACCGGACTCGAGAGCGCCGCGTCCCGGCCCATACCGACCCACTGCGCACCCTGACCCGCGAACACGAACGCCGTCCGACCACCCGAACGCGCGACCCCGGAAACCACCGAAGCGGCCGGGACGCCACTCCCCAGGGCGCCCAGCCCGGACAGCAGCTCGGTACGGTCGTCACCGACCACCACGGCCCGGTGCTCGAACACCGAACGCGTCGCGGCCAGCGACCACGCGACATCGCCCGGCACCAGCTCCGGACGCGCCGACACCCAGTCCCGCAGCCGGCCCGCCTGGGCCGTCAGCCCCTGGGCCGACCGGCCCGAGACCGCCCAGGCCGCCAGCCCGTCCAGCTCCAGCACCGCGGGAGCGGCCGGAGCCGCCTCGACCTCGGCGGCCGACTCGTCCACGGTGTCGGCACCCTCGGCGCCCTCGGCGTCCCCGGCGGGCGCCTCCGCGACCTCGCCGTCCTCGGCCGGGGCCTCCTCCAGGATGATGTGCACATTGGTGCCGCTCATCCCGAACCCGGAGACGCCACCACGGCGCACCCGCTCCCCGGCGGGCCACGCCACCGGCTCGGCCAGCAGGCGCACCTCGCCGGCCGACCAGTCCACTTCCTGCGTCGGCTCGTCGACGTGCAGCGTCTGCGGCAGCTGCTCGTTCTGCAGCGCCAGCACCATCTTGATGATCCCGGCCATGCCCGCGGCCTGCTGGGTGTGCCCGATGTTGGACTTCACCGACCCCAGCCACAGCGGCCGGTCCTCCGGGCGGTTCTGCCCGTAGGTGGCGAGCAGCGCCTGGGCCTCGATCGGGTCGCCGAGCGGGGTGCCGGTGCCGTGCGCCTCGACCACGTCCACGTCGGCCGTCGAGAGCTTGGCGCTGGCCAGCGCCGCGCGGATGACGCGCTGCTGGGACGGACCGTTCGGGGCGGTCAGACCGTTGGACGCACCGTCCTGGTTGATCGCCGAACCGCGCACCACGGCAAGGACCTTGTGCCCGTTGCGGCGCGCGTCCGACAGCCGCTCCACCACCACGACACCGGCGCCCTCGGCGACGCCCATGCCGTTCGCCCCGGCCCCGAAAGCCTGGCAGCGCCCGTCGGGCGACAGGCCGAGCGAGGTGCTGAAGTCGGTGAACAGCACCGGGGTGGCGGCCACGAACGCGCCCCCGACCAGCGCCATCGAGCACTCGCCGGAGCGCAGCGCCTGGGCGGCCAGGTGCAGCGAGACCAGGGACGACGAGCACGCGGTGTCGATCGACACCGCCGGGCCCTCCAGGCCCAGCGTGTAGGACACCCGGCCGGACAGGATGCTGGTGGCGTTGCCGGTCATCACGTGACCGTCGAGCTCGCCCTGCTTGCCGGTGATCCAGCCGTACCCGGAGGCGGAGGCGCCGGCGAACACGCCGGTCTGCGAGCCCCGGAGCGAGGCCGGGTCGATCCCGGCCCGCTCCAGTGCCTCCCAGGCCACCTCCAGCAGCAGGCGCTGCTGCGGGTCCATCGAGAGCGCCTCACGCGGGCTGATCCCGAAGAAGCCGGCGTCGAACTCGGTGGCGCTGTAGA
This sequence comes from Kitasatospora sp. NPDC058162, assembly GCF_042884005.1. Taxonomy (NCBI): domain Bacteria; kingdom Bacillati; phylum Actinomycetota; class Actinomycetes; order Kitasatosporales; family Streptomycetaceae; genus Kitasatospora; species Kitasatospora sp. NPDC058162. The sequence continues at coordinate 131,398 of NZ_JBHVUS010000011.1, forward strand.
TGAAGTTGCCCGCCTGGACCTCGGCGGCGCCGGGGCCTCCGGGCTCGCCGAAGGCCCACCCGCGGTCCTGCGGCAGCCCGGCCACCGATTCCCGCCCGGCGTCCAGCAGTTCCCACAGGGCCTCGGGGTTGCGCACACCCCCGGGGAATCGGCAGCCCATGCCGACGATGGCGATGGGCTCGCCGCCGGCGTCTTCCAGTTCCTGCAGACGCTGCCGGGTCTCGTGCAGGTTAGCGGTCACCCGCTTGAGGAAATAGCGGAGCTTCTCTTCGCTCACTTACGTCACCTCGTCGAAGAAGTCGCGGCGTTGGCCGAGTCAGTGGATTCCGAGTTCCTTGCCGATGAAATCGAAGACTTCGTCGTCGGTTGACGATTCGAGCTTCTCCGCAACTCCGGTCTCGGCGGTCTGTGCCCGAGCCTCCCTCCACTTGGAGAGCACGACTTCGAGGCGGTTCGTGATCAGGGCGGATTCCGCGTCGCCGGCGAGACCGGCGAGCATGCCCTCCAGCTTGTCCAGCTCGATCAGCACCGGCCGGGCCGGGCTGGTCTCCTCGGTCAGGCCCGCCCGCAGGTGGTCGGCGAGGGCGGCCGAGGTGGGGTAGTCGAACAGCAGCGTGCTGGGCAGGCGCAGTCCGGTGGACGCGCCCAGCCGGTCCCGCAGTTCGACGGCGGTCAGCGAGTCGGCGCCGAGGTCGTTGAAGGCGCGGTCGGCCTCGACGGACTCGATGCTCGCGTGTCCCAGGACGGCGGCGGCCTCGGTCCGGACCAGGTCGATCAGCAGTCGGTCCTGTTCCACCCGGGACAGGCCCGCCAGTTCCAGCGCCAGCGCGTTCCCGGCCGACGGGTCGGCCTGGGCGTCGTCGCCACCGTTGCCGGCCAGGGCCTCGATGACCTCGGGCAGGCTCTCGATCAGCGGGCTCGGGCGGCGCAGGGTGAACGGCGGGGCGAACCGCGCCCAGTCCACGTCCACGACGGTGAGCAGCCGGTCCCGGCCGTCAAGTGCCTGGGCCAGGGCCTGGATCGCCTGGCCCGGGTCGATCAGGCGCAGGCCGCGGCGGGTCATCGCGGCCGCGCCCTCCGCGTCGGTCATCCCGCCGCCGCCCCACGGACCCCAGGCCACCGAGGTGGCGGCCAGGCCGCGGGCGTGGCGGTTCTCCGCCAGGGCGTCCAGGTAGGCGTTCGCCGCCGCGTAGCCGGCCTGGAGACCACTGCCCCAGGTCGCCGCGATGGAGGAGAACAGCACGAACGCGTCCAGGTCCAGGTCGGCGGTCAGCCGGTCGAGACTCGCGGCGCCGGCGGCCTTGGCCGCCAGCATGGCGGCCGTCTCCTCCACCGTGACGTCGTCCAGTGCGGTGGCCTGCCCGAGGCCGGCGGCGTGCATGACCGCGGTCAGCGGCGGGCCGCCCGCACCGATCCTGGCGAGCACTCCCGCCAGGGCGGCGTCCTCGGCGGCGTCGCAGGCGAACACGTCCACCTCGGTTCCGGTGGCCGCCAGTTCGGCCGCCAGGGCGGCCGTCCCCGCGGCTCCGGCCCCGGAGCGGCTGGTCAGCACGAGCCGCTTGGTACCGCGGTCGGCCAGCCAGCGGGCGACGTGCCCGCCGATCGCACCGGTGCCACCGGTGACCAGTACGGTGCCGCGCGGCACGAACTGCCCTGCGACGCCGCGCGGTCGGGCGGCCCTGGTGAGCCGGCGGCCGAAGATCCCGGCCGGACGGATCGCGACCTGGTCCTCGCCGCACTCGGCCAGCACCGCGCAGAACAGCTCCGCGGCCCGGTCGTCGAACTCGGCCGGCAGGTCGATCAGACCGCCGCCGTGGTCGGGGTGTTCCAGGGTGGCGACCCGGCCGAGCCCCCAGGCCTGCGCCTGCACCGGGTTGGTCAGCGCCTCGTCCGGGGTGGTGGCCACCGCACCGCGGGTCAGCGCCCACATCGGTGCGTGGACGCCCTCGGCGATCAGGGCCTGGATCAGCGTCTGGGTCCCGGCGAGGCCGTTCGCCAGCACCGGGTGACCGGGCAGCGGCGTCTCGTCCAGGGCCAGCAGCGACACCACGCCGGAGACCTCGGCCTCGGGCAGCGTCGCGGCGATCCGCGCGGCCATCAGCCCCTGGTCGGCGGTCTCGGTGGTCGCCAGGGTCACGACCTCGGCGCCGCGCGCGGTCAGCGCCCGCACGCACGCCTGCCACAGCTCGCCCCCGGCCTGCTCGGGCGTGCCCACCAGCAGCCAGTGCCCGTAGAGCACGGCCGGGGCGGGGTCGGCCACCGGCGCCCAGCTCACCTGGTAGCGCCAGTTCACGGTCGCCGACCGGTCCTGCTCGCGGCGCCGCCAGGACGCCAGGGCCGGCAGCACCTCACCGAGGTACCGCTGGTCCTCCAGGGCCAGGGTGTCGCCGAGTTCGGCCAGGTCGCCGTTGTCGACGGCGGCCCAGAACCGGGCCTCGGCGGCCGTGCCCGTCCCCTCCCCGCCGGTGTTCGGCGAGGTCTGGACGCCCTTGGGCCAGTACGTCTCCTGGTGGAAGGCGTAGGTCGGCAGCTGGACCGGCGAAGCGGTCGGCAGCACCGAACTCCACTCCACCGAAGCACCGTTGACGTACGCCCGGGCCAGGCCGGTCACCAGGCTCGGGACGCTCTCGTCGTTACGGCGCTGGAGCGGGACGAAGACGGCGTCCTCGTTCCCGGTGCCCGCGACGATGTCCGAACCCAGCGACGACAGGGAGCCGTCGGGGCCGACCTCGATGAACACCGTGACACCCTGCTTGGCGAGCGCGGCGACGGCGTCGGCGAAGCGCACAGCCTGACGGGTCTGCGCCGGCCAGTAACCGGCCTCGCACTCGGTGACCAGCTCACCGGTCAGCGCACCCGCCCACATCACCTGCGGACGGCCGTACTCCAACCCTTCGGCCACAGCGGTCAGTTCGCCGATCACCGGGTCCATCGCGGGCGAGTGGAACGCGTGGGAGACCCGCAGCCGCCGCACCCGGCGACCCTGCTCCCGCCACAGCTCCACGACCCGGTCCACGGCCTCGACCTCACCGGAAACCACGACCGACTCCGGACCGTTGACCGCCGCGATCACGGCACCCTCGGCGAGCGTCGCAACGACCTCCGCCTCCGGCGCGTTGATGGCCGCCATCGCACCACCACTCGGCAGCGCCTGCATCAGCCGGGCCCGCGCCGCCACCAGACGGGCCGCGTCCGGCAGCGACAGCACACCGGCCACATACGCGGCCGCGACCTCACCCACCGAATGACCCACCACCGCATCCGGCACCACACCGGACGCCGCCAGCACCGCCGCGACCGCCACCTCGAAGGCGAACAGCCCGGCCTGCGCATACAGCGTCTGATCGGCCAGCGCCTCGTCGACGCCCTCAGCACCGAGCACCACGTCCCGCACCGAGATCCCGAGCTCCAGCTCCAGCAGCCCGCTCACCCGGTCGAAGACCTCGGCGAAGACCGGGCTGCCCTCGTACAGTCCCCGGCCCATCCCGGCCCACTGCGAACCCTGGCCCGCAAAGACCAGACCCACCCGGGCACCGGCCCGCGCCACACCCGACACCACCGCACCGGAAGAAACCCCGGCCGCCAGACTCGCCACACCATCGACCAGTTCGGCCCGCTCGCCACCGACCATGACCGCCCGGTGCTCGAACACCGAACGCGTCGTCACCAGCGACCACGCCACGTCCCGCGGCTCCAGCTCAGCCCGCGCGGCGACCCACTCCCCCAGCCGACCCGCCTGAGCCGTCAGCCCCTCGGCCGTCCTGCCCGACACCACCCAGGCACCCGCACCCGGCAGCACCGGCACCGTCTCCGGCACCTGGTCGACCTCGACGGCCTCGGCCGCCGGGGCCTCCTCCACGATCACGTGCGCGTTGGTCCCGCTGATACCGAACGCCGACACACCCGCGCGGCGGACCCGGCCCTCGGCCGGCCAAGGCACCGGCTCGGCCAGCAGCCGCACCTCGCCCGAGGCCCAGTCCACGTGCGGCGAGGGCTCGTCGACGTGCAGTGTGCGCGGCAGTTCCTCGTGCTGGAGCGCCAGCACCATCTTCATCACACCGGCGATACCGGCGGCCGCCTGGGTGTGGCCGATGTTCGACTTCACCGAGCCCAGCCACAGCGGCTGCTCCCCGGCCCGCTCCTGGCCGTACGTGGCGAGCAGCGCCTGCGCCTCGATCGGGTCCCCGAGCGGGGTGCCGGTGCCGTGCGCCTCGACCACGTCCACGTCGGCGGCGGTCAGCCGGGCATTGGCGAGGGCCGCCCGGATCACCCGCTGCTGCGAGGGACCGTTCGGCGCGGTCAGACCGTTGGACGCACCGTCCTGGTTGATCGCCGAGCCCCGCACCACCGCGAGCACCCGGTGCCCGTTGCGCCGGGCGTCGGAGAGCCGCTCCAGCACCAGCATTCCGGCGCCTTCGCCCATGCCCATGCCGTCGGCCCGGGCCGAGAAGGCCTTGGAGCGCCCGTCCGCCGCGAGTCCGCGCTGGCGGGCGAAGCCCACCATCTCCCACGGCGTCGCCATCACCGCGACGCCGCCGACCAGGGCCAGCGAGCACTCGCCCGAGCGCACCGCCTGGGCGGCCGTGTGCAGCGCCACCAGTGCGGAGGAGCACGCCGTGTCCACCGTCAGCGCCGGGCCCTCCAGGCCCAGCACGTAGGACACCCGGCCGGAGATGATGCTCGTCGCGTTCCCCGTCACCAGGTGGCCCTCCACCTGCCCGGCGCCCTCCCGGCCGCCCAGCTGCATGCTGGCCAGCGCGTAGTTCGACGAGTAGCCGCCGATGAACACGCCGGTGCGCGAGCCGCCCAGCGAGGCCGGGTCGACCCCGGCCGACTCCAGGGCCTCCCAGGACAGTTCGAGCATCAGTCGCTGCTGCGGGTCCATCGCCAGCGCCTCACGCGGGCTGATCCCGAAGAAGCCCGCGTCGAACCGGCTCGCCTGGTGGAGGAAGCCGCCCTCCCGTGCGTAGGTCGTCCCGGCGTTCGCCGGGTCGGGGTCGAACAGCGCGTCCGCGTCCCAGCCGCGGTCCTGCGGGAAGCCGGAGATGCCCTCGCCGCCCGCGGCCAGCAGCTTCCAGAGTTCCTCGGGGGTGTTCAGCCCGCCGGGGAAGCGGCAGCTCATCGCGACGATGGCGACCGGCTCGTCATCGGTGACCACCGCGGTCGGCACGACGGCCGCGGCCGCGTTGTCGGCCAGCGCGCCGAGCAGTTCGGCGCGCAGGTGCTCGGCCAGCACGGTCGGGGTCGGGTAGTCGAACATCAGCGTCGCCGGCAGGCGCAGCCCGGTCGCGGTGGCGATCCGGTTGCGCAGCTCGACCGACGTCAGCGAGTCGAAGCCCAACTCGCTGAATGCACGCCCGGCTTCGACCTCGTCGGAGCTCGCGTAGTCGAGGACGGCGGCGGCCTCCTCGCGGATCGTGTCCACCAGGATCCGGTCCTGCTCGGCCCGGGACAGGCCGGTCAGCCGCTGGGCGAGCTCGCCCTCCGCCTGCCGCCCGCCGACGGTCCCGGTCTGCTGGGCCGCCTTCAGCTGCTGGGCATCGGGCAGGTCTCGCAGGAACGGGACGTCCAGGATCTTCGCCTGGCCGGGAGCGGCCGCGAAGGCGGGCCAGTCCAGGTCCATCACGGTCAGGACGGTGTCCGGGCCGGTCACCGCGGTGCCCAGCGCCTTCACTGCGGTCCGGGGGTCCATCAGGACCTCCCAGCGGTTTCGGCGCAGCCGCTGCCGGGCCGCCTCGCTGCCGCCGGAGACGCCCTCGCCGGCCCACGGGCCCCAGGCCACCGAGACGGCGGGCAGGCCGCGCGAGCGCCGGTTCTGCGCCAGCGCGTCCAGGAAGGCGTTGGCGGCCGAGTAGTTGGCCTGGCCGGCGCCGCCGAAGGTGGCGGCGGCGGAGGAGAACAGCACGAACGCGTCGAGCTCCAGACCGGCCGTCAGCTCGTCGAGGTGGCGGGCACCGGCGGCCTTGGGCGCGAGGGCGCTCGCCAGCCGCTCGTTGTCGAGGCCGTCGAGCACGCCGTCGTCGAGCACACCGGCGGTGTGCATGACCGCGGTGAGCGGCGGACCGCCCGCCCCGATGCGGTCGATGACCGCGGCGAGGTCGGCGCGGCTCGCGCTGTCGCAGCTGCTGATCTCGACGTCGGTCCCGGCGGCCGCCAGGCTCGCGGCCAGTGCCACGGCGCCCGGGGCGGTGCTGCCGGACCGGCTGGCCAGGACCAGCCGTTCGGCGCGGCCGGCCAGCCAGCGGGCCACGTGCCCGCCGACGGCTCCGGTCCCGCCGGTGATCAGTACGGTGCCGCGCGGCGTCCAGTCCCGGCCGTCCTTGGGCTGGGGGGCGCGGTTCAGGCGGCGGCCCAGGATGCCGGCGGGCCGGATGGCCACCTCGTCCTCGCCGCAGCCGGCGAGGACCGTGCACAGGCGGCTCGCGGCGCGGTCGTCGAGCACGGCGGGCAGGTCGATCAGGCCGCCCCAGCGGTCCGGCTGCTCCAGGAAGACCACCCGGCCGAGGCCCCAGGTCTGGGCCTGCACCGGGCTGGTCAGCGGGTCGCCCGGGCCGGTGGCGATCGCCCCGGAGGTGAGCGTCCACAGCGGGGCGCTGATCGCGGCGTCGGTCAGCGCCTGGAGCAGGGCCAGGGTGCCGGCCAGGCCGGCGGGCACGGACGGCAGGCCGGGGAGCGGCGCCTCGTCCAGGCCGAGCAGCGACACCACGCCGGTCACCCGCACCGGGGCGTCCGCGTCGTCGTCGTGCAGGGCCCGGCCGAGGTCGGCGGCCAGCGACTCGCGGCGCGCCGCGCCGCTGTCGACCTCGACCACCTCGACGCGGTCGGCCCGCGCGGTCAGCGCGCGGACGCAGGCCCGGACCAGGTCCGCGGCGGCACCGGTGCGGTCCGCCGGGACGGCCACCAGCCAGGTGCCGGCCGGCTTGGCCGGTGCCGGGTCGGTGACCGGCGCCCAGGAGACCCGGTAGCGCCAGTTCCCGGTGACGTCCCGGTCCCGTTCCCGGCGTCGCCAGGTCGCCAGGGCCGGGAGCACCTCGCCGAAGGAGCGCTGCCCGTCCACCGCCAGGGTGTCGGCGAGCTGCTCGAGGTCGCCGCCCTCGACGGCCGCCCAGAACCGGGCCTCGGCCTCCGAGGAGGCGCCGTCCCCGCCGAGCGCCGCCGGCGGGGCCAGGCGGGAGCCGGTGAGCCAGTAGCGCTGGTGCAGGAAGGCGTAGGTGGGCAGGTCGGTGCGGTGCGCGGCGGGCAGCACCCGCTGCCAGTCGACGGAGGTGCCGCCCACGTGCACCTGGGCGAGCGCCGCCAGCAGCCGCGCGGGGCCGCTGTGCTCGCGGTCCAGCGTCCCGGTGATCACCGGGGTCCCGGCCGTGCCGAGGTCCTCGATCGTCTCGGCGATCCCGCCGGTCAGCACCGGCTGCGGGGACACCTCGATGAACGTGCGGTTCCCGGCCGCGGCCAGCTCGCGGACGGCCTCGTCGAAGCGGACGGTCCGGCGGACGTTGGCGAACCAGTACCCGGGGTCCAGCTCCGCGCCGTTCATCCACCGGCACTCGACCGTGGAGAACAGCGGGACGCGGCCGGCCTGCGGCCGGATCCCCGCCAGACCCTCGGTCAGCACGCCCTCCAGCGCGGACACCCCGGCCGAGTGCGCCACGAAGTCGGTCACCGGGATCGGCCAGCGCATGACCTTCCGGGCCGCCAGCGCGGCGCCGAACTCGGCCATCGCCTCCGTCTCGCCGGACACCACGGTGGCGGCGGGCCCGTTCACGGCCGCGACCGCCAGCCGGTCGCCCCAGGGGGCGAGCAGCTCGCGCACCGCCGCGGCGGGCATGACGACCGACAGCATCGCGCCGCCGGTGCCGAGCCCGGACAGCGCCCGGCTGCGGACCGTCACGACCCGGGCCGCGTCCTCCAGCGACAGGATCCCGGCCACCGTCGCGGCCGCGACCTCGCCCTGGGAGTGGCCGACCACCGCGCCCGGCACCACGCCCGCGGCCTCCCACACGGCGGCCAGCGACACCATGACCGCCCACAGCGCCGGCTGGACCACGTCGGCGGTGTCCAGCGCGGGCGCGCCGTCGGCGCCGGCCAGCACCTCGGTCAACGACCAGTCCACGTACGGCGCGAGCGCCTGCTCGCACTCGGCGATCCGGGCCGCGAACACCGGCGACGCCGCCAGCAGCTCCCGGCCCATGCCGGCCCACTGGGCGCCCTGGCCGGGGAAGACGAACACCGGCTCGCTCGACTCGGCGGCGGCCGACGTCGCGGCGACCACGCCGGGGGCGTGCTCCCCGGCCGCCAGCGCGGCCAGGCCCGCGGCCAGCTCCTCGCGGGCGGTCCCGGCCACCACGGCCCGGTACTCGTAGACCGAGCGGGTCGCCGCCAGCGACCACGCCACGTCCGCCGGGTCCGTCTCCGGCTGCGCGGCCAGGTACTCCGCCAGGCGGGCCGCCTGGCGGCGCAGGCCGTCCGCGGTCCGTCCCGACAGCACCCAGGCACCGGCCTCGGGGGCGTCGAGGAGCGCGGGGGCCTGCGGCTGCGCGAGGTGCGCGACGACCTCGTCCGCCGGGTCGGGGGCCTCCTCCAGGATCAGGTGGGCGTTGGTGCCGCTGACCCCGAACGAGGACACCCCGGCCCGGCGCGGGCGTCCGTCCGTCTGCCACGGCCGCGACTCCGTGAGCAGGCGGACGTCGCCGGCCGACCAGTCCACGTACGGCGAGGACTCGTCCGCGTGCAGGGTGGCCGGCAGGTTCTTGTGCTGGAGTGCCAGCACCATCTTGATCAGCCCGCTGATGCCGGCCGCGGCCTGGGTGTGGCCGATGTTGGACTTCACCGAGCCCAGCCACAGCGGCCGGCCCTCCGGCCGGTCCTGGCCGTAGGTGGCGATCACGGCCTGCGCCTCGATCGGGTCGCCCAGCACCGTGCCGGAGCCGTGCGCCTCGACCACGTCGACGTCGGCGGTGGTCAGTCCGGCCTCGGCCAGGGCGGCGCGGATGACGCGCTGCTGCGAGGGGCCGTTGGGCGCGGTCAGGCCGTTGGACGCGCCGTCCTGGTTGATCGCGGAGCCGCGCACCACGGCCAGCACCGGGTGCCCGTTGCGCCGGGCGTCGGAGAGCCGCTCCAGGACGACCATGCCCGCGCCCTCGGAGACGCCCATGCCGTCGGCCGCGGCCGCGAAGGACTTGCACCGGCCGTCCGGGGACAGGCCGCGCTGCTTGCTCACCCAGACGAAGAGGTCCGGGGTGGAGGCGATGAACGCGGCACCGGCCAGCGCCAGCGAGCACTCGCCCGAACGCAGCGCCTGGCTGGCCAGGTTGACCGCCACCAGCGCCGAGGAGCACGCCGTGTCGACGGTGACGGCCGGGCCCTCCAGGCCGAAGGTGTAGGACACCCGGCCGGAGAGCACGCTGGTCGTGGTACCCGTCAGCAGGTGGGCCTCCAGGCCCTCCGAGGCGTCCGGCCCGACCAGGCCGTAGCCCGTGTAGCTCGCGCCCGTGTAGACGCCGGTACGGCTGCCGCGCAGCGCCGACTGGGTGATGCCGGCCCGCTCCAGGGCCTCCCAGGAGGTCTCCAGCAGGAGCCGCTGCTGCGGGTCCATCGCCAGCGCCTCACGCGGGCTGATGCCGAAGAACCCGGCGTCGAACTCGGCCGCGTTGTAGACGAATCCGCCCTGGCGCACGTACGCCGTGCCGGGGTTCTCCGGGTCCGGGTCGTAGAGGCTGTCCAGGTCCCAGCCGCGGTCCTGCGGGAACGCGCCGATCGCGTCCGTGCCGGAGTCCAGCAGCTCCCACATGTCCTCCGGGGTCCGCACCCCGCCGGGGAAGCGGCAGGCCATGCCGACGATCACCACGGGGTCGTCGTCCAGCGGCACCGTGCTCGCCGGGACGAGCGCGCCGGCGCTCGCGGCCCGGTCGCCCAGCAGCTCTTCCCGCAGGTAGCCGGCCAGGACGGTCGGGCTCGGGTAGTCGAAGAGCAGCGTGGCGGGCAGCTTCAGCCCGGTGGCGGCGCCCAGGCGGTTGCGCAGTTCGACGGCGGTCAGGGAGTCGAAGCCCAGCTCGCTGAAGGCCCGGCTGCTGCCGACCGCCTCCGGGGAGGCGTACTCCAGCACACCGGCGGCCTCGGCCCGGACCAGGTTGACCAGGGTGCGGTCCTGCTCGGCGGCCGGCAGGCCGGCCAGCTGCTGGCGCAGGGGCGTGGCGGCGGCCTGGTCGGCGGCCTGCTCGGTCCCGTCGCCGGCCAGGGCCTCGACGGCCTCCGGCACGCCCTCGATCAGCGGGCTGGGGCGGCGCAGGGTGAACGGCGGGGCGAACCGCGCCCAGTCCACGTCCACGACCGTGGTCAGCGCCTCGCCGCCGTCCAGGATCCGGGCGAGCGCACGGATGGCCAGGTCGGGGCCCATCAGGCGCAGGCCGCGGCGCTCCAGCTGGGCGCCGTCGGCCCCGGCGCCCATCGCGCCGACGCTCCACGGGCCCCAGGCCACCGAGGTGGTGGCCAGGCCCCGGGCCAGGCGGCTCTCCGCCAGGGCGTCCAGGTAGGCGTTGGCCGCCGAGAACCCGGGCTGCTGCCCGCCGCCCCAGACCGCGGCGACCGAGGAGAAGAGAACGAAGGCGTCGAGGTCCAGACCGGCGGTCAGCTCGTCCAGCCAGGCCGCCGCGTCCGCCTTGGCGGCGAGGACCTCGGCGAACTCCGCGAGGTCCAGGGCGTCGACCGGGGTGTTGTCGATGGCCTCCGCGAGGTGCAGGACGGACGACAGGGCGGGCCCGGTCGCCGGGATCCGGTCGAGCAGGCCGGCCAGCTGCGACCGGTCGGCGGCGTCGCAGGCCACGACGTCCACATCGCTGCCCAGCGCGGCCAGTTCGGCCGCCAGCGCCGCGACACCGGGGGCGGCGGGGCCGGTGGTGCCGGTGGTGCCGGTCAGGACCAGTCGGGCCGCACCCCGCTCGGCCAGCCAGCGGGCGACGTGCCCGCCGATCGCCTCGGTGCCACCGGTGACGAGCACGCTGCCGCTCGGCGTCCAGTCCCGGGCGTCCTTGGGCTGCGGGGCGTGGACCAGTCGGCGGGCCAGCAGACCGGTCCGCCGGACGGCGACCTGGTCCTCGCCGCAGCCGGCCAGGACAGCCGTCAGCAGGCCCGCGGTCCGCTCGTCGAACTCGGCCGGCAGGTCGATCAACCCGCCCCAGCGGTCCGGGTGTTCAAGTGCGACGACGCGGCCGAAGCCCCAGACCTGCGACTGCAGCGGGCCGTCCGGCGCCTCGCCGGGCGTGGCCGCGACGGCGCCGCGGGTGGCGACCCACAGCGGGGCGGGGATCTCGGCGTCGCCGAGGGCCTGCACCAGGGCGAGGGTCGCGCCGAGGCCGCCGGTCACCGCCGGGTGGGCGGGCAGGCGGGTCTCGTCGGTCGCGAGCAGCGACAGCACGCCGGACACCTCGGTGGTGCCCTGCTGCGCCGCCTGGATCAGCGCGGCGATCTCGGTCCGGTCGACGGAGCCGGCCGGGACCTCGACGAACACGACCTCGGCCCCGCGGGAGGACAGCGCGGCAGCGCACTGCCGGGCGAGTCCGTCCTCGCTCCGGCCCTCCGGGGTGACGACCAGCCAGCTGCCGGACGGCGCACCCGAGAGCCGCTCGGTCACCGGCGTCCAGGTGACGCGGTAGCGCCAGCCCTCCGTCGCCGAGCGGTCGCGCTCGCGGCGGCGCCAGGACGCCAGGGCGGGCAACACCTCGGCGAGCTGCTGCCGGTCCTCGAGGGCCAGCGTGTCGGCGATGCGGGCCAGGTCCCCGTTCTCGACGGCGGCCCAGAACGCGGCCTCCGCCTCGCTGCCCGTGCCGTCAGCACCGACGGCCGCCGCACCCGCGGCCGAGGGCTCCAGCCAGTACCGCTGACGCTGGAACGCGTACGTCGGCAGGTCCACCGGCTCGGCGGCCGGCAGCACCGTCTTCCAGTCGACCGGAAGGCCGCCGACGTAGGCCTGCGCCAGCGCGGTGACCAGACGGGCCGCGCCCGCGTTGTCCCGCTCCAGGGTGCCGACCGTCAGCACATCCGCGACGCCCGCGTCCTCCGCCGTCTCCGCGACGGCGGCGGTGAGCACCGGGTGCGTCGACACCTCGACGAACGACCCGTACCCACCGCCCAGCAGGGTGCGGACGGCCTCCTCGAAACGGACCATCCGGCGCAGGTTGGCGTACCAGTACGAGGCGTCCACCTCGGTGCCGGTGAGCCACTCACCGGTCACCGTCGAGATCATCGGCACCCGGCCCGCCCGAGGCGCGATCCCCGCCAACTCCCCGGCCAGCACCGCCTCCAGCGGCTCCACCGCCGGGGAATGCGCGACGAAGTCCGTCGCCGGGATCCGCCACCGCAACACCTTGCGCGAAGCCAGCTCACGCTCGAACTCCGACAACGCCTCCGGCTGACCCGAGACCACCACCGCGGCCGGGCCGTTCACCGCGGCCACCGACAGACGGTCACCGAAGCCGTCGACGATCTCCCGCACCGCCGCCGAGGGCATCACCACCGACACCATCGAACCCTCGACGGACAGACCCGTCAGCGCCCGCGCCCGGACAGCCACCACGCGGGCGGCGTCCTCCAGGGACAGCATCCCGGCCACCGTGGCAGCGGCGATCTCACCCTGCGAGTGGCCGACGACGGCGTCCGGGGTGACACCCGCGGCCTCCCAGACCGCCGCGAGCGAGACCATCAGCGCCCACAGCACCGGCTGCACGACATCCGCCGTGTCCAGCCCCGGGGCACCCTCCGCACCCTCCAGAACCTCGGAGAGCTTCCAGTCCACGAACGGCGCCAGCGCCGCCTCACACTCCGCCAGCCGCGCCGCGAACACCGGGCTCGACTGCGCGGCGTCCCGGCCCATACCGACCCACTGCGCACCCTGACCCGCGAACACGAACGCCGTCCGACCACCGGTCCGGGCCACACCCGACACCACCGAACCCGACGGCACACCAGCCGCCAAGCTCTCCACACCACCGGCCAGTTCGGCCCGCTCACCGCCGACCACGACCGCCCGGTGCTCGAACACCGAACGCGTCGCCGCCAACGACCACGCCACCTCGCCCGGCACCAGCTCCGGACGCGCCGACACCCAGCCGGCCAGCCGCTCCGCCTGCCCCGCCAGCGCCTCCGCCGTACGGCCGGACACCAGCCACGCCGCAGGACCGCCCTCGACCACCGCGAGAGCGGCCGGAGCCGCCTCGACCTCGACGACCGACTCGTCCACGGTGTCGGCACCCTCGGCGCCCTCGGCGTCACCGTCGGGGGCCTCCGCGGCCGCGCCGTCCTCGGCCGGGGCCTCCTCCAGGATGATGTGCACATTGGTGCCGCTCATGCCGAACGACGACACGCCACCGCGGCGCACCCGCTCCCCGGCGGGCCACGCGACCGAGTCGGCCAGCAGCTTGACGTCACCGGCCGCCCACTCCACGTGGGGGGTCGGCTCGTCCACGTGCAGGGTCTGCGGCAGCTGCTCGTTCCGCAGCGCCAGCACCATCTTCATCACACCCGCCACACCGGCAGCCGCCTGGGTGTGCCCGATGTTCGACTTCACCGAACCCAGCCACAGCGGCCGGCCCTCCGACCGCTCCTGGCCGTACGTGGCCAGCAGCGCCTCGGCCTCGATCGGGTCGCCCAGCGTGGTCGCCGAACCGTGCGCCTCCACCACGTCGACCTCGTCCGCACGGACCCCGGCGTTCGCCAGCGCCGCGCGGATCACCCGCTGCTGCGACGGACCGTGCGGCGCCGTCAGACCGTTGGACGCACCGTCCTGGTTGGCCGCCGAACCGCGGATCACCGCCAGTACCTGGTGCCCGTTGCGGCGCGCGTCCGACAGCCGCTCCACCACGAGCACGCCGACGCCCTCGGCCCAGCCGGAGCCGTCCGCCTCGGCGGCGAAGGACCTGCAGCGCCCGTCCACCGACGTCCCGCGCTGGCGGGAGAAGCCCACGAAGACGGACGGGCTGGAGATCACCGTCGCGCCGCCGACCAGGGCCAGCGAGGACTCACCGGAGCGCAGCGACTGGGCGGCCAGGTGCAGGGCCACCAGGGACGAGGAGCACGCGGTGTCGATGGTGACGGCCGGGCCCTCCAGGCCCAGGGTGAACGCCACCCGGCCGGAGGTGACGCTGGTCGAGATCCCGGTGAGCAGGTGGCCCTCGGACCCTCCGCTCTGCGCCGCCGGATCCGTGCCGTAGCCCTGGCTGTAGGCGCCGGCGAACACACCGGTCCGGCTGCCGCGCAGCGAGGCGGCGTCGATGCCCGCCTGCTCCAGCGCCTCCCAGGCCACCTCCAGCAGCAGGCGCTGCTGCGGGTCCATGGTGACCGCCTCGCGCGGGCTGATCCCGAAGAAGCCGGCGTCGAACTCGGTGGCGTCGTACATGAATCCGCCGTGGCGGGCGTACGAGGTGCCCGGGTGGTCGGGATCCGGGTCGTACAGGTTCTCGAGGTCCCACCCGCGGTCCTGCGGGAACGGGCCGATCGCGTCCGAGCCGTCGGCGAGCAGCTTCCACAGCTCCTCGGGGTTGCGCACCCCGCCGGGGAAGCGGCAGCCCATGCCGACGATCGCGATCGGCTCCTGGCTCCGTTCCTCGACCTCAGCGAGGCGACGACGGACCTGACGCAGATTAGCCGTCACGAGCTTCAGATAATCGCGGAGCCTGTCTTCGTTGGCCATTTAATTCCGCCACCCCTGCTTGCCGAGGATATGCCATTTATGGATCTGCACAGCCGCGGTGCGGGATTACCGCGGAATTACGCTGAATCGGGATTTCCCAATACCTGCAAAAGATCGATCCCACCAGCCACAGGAACGTATCCAGCCCCGTTTGGGCGGCGCAACGTGGCAGTTGAACACTTGAACCGGGCGCCCCGCGCTCGGAATCGAGGAATCCGACACTCGATCCACCGGTCCGCACGGGAGCCGGATCCGGATTGCATTGAATACCACGGCAGGCTATTCAGGTCCAGTGGTTCCTCCGGCGGACCGCCCGGCGACCGTACGGGTCCGCGCGCAGCGCCCGTCACGGACACGGAGGGTGGCGACCGGCCGCTGCTGCGAGCCGGTCGCCACCCTCCGCTGTTCCTCCTGCGCCGGACCACCGTCCGGCCGTACCCGAAAACCTCAGGGCCCCAAAGCCTCAGACCCTCCGACCCTCAGGGCCTCAGAGCGCGCTCTCCCCGCGCATCCACTGCCCGAGCGTCCGACGCGGGTACCTGACCACCACGTCGCCGGCCCGGAGCCGCCCGGTCACGTTCACCCGCAGCTCGACCGGCACGTTCCCGTCGGACTTGGGCACCCGGATCTTGAGGTCGCCCCCGCCGACGTTGAGTTCGTGGGTCGCCACCACGATGCCCGGCCGGACCACGATGACCAGGTCGCCGCCGATGCTCAGGTAGACGTCCAGGTCGAGGGTGTCGTGGGTGATCACCGCCTGGGTGAAGTCGAGCTTGACGTCGCCGCCGTGCATCCGCAGTTCCAGCCGGCGCGGCACCTCCCAGGGGCCCATCCGCCGGAGGGTGCCGAAGCGCTGGTTGATCTCCACCAGGTCCTTGCCCCCTCCCCCTCGGCGGCCGACCTCGGCGCGGGAGGCGGGGGTGGGCACGGGAAGCGGGGCGACCGGCAAGTCGCGGGTCAGCCTGGCCAGT
Organism: Kitasatospora sp. NPDC058162; assembly: GCF_042884005.1. Lineage (NCBI taxonomy): Bacteria > Bacillati > Actinomycetota > Actinomycetes > Kitasatosporales > Streptomycetaceae > Kitasatospora > Kitasatospora sp. NPDC058162. Next base: position 147,049 of record NZ_JBHVUS010000011.1, read on the forward strand.
TCGCCGAACGTACGGGCGTTCAGCGCCGCCGTGAGGCGCTCGTCGAGCTCCTCGGCCGTGAGCCGGCCGTCCGCGGCGGCGTCGCGGAGGATCTCGACGACCTCGTCCCGGTCGGCGTGCGAAGCCCTGATGCCCCCCGCGGGCACCTCCCCGACGCTGTGACTGTCCGACGACCTGTCTTCCGTCATGTCACCAGCCTGATCTTCCTCTGGGAGATTCACGTCCAAACGGTACATGACAGTGCGTCGGCCCCCCAGCGCAAGCCGGAGATCCGACGCTGTTCAACTGGCGGGCCCTTCACGTCCGGACCGGGCGCGAAGCGCCACCCGGTCCGCCGGCGCCCGCGAACTCACCTGACGGCACAGTGCAGTTGAACGACGCGACGCGGGGCAGTGGCCCCGGCTACCGTCTGCCGCAAGGACCGTCGTCCGCAACCCGCCATCGAAGCTTAGGAAGTGAACGGGGCCATGGGAACACCGCTGCTGGGTCTGGTCATGGGATCCTTCACCTCCGCCACGGTCGGCGCGGCGGCGCGCCTGGGCATCGCCGACGCCCTCGCGAACGGCCCGGCCACGCCCGAGGAGCTGGCCGAGGCGGTCGGGGCGGACCGCACCGCGCTCGTCTCCCTCATGACGGCCCTCACGGCGCTGGAGGTCTTCACCAAGGACGAGGACGGCCGCTACGCCAACTCGGCACAGTCCGAGCAGCTCCGGACCGACCACCCGGAGTCGATCCGCCACCTGACCGCGCTGCTCTGCGGCCTGTACGGCCAGGCCGCCGCCGGCGGGCTCACCGAGGCCGTCCGGACCGGCACCTCGGTCATGCCCCACGTGTTCGGCGTCCCGCTCTACGAGTACCTGGACAAGGACTCCGAGACCGCCCGGATCTTCGACCTCGCCATGCAGGACTGGGCCCGTCCGATCGGAACGGTGCTGGCCGAGCACGTCCCGTTCGAGGACGTCCGCACCGTCATCGACGTCGGCGGCGGCAACGGCACCCTCCTGAAGACCATCCTCAAGGCCCACCCGCACCTCCGGGGCGTCTGCGTCGACCGCCCGGACACCTGCCGGCGGGCCGAGGCCGACCTGCGCGCCTCCGGCGACCAGGACCTCGTCGAGCGGCTCAGCTTCCAGCCCGCCGACATCCTCGCCGAGGTCCCCGCGGGCGGCGACCTCTACATCCTCAAGAACGTCCTCCACGACTGGAGTTCGGAGAGCGGCGTACGGATCCTGAGCAACATCCGCCGCGCGATGGCCGCCGACGCCACCCCCGACGCCGTCCCGACCCTCCTGGTCATCGACCCCCTCGCCGAGCACGACTCCGGCGCCGCCTTCCGCAACGTCATCAAGATGGTCGTCGGCGAGCCCGACACCCGCGAGCGCACCGAGGCCGACATGCGCCGCGAGGCCGCCGCCGCCGGCCTCCAGGTCCTCTCCATCACCCCCTGCCCCGCCGACCTCAGCGTCACCTCCTGCACCCTCGCCCCCACCCCCTGACCACCTACCCCCGCCCCCGACCCCGGACGCGCCGCAGCCCCCCCGCCGTCGGGGTCAACCCCAGCCCCACCACCCACGGCCACCCACACCAGAACCCCGCCGAGCCCACCCGCCGAACCAGCCAGCCCATCGAGCCCCCAACCTGCAACCAACGCACCCGGCACGGCCAGCCCGCAACCTCCCCGCCGCCCCAGTCACCGAACACCTCGCCGCCCTTCGACCGCGCGACGCTGGACTTCCGCCTTGCCGACGCCTTCCACGTCGCAGCTCTCGGGGCCCAAGCCGTTGGAGTAGCCCGGTCCGGACGGGGCCGTTCCGGGGCTCTGTCGGCCACGCAAGCTGCCTCCGTCACCCATTCCCCGCTCCGCCATGCGTTGGTGGAGGCTCAGGTGTTCGGCACGAGCTCAGACTCTCCGCTGTAGGTTTAGCCCTGTCATCAGCGCGGCCCGCCGGGCTTCCCTCCAGGGACATGCCCCCACCCGCACGAGTCACTTCGTGCTGCCTGGGAGCATGTCTTGCTGTTCCGCGACTCCGCCTCCGCGGTCGCCGCCGAGAGCCTGGCCGGATCACTGTTCGTGCGCCTCATCGACCAGTTCGTCCACAAGCACGGCCACAAGCCGAGCCCGTCCGAGGTGCGGTCCTGGGAGCGGAGCATCCCGATTCTGACCACCGCGCTGCTGGACGCCGGGCTCGGCATGGTGGAGGTACTCCTCGAGTACTCTCTGCCGCTCAACAGCAAGCGAGCTGACGTCATACTCGCCGGCGTCCACCCGGGCACGGGCGAGCCGTCGTACGTGGTGGTCGAGCTCAAGCAGTGGAGCAGCGCGCTTCCGGAGGACGGCGAGCCGCTGCTCTGCCGGGTCGACGCCTACACGCGGCCGGTGCTGAACCCCATCGAGCAGGTCCGCGGCTACTGCGACTACCTGATCTCCTTCAACGGCGCGCTCGCCGCCCATCCCGAGCGGCTGTCCGGGGTGGCCTTCCTTCACAACGCGACGGAGTTCGGCGTCCAGGGCCTCTACGAGGTGCCGCAGGACGAACGCGGCCGGCTCTTCACCGCCGAGCGCCGCGGAGAGTTCGTCCAGTACCTCCGCTCGAAGCTGAAGCCGGTCTCCGGCGCCGAGGCGGCGGACCAGTTGCTCGCGGGCAAGGTAACCCCGTCCAAGCAGTTGATGGCGGTCGCCGCCGAAGAGGTCCGCGAGCGCGAGCAGTTCGTCCTGCTGGACGAGCAGCGGGTCGCCTACGAGCTGGTGCTGCGCGCGGTGCGCCAGGCGCAGCAGTCCGACCACAAGGAGGTCGTCGTCATCACGGGCGGCCCCGGCACCGGGAAGAGCGTCATCGCGCTGTCCCTCCTGGGTGATCTGTACCGTCGTGGCGTCACGGCCCTGCACGCGACCGGGTCCAGCTCGTTCACCACGACCATGCGCCGGATGGCCGGGGCGCGGAAGAAGCAGGTGCAGGAGCTGTTCAAGTACTTCAACAGCTTCATGACCGCCGAACGCAACGGCCTGGACGTGCTGATCTGCGATGAGGCCCACCGGATCCGGGAGACGTCGGCGAACCGCTACACCCGGGCCGCGCAGCGCACCGGCAAGCCCCAGATCGAGGAGCTGATCGACGCCGCCCGGGTGCCCGTGTTCCTGCTGGACGAGCACCAGGTCGTCCGGCCGGGCGAGATGGGCACGGTGGCCCAGATCAGGGCGGCCGCCGCCGTGAAGGGCCTGGACTGCCAGGTGGTCGAGCTGGACAGCCAGTTCCGCTGCGGCGGCAGCGACGCCTACCTGCACTGGGTGGTACGCCTGCTGGACCTCGAGCCCGGCGGACCGGTCGGCTGGGAGCCCGACGGCAAGGTCGCCCTGGAAGTCGTGGACAGCCCCGAGGAGCTGGAGGGCTTCCTCGACGCCCGGCGCGCGGAGGGATACGGCGCCCGCATGTCGGCCGGATACTGCTGGAAGTGGACGACGAAGGTCGCCCCAGGAGACCCGCTCCCCCTCGACGTACACATCGGTGACTGGGCCCGGCCGTGGAACGTCTACGGCGACCGCTCGATCGCCGGCGCCCCTCCGGCCGCACTATGGGCCACCGACCCAGCGGGCTTCGGCCAGGTCGGCTGCGTGTACACCGCCCAGGGCTTCGAGTACGACTGGAGCGGCGTCATCCTCGGGCCGGACCTCGTCTGGCGGACCGACCGCTGGATCACCGACCGAACAGCGTCCAAGGACCCCGTCTTCCGCAAGTCCACCTCCGATGCCGACATCGACCGCCTGATCCGCAACACCTACAAGGTGCTGCTGACACGCGGAATGATCGGAACGGTCGTCTACTCGACGGACCCGGAGACACGCGCCAAACTGCGGAACCTGGTGGCCGGCCAACAGGTGGAGCAGATCGAGGTGGTGCACGGCCGTCGCGGCTGATCGGCACTCACCGCGCCGGGCCGACGGGCTCCCGGGGTTCGCCTCGGAAGACCTGTTCGCCGTGCCACCGCCAGTGCGCAGGCCTGCGACCAGTGGAGTGGCTGCCTGCGGGCCGATGACCGGCCATCCGGCCAACGCCGGCGTGGCGCTTGCTCCCTGGCCGACGGTGTGATCCGCCTTGAGTGGGAATCCGCGGAACTCCACCGCGAGGACAGGTCATTGATCTCGCACTGCCATGAGCCCCTACCCATCCCACGGCAGCGCTGACGCGACAGCTCCGCGCGCCGACGGTGAGCCCTTTGCTTCTGCCCCTGCGTGGCATGGCGACGGACCGGCGTGCGCCCTGCCAGGTTCCGCTCGCTGATCCCCGACGCCAACGCGTCCACGCGGTAACATCATTGCGCTGCGCACCTTCCCGGAGGGTACGAGGCCTAGGTTCCATGCGCCCTCAACAGGCGGCGATTGACGGATGGTTGTGCCCGTCAGGTGGTCAACATCTGACGTGAGCGTGGTTGCCCGGTAGGGTGCCCCCTGCCATTCCGACATCACTACCTGGGGATGGCCGCATGACCTCGATCGAGTACAAGCCTGCGCGTCGTGGACGGATCCGCAAGATCCTCACCGACGTCGTCGTCGGAGTCGCCTCCAACATGCTGGTGGCGGCGCTGACCTCGGTGGCGCACCTGCTCTTCTGACGCAGGTCAGTGGCGGGCCCGGCGAGCCCGCCACTTCCACCTTTCCACACCTTCCGTCAGAACAACCGAAGGTCGTTCTTGGGCTTCTTCCGCCCCCGCTTCGGACGGGCGTGATGCCATGGCAAGCTCTCCCGAGTCGGCCGCAATCCGTGGATCTCGGTCTCCCCGACAAGGCCCTTGAGGTAGGCCCTGGTCTCCTCGTCCGTGGAATAGAGCACCGTCGCCCGGCTGGCCCGGGTCATCAGCACGTGGTAGGCGTGCCGAATCAGGCGGGCGAACTCCTCGTCACCGACACTGCTCGCACTGACCTTCGGATCAAGCGATCCTGGAACTCTCACCCGTCTTACACCTTGCGCCGACTTCTCCGTCTCCTTGCCTCGGCGGAACACCCACTGGTCGTCCCGGCGCACCATGTCATCGCCCATGATCACTCCGCACCAGTCCCACTCGAGGCCCTGTGCGGTGTACACACAGCCGATCTGGCCGATGCCGTTCTTGTGCATCGCCCACCTGACACCGGGAGGGACGCCGTCCGCGCAGAAGCTGTCGCTCTTCGCGTTCCACGGCTCGTGCCAGTCACCGATCCTGACATCCCGCTCCAGTCGCTTCTCCCGGCCCAGAGGCTCGGTCCAAGGCCAGCAGTAGCCGGCCACCATGCGCGCGGATGCCCCGGCGCTCTCCTCGCCGAGGATGATGTCCCTGAGCGCGTCCGGCGTGTCTACCACCTCGACATGCATCAAGCCGTCCGGTGTCCAGTGCTCAGGTTCGTCATCCGACATACCGAGCAGCGCGTGCACCCAGCGGACGTACGCGTCACTGCCACCGCATCGGAACTGCTCGCGGAGGCCGTACCGCACCACCTTGGCTCCGCGCCGATCAGCCGCCTGCTGGATCAGGTCGACCGTGCCGACCTCCTTCGGACGAACGATCTGGCCTTCGTCGAGGAAGAACACCGTCAGCCGGGACGCATCGAGGAGTTCGTCCACCTGCGGCCGAGATCCCTGCTTCTCCGGCGGCCAGAACCGGTTCTCGGAGCGATCACGGAGTCGGTGTGCCTCATCGCAGATCAGCAGATCGAGCAGCGGGTCGGGCGTCGTGACGTAGTCGAAGAAGTAGGTGAAGGTCTCCTTGAACTCCCGGTCACCGACACCGACGTGCTCCTGCATCGCCGCGTTGAAGGCCCTGCTCCCGCTGGCGTAGTTGACGTTCCGGCCGGCGGCCTCCAACTCCGCCTTGATCTGCAGGCCGATAGCGCTCTTGCCGGTGCCTGCGCCACCGGTCACCAGGAAAACCATTCGTCGCTCGTCCGGAACCAGCGCGGGCTGCTTCGAGGAGGGCAGTACCTTGGCAGCCGTCTCCAGGATCTGATCAGCCACCTCCTTCTGCCGCCCCCGCAGGGTGAAGACCGTGTCCGTGCCCCGGGACCACATCATCGCGTCGAGCAGCGGTGCATTGCGCACGCCGATGCCCTGCAGTAGCAGCTCGGCCTCGGTACCGCCGCCGTCGGCGGCAAAGTGTCTCTGCAAGTCGGTCAGCAAACGGCGGCGACGATCACCGGTGTACACCTGCGCATAGACGCCCGTCGGTGCGTCCACGTCGATCAGCGGACGGACAGAGTCCTCAGTGGCGTTGTGCAGGTAGGCAAAGCCGCCGCACTCGATGTCGACCGTGCCGAAGGGGCCCCGGCTGCCGGTGAACGCATCGTAGTACTCGCGCAGTTGCAGCGCAGGGTGCTTCTTGGGCTTCGCCAGGCCCGCCACGTAGATCTGGTCCGCAATGACCCGCTCGACCCTGGTCACGGTCGACCAACGCTTCAGCTCCACCAGCTGGACGGACGGCCGATTCTCGCGCGGGTGGCGGCCCACCAGGACGACGTCCACGAGCCTGGGACTGCTCCCCTTGATGTCCTCGTCAGCAGTCGCGGCGCACTCGACGACCATCTGAACATTTCCACGATCAGCGGCGACCAAATCGTTCGCCAGACAGATCAGACTCTCCGCCCACGCGAACCGCTCCGTCTCCGAAGCCTCGTGCTCCCGGAACTTTCGCCACCGTTCGGCAAGGTGCGGCACCATCCGGCGACGCGAGTTCAGAGTGAGCAGATCCTGCGCCGACAACTTCAGCAGGAGCATGGGCACGAAGGGACTCCCCCAGACCAGACCACGAGTGATTCGTGCGGGTTGGGGGCATGTCCTCAGCGGGAAGCCTGTCGGGCCGCAAACAGTACCGCCGATCCTACGTGGAGAAGCGGCCGTCAGTACACAATGCTCAGCGGCGGTACGTGCATCAAGAGATCATCCTCATCCCGGGCGAAGGCCCAGCCGCGCAAAAGCCCTCAAGGCGGAGGTGAATAGCGCGTGGTCCCAGATCGCCCCCGACTGATGAACTGACCAGCGCCTCCAAGGAGCTGAACCAGTCGATACCCTCGGCCCCGGCCAGCAGCCAAGGGCGCCCTGCCCTTACCGATAGCGTCATCCGCCCTGGCGAGGGGCACTGCGCGAGAGTGCACTCGTGACACCATCGTCGGTCGAGCCAGCACTCTGGCAGAGCCCGACGAGGTCCGCAGCATGATGATCGACTGTGCTGCTGCGACTGGCCTACCTGGCCATGACGAACGCGTTCGCGATACTTCGGCTACTGCCGATGAGCGACCGCGAGACAGACGTGGCGATCCTGGCCCTCCGCCATCAGATCACCGTGCTGGAACGGCAGCTGAACGGACAGCGGGTCCGCTTCGCACCAAGCGACCGGGCATTCCTGGCCGCACTGCTGCAGAGTCCGCCGACGCAGGTGCTGCGTCGGATGCGGTTACTGGTGCGGCCGGACACCGTGCTGCGCTGGCACCGCGACCTCGTAGCCCGCCGCCACGCCGCCCAATCCCGGCCGAAGCACCCAGGCCGACGGCGCACCATGCGCTCCATCCGCGCCCTGGGTGGCACAGGCAGCGAAGAATCTCGTCATGGACCTCGAAGACGCCGGCTACCGAGCCCGCTGCATGATCCGGGACCGGGACGGGAAGGTCCCCGAACTGTTCGACGTCGTCCTCGCCGACACGGGGATCCAGGTCGTCCTCAGCGGCATCCGGGTCCCCCGTATGAACCATCATGGAGAGATGGGTACAAACCAGCCGCCGAGAACTACTGGACCGCACCCTGATCTGGAACGAGCGGCACCTACTCCACGCCCTGCGGGAGTTCGAGAAGTTCTACAACAAGCACAGGCCGCAGCAGGACATCGCGAACGCCCGCCCCCTCCGTGCCCTTCCCCAGCCGATCGACAATCCGAAACACATCGCCCGCCTGAACATACGCCGCACCGACCGACTCGGCGGCCTCCTCCACGAGTACCAACATGCAGCCCGAGCAGGGTGGATGAGGTTTTCGGCAAGCGCAGGGCCGAAGACGAACTCGACGACCCCCGCGCCCTGGCACTGCCGGGCTGGGAGACACTGGACAAGCTCGCCACCGGCCTGGTCCAGCGCTCGCACGGGGATTTCGGCGGCTGGGGCGACATGGTGCGCTTCGCGCCGTGCACGGCGGCCCGCATCGAAGAGGTCTCGGGCGTACGCCGCACGGACTTCGATCGGAAGCGCTGGACGTGGGACCTGTGCCGGCAGACCACAACCGCGCCCGGTGGCCTGGTGGACAAGGGGACCAAGGGCAAGCGGCGCCGGACGGTGCCGCTGATCCCGGAGATCCGCGAACTGGTGGCCTGGCGCTTGGACGTGATCGACCAAGACCCGATGGCGCGGCTGTTCACCGGCCCGCGAGGCGAGCGGATCACCACCGCGGCCCTGCGGGACGCGACGCACTGGGACGCGGTGGTGGTCGCGCTCGGCTACGAGCACCTGCGGCGGCACGACCTCCGGCGCACAGGGCTGACGTGGATGGCCGACGCCGGGGTGCCGCTGCACGTCCTGCGCAAGATCGCCGGGCACGGATCGCTGGCCACCACGCAGCGGTACCCGCACCCCGACCGGCCCTCGATCGAGCTGGCCGGCGAGGCGCTGGGCGCACACCTGAGCAGGCCCCGTGAGGCCCCTGGTCCCGAAGTGGTCCGCCGGAGTCCCCCGGCCGCCACCTGCGACTCGTGCGCCAACCCTGCCTCGGAAACAGCAAAAGCCCCGCCGGCCTGGACCTTCGTCCAGTCAGCGGGGCTCCGACATCACTGTCGGGACGACAGGATTTGAACCTGCGACCCCTTGACCCCCAGTGGTCGAAAGGATGTCCGACTTGTGTTCATCAGTCCGAATCCCGCAGGTCAGGGCCTACCTCGTCGGCCATGCATGACGCCTGATGACACCTCATGACGCTCGGTCCGTGAGAGGCGCGTGAGAGGCGGCGAGCGAGGGCGAGTTCAAGAATGGCGTTCCTCACGCCCCTATGGTGGCGCCGACCAGCGACTCCGTTGCTCATTCCGGAGGCGTAGGTCAGGTCACGAGTCGGCAGGCGAGCCAAGACGGGCCGCTCGTCCTGGTTCTGGGTTGGTAGGTCTGCTGCTGGGTCCAGTGGGCGTCGAACTGGATGACCTTGATCGTGCTGGCGGAGAAGGCATGCCGAAGGCTGACCCTGGGAAGACCGCTGGCCTGCTGGTACGTCAAGCAGGCCGGCCTGGACAATTCCACCCTTGCCGGAACCGCCCGGCGAGGCGGACTACAGCTTTGTCAACCATGGCTGCAATCACCGCCCCGCTGTCCGAGCCCGGGGCGAGAGCACGGCCTGGTGGGGCCACTCGGCGGACCCGTCGGCGACTGCGGGCTTCGCAGCAGGCGGCAGGAGCCGCCACGGGAACGGACTGCCCGAGCGGTGCCGGTTTGGGCTGCGATTCATCCTTTTCGAATGACCTGGGACCAGTACTCGTGGCGCTACTGGAAAAATTTCCGAGGACTGTTCCACCCGCCCGCACCGGGTCCATCGCGACATGGTTCTTGAATCGGCACGAAGAAGCACGTTTGAGGACGATCCACATACCGGGAAATCTGCTTACCGACCTTTCCGGAGCAGGTGAATCCGGTAGGCAGGGGCGGGATCGGGCCGAAAATGGCCGGAAACGACTTGTTCGGCCTGAACCGATCTCGTCCACTCCAGACAGTTCTGCCACAAACCGACCATATCTGATTGACCATTTAGGCCGAATCTCGATGCATGTCGGGATGCGGGAATCCGCAAATGCATTGCTCCAACTCCTGAGCCGCTGGCATATTTCACGCGGCCCGGCTATCGGTTCGTTCAGCACCTTCCGCCCAGGAGGAGGAGAGACCTGTATGCGCACCGCGAAGTTCGTCAAGGCGGCCCGTGTGGCTGTCCTGGCGCTCGCCATCGTCCCGATCGTCCTCGCCGGTGAGGCCCGCGCCGATGTCTCAGTGTCCGACAACTGTGCTAAGACCGGTTCGGACTGCCAGACGGATACGAACGTGATGTTCATCTACTTCAACTCGAACACCAGTGATGGGCAAAACTACAGCTCCTACGCCAAGTTTTTCGGCAACGTCCCGGACTACGCGGGGGAGCCCGGGTACCGCTACGTGTTCTCCGGTGGCAACGGGAGCGGGAGCGGGGCGAGCGTGAAGAACAACGCCGCCGCCGCCAAGTCCTGCCCGAGCACGGCGAACTACCGCGTCTACTACTACTCCAACTACGGCGGCCACTCACAGCTGATCCCAGGGAGCTGGGGCTGCAACGTCGGGACCAACCTGGACTCGCAGCTGAAGAACAACAACGCGTCTCAGCACTGGGGCTGACCGGCCCCGTGCAAAGGCCGACTCCGCCTGGTGCCGGTCCGACCCGGCACCAGGCGGAGTACGTACCCACCCGAGGAAGGGAAGCAGTGATCAGTGCCCGGCTCCGCCCGCGTTCCCGTCAGTACCTCCGGACCGCCACGACCATCCTGGTCGCCAGCTGCACCCTCCTAGGAACCGCTGCCTGCTCGGAGTCGTCCCAGCCCGGGCACGGGTCCCGGGCCGGAGGCGGCGCGGTCACAGGGTCACCGCCGACGACGCCGCAGTCCGGGCTCGCCGCAGGACTCTCGCTCCCACTCTCCGCCTACATGGAGACCTACGAGGAGAACCGGGCCATCGAGCGGGCCGTGGACAAACTGACGCACGACTGCATGGCACGGTTCGGCCTCACCTACAACGCGCCCGAGCGCACTCTCAACCTGGCGAGCATCTGGGACAACACCAACATGGCCCGCCGGTACGGGCTCACCGACCGGGCCCAGGCGGAGAAGTACGGCTACGACCTCGCGGACGAGGGCTGGAGCCCGCCCCCCGTTACGCGGATGCCGCCGGAGGAACTTGTCGTGCTCACCGGACACAGCGCACCGGCACCGGACTCTCCCGAGGTGTCATCGGCCCGGAACGGCGCGACCGTTCCCCGCGGCGGCTGCATGGGGGAGAGCCTGGACCAGGTCGGCGGGAAGCTCGACACCTCTGTGCCGGACAGGCTGGACGTCGAGAGCTTCGAAACCGCCAAGGCCGACGACCGGGTGCAGCAGGCCATCCGGCGGTGGTCCGCGTGCATGGCGGAGAAGGGGTATCAGGCCGCCGATCCGATGGAGGCCTTCAAGCTGACGCGTCGGACCGGATCCGGCCCGAACAAGGGGGAGATCGCGGTCGCGACCACGGACGTCGACTGCAAGGAGCGGACTGGCCTGGTCATGGTCTGGTTCGACGTCGAGAGCGAAATCCAGCGAAATCAGATCACGCAGAATCAACCCGCCCTGATTCAGACTCGCGCGCGGATCACGGCGTCCGTGAAGTCCGCTATCGCCGCCATCACCTGACGGGACAGCACATAGGCCGGGCGCAGCGGCCCAACCGGACACACGCGGACACTCCCGGCCCCCGGAACTCCTCGTCCCCGACCTGCACCACCCGGCCGGGTCCTGCGGCCGGTACGACCATCCGATCCATCTCATCAGGAGAGATCACATGTCCCGCCGCATACGGCCACGCCTCGGCCTACCGGGCACGGCCTTACTGGCTCTGTCACTGATCGCGGGGGTGATGTCGGCCACCGGGCCCGCCCAGGCAGCCCCGCCCGTGTCGCCTGCCCCTGCGCCCGAGCCTTCTGCCGCCGACCTCGGTCCGGCGGAAGACGTACTGCTCAACGGTTGGGGGGACAGCGCCGGTTACCACCTCGCGGTGGCGACCGGCGCCGGTGCGTACCACTGGCGCGAGGTTGCGCTGCTGCACCCCACTGGCATCGACGACGAGTCCTGGACGGGCTACCAGTGCGTATCCGGTGACGGACGGTTCGCTGCGGTGTCCGTGCTTCCGGCCGGCGCCGTCAACCGGGCCGACGCCCGAGACCACGGCGCGCTCGCCTACTCCATCGACCTGTCGAATGGCGCGGTCAAGCCGGTCGCTTCCGGTGTGGCGCTGAAGTACCACTCGCCTGGCTGCGGCACCAGTCAGACCGCCGTCTTCACCGCCAACCCGGGGTTCGACCAGCAGACCACCCAGGTTCTGACGGTCGATCTGCCAACCGGCGCCGTCACCGACGCCGTCACCGTGGCCGGCCAGGTGACCTCGATCGTCCCGACCGCCGACCGCCCGGTCGGCACCCAGGGGGCCGCCCTGGTGCGGATCCCGCCCGCCTCGGGCGACGCCCCCGGCAAACCGGAAAGGGTCGCCCAGCTCGACGGTCTCGCCTACGACCTGCGGCCGGGCGCCAACGGCGCGGTGGATTTCGTCGTGCAGAAGGACGGGAAGAAGTCGGCCACCCTCGTCCGGGAGCAGGGCGGCAAGCTGTCCGAGCTCGGAGAGGGACCGGCCGACGCACTCCGGCTGCACCAGGGCCGCGGCGGTCACGCCGTCGCCGTCGGGGCCGCGAAGGTCGACGGAAAATCCGGTGTACGCCAGGTGGCAAGCGGCAAGCTGCCCTTCGGGGCCACCGACGTCTCGCTGGACGGCGCTGCCGCCATCGGCCCGGGAAAGGACAGCACCGCGTCGGTCCCGCTGATGGTAGCCGCGGCCGGCGAGCAGTTCCTCACCCGGGACGCAGCGAAGCCCGAGGCCGTACCGGCGACCGCGCTGCCCGCCCCGGCACCGGCTCCGGCAGGCGGCACTCCGCCCACGCCGGCTCCGGGCAAGGCGTCGGCTGAGGGCACGGCCCCCGCCGAGAGCTCCGCACCCGCGTCCAACGCCCCTGCGGTCGATGCCGCCCCCGCCGCCGTCGCGTCAGCTGGGACGCCCAAGTGCGCCGTCGACCGGCTCGCCGAGAACCGGCAGGTCATGCAGCCGGGCACCGCGCAGGTGTCCTGGGCCATCGAGATGGCCGAGCAGGGTCTGCTGGCCGGCTCCGCCTACACCCGCCCGGCCGGGTTCGCCAACCTGGGCCTGGCCGCGTACGCGCCGAACGGCGACTTCGCGCGGGTGCCACTCAAGCACCCGGCCGGTGACACCTTCGACTCGGTACCGCGATCCGTCTACCAGGCGATCGTGGCCCAGGAGAGCAACTACAGCCAGGCCTCCTGGCACGCCCTGCCCGGTATCCCGGGCGGCGCGTTGGTCGGCGACTACTACGGCGCCCGCGGTTCCATCTCCAAGATGGACTACACCAAGGCCGACTGCGGTTACGGTCTCGGCCAGGTCACCAACGGCATGTCCAAGGGCGACACCGTCTATTCGGTCAACGGCCAGACCAAGATCGCCGTCGACTATCAGGAGAACGTCTCCGCCGGTCTGCAGATCCTGGAACGGACCTGGAACCAGCTCTACGACGCCGGCATCACCGTCAACGGAGGCAACCCGCGCTACCTGGAGAACTGGTACCTGGCTGCCTGGGCCTACAACTCCGGGATCCAGCCCACCGCCGCGTTCGGCAACACCACCGGCTGTGTCCCCGGCCCCACCTGCACCAGCGCCGAGGGCAATTGGGGTCTCGGCTGGGCCAACAACCCTCGCAACCCGGACTACCCGCCGAGCCGCGCGCCGTATCTGAAGAACACCTACGACGACGCACGTCACCCGGCCAGCTGGCCGTACCAGGAGCGGATCATGGGCTGGATCGGCCAGCCGATCCTGCGCTTCAACCAGCCCGCCTACCCCAAGCCGGACTACCACGGCGGCAAGACGTGGCTGCAGATCCCGCCCGTCACCTCCTTCTGCACTGCGGACAACAACTGTGACCCGACCGGCGCCGCGAACCCCAAGTACTGCACCCTGGCGAGCTCGCAGTGCTGGTGGCACCAGCAGGTGACCTTCATCCCGGACTGCGCGACCACCTGCGCCACCAGCGGCTACACGGCCGGCCCCGGCTCCACCGAGCCCGCCGTCGTCAAGCCGCACCCGCACCCGCCGGTCTGTTCGCTGGATTCCGCCAAGGTCCGCGACGCCGGCTACGGCTCGCCCGTCATCGTCGACGAGTCACAGAGCCAGCCGGCGCTGAACCTGGTCGGCTGCGGCACACCGGCCAACTGGTCGCAGAGCGGCAGCTTCAGCTACGCCTACGGCACCAACGCCGCCGGGGACAAGATCGGTGCGATCGATACCCATCAGCTCGGTGTCGGCTTCGGCGGGCACATGCTGTTCACCCACACCGAGGACGGCTCCAACCCGGACCTGATCAACACCGGAACCTGGACGCCGAACCTGCCCAAGCTTCAGTACTACAAGATCAAGATCCATCTCCCTTCCACGGCCGCGACCGCGACCAACGTGGTCTACGTCATCAACCCCGGTGGCGGGGTGGCACCGTGGAAGATCCGGGTGAACCAGAACTGGGGCACCGATGAGTGGGTCACCATCGGCACCTTCGCGATGCAGAACGGTGGCAACCTCCAGCTCACCAACAGGAGCGAGGTAACCGGCGCCGGCAACATCAACTATGCCGACTACGACGTCGCATACGACGCCGTCGCCTTCATCCCCATGGGCGGCACCCCCGGCCAGCCGATCGGCGGCCCGCCCGGCATCCAGGACGCGCCCAAGGGCAGCAACCCGTCATGGGTGCAGTGCGGTTGCGTGCGCCGAACCGCCGGTGACCCGGTCGACACCAGCACCGGCTACTTCGGCGAGCAGTTCACCGACCTCGCCACGCCCGGCCGCGGCATGCCGCTGAAGTTCACCCGCAGCTACGCGTCCGTGACCGCCGACCCGGCCGGCCCCGGCGGCTCCCTCGCTACGGACGGGCCGTTCGGCTGGGGCTGGACCCACTCGTACAACCTGAGGGCCGTCACCGACTCCGGCAGCGGAAATGTGACGATCAGCCAGGAGGATGGCTCGCAGGTACCGTTTGTCAGCAGCTCGGGCAACTACACGCCGTCGGCACCACGCTTCAACGCGGCACTCGCCAAGAGCGGCTCCACCTACACCTTCACTCGCAAGAACTCGGAGATTTTCACCTTCGATGCCGGCACCGGCCGTCTGCTCTCCGAGACCGACACCGCCGGCAGCAAAGCCTCGCCACCCTACGCCACTACCCTGGCCTACGACGGCGCCGACCACCTGAGCACCATCACCGACCCCGGCGGACGCAGCTACACGCTCACCTGGACCGGCAACCACATCACCGGCCTCGCCGACAGCGCCGGGCGCCAGGTCGACTACCGCTACGACGAGAACGGCAACCTCACCGACGTCTACGGGGTCGGTACCACCCGCTCCCCAGCTCCCAAGGACGACGACCACCTCCAGTACGGCTACACCGCCAACCACCTGCTCAACTCGATGCGTTGGCCGGCCCAGTACGGCTCCAGCGCCACCCCGGCCCCAGTCGTGGCGATGACCTACGACTCCGCCCAGCGGGTGCAGGTCCAGACCGACCAGCTCGGCGGGTCCACCACCTTCATCTACGGCCCCGACAGCGGCGCCGGGCTCACCGCCGGGCAGACCCTGGTGTCCGGCCCGGGCAGCCGCAAGACCCTGTACAGCTATCAGAACGGGCTGCTGCAGTCCGAGACCAGGGGCTACGGCACCGCCGACGCCGGAACCTGGAGCTACACCTACGATCCGGTCAGCCTCGGCGTCACCGCCCAGACCGATCCGCTCGGCAACCTCCGCACCTACACGTACGACGACCACGGCAACCAGACCTCGGCCAGTGACCCGCGCGGCTTCACCACCGCCAGGTCGTACGACGACCGCGACAACCTGATCTCGGTCATCGGCCCGGACGGCCTCCGGACCGGGTACGGATACGACGAAGCCGGCCACATCGCCGTCGCGGGCGGCGGGACCAACAGCGCCGGAGGGGGCTATCAGCTGCCGACCAGTCTGGTCCGGGAGCCCGTCGACGGCTCCGCCCCGGCCCAGACGGTGAGCTTCTACTACGACGACGCCGTCCACCCAGGGGACGCCAGCCGGGTCGTCGACGCCCGCGGCAACACCACCGCGAACAGCTACGACGCCACCGGAAGCATCACCAGCTCCACAGATGCCTCAGGGAATATCACCCGCTACGGCTATGACGTCCAGCGGGGCCTGCTGACCAGCACCGTCCTGCCGAGCGGAACCGCCGCCGGGACGGTCCCCGGTTGCAGCCCGCCGGCCAAGGGCTGCTACCGCTACACCTACGACGCCTGGGGGAACCGGACCGGCTCCACCGATCCGCTCGGCCACACCAGCACCTCGGCCTTTGACGCCAACGGCCGGCGTACCAGCACCACCGACGCCAAGGGCCTCACCACGACCTTCGGCTACGACGCGCTCGACCGGCCGACCGCGGTCAACCGCCCTGACGGCACCACGCTCGCCACCACCTACAACCCCGACTCCACCGTGGCCACCACGGTCGACGGAGCTGGTGCCACCACCACCTACGGCTACGACGCCGTCGGTCGCCAGTCCAGCCGGACAGACCCGGCCGGCCGAACCACCAGCGCCGCTTACGATGCCGCGGGCCACCAGAAGACTCTGACCGACCCGGCCGGCCGAACCACCACCAACACCTACGACGCCTCGGGGCACCGTACCTCGATCACCTACTCAGACCCAGGCACCCCGGCGGTCGGCTCGATCGGCTACGACGCCGCCGGCCGCCAGGCCGCGATCACCGACGCCACCGGCACCAGCCGCTGGACCTACGACCCGTTCGGCCGCCTCGCCTCCCAGACCAACGGCGCCGGATCCACCGTCGGATACGGGTACGACGGCAACAACAACCTGACCACCATCACCTACCCGGGCTCCACCACCCGGACCGTCACCCGCACGTTCGACAAGGACAACCGGCTGACCGGACTGAAGGACTGGAACAACCGCAGTACCACCTTCGGCTACGACCCGGACGGCCGCTGGACGTCCACCACCTACCCGAACGGCACCACGGCCACCACCGTGCGCGACGACACCGGGTCGACGGTCTCCGACACCCTGCGCCAAGGCGCGGCCACTCTGGCCTCACTCGCCTACGCCCGGGACAAGGCTGGCCAGCTCGCCTCCGAGACCCCGACCAGCCTCCCGGGCACCGGCCAGACCTACCAGTACACCCCACTCCAGCAGGTCAAGTCGGCGACCGCGGGCGGCGTCACGACAGCCTTCGAGTACGACGCCGCCGACAACCCGATCCGAGTCGGCAGCACCGCTCAGGGCTTCGACCACGCCAATCAGCTCTGCTGGAGCGCGGACGCGGTCGCATCGGCCGACGGTACCTGCGCCGCCCCGCCAGGCGGTGCCACCACCTACCAGTACGACCCGCAGGGGAACCGCACCAAGGCAACCGGCCCCGGCGGGAGCACCAACTACGGCTACAACCAGGAGGGCCAGCTCACCTCGTTCGGCAACAGCACGACGACCGCGTCCTACAAGTATGACGGCAATGGCCTGCGAGCCGCCAAGACCGTCGGCGCCACCACCACAGCGTTCACCTGGGACAACGCCGACAATCCGAACCTGTTGTCGGACGGCACCACGAGCTACCTCTACGGGCCCGGCGGCGCACCGGTGGAACAGGTGTCCGCCACGGGCACCCAGTGGTACTTCCACGACCAGCTGGGTTCCACCCGGGCGTTGACCGACGCCGCCGGCAACGTCGTCGGCAGCTTCGCCTACACCGTGTACGGCGCACCGGCCGGCCAGAGCGGCACCGTCTCCACACCGCTACGGTACGCGGGTCAGTACACGGACGCCGAGTCCGGCCTGCAGTACCTGCGGGCCCGGTACTACGACCCGGCGACCGCACAGTTCCTCACCGTCGACCCGGCGGTGCGGAACACCCGGAGCACCTACGGCTACACCGACGGCAATCCGCTCAACGCCACCGACCCGTCCGGGCGCTTCCTCTTCGCCCTTCCGGCCATCCCGTTCATCGCAGTAGC
Organism: Kitasatospora sp. NPDC058162; assembly: GCF_042884005.1. Taxonomy (NCBI): domain Bacteria; kingdom Bacillati; phylum Actinomycetota; class Actinomycetes; order Kitasatosporales; family Streptomycetaceae; genus Kitasatospora; species Kitasatospora sp. NPDC058162. Next base: position 164,917 of record NZ_JBHVUS010000011.1, read on the forward strand.
TGCGGCGGTCGTCGTGGCTGTGGTGGTCGCAGTGGCAGTAACCGCCACGGTGACCACGGTGCTGAGCAAGGCCAAGGGGTGGCAGAACGACCGGGACCGTCCTGCCAGCGCCGGAGCGGCCGCCGGGTCCAACCCGACCAGCGTTCCGCTGGACACCTCAGGCGTCCAGAACTGGAACTACGATGACTCCGACGCGGAGGTTACCGAGGAGGACGGCAATCACACCCCGAAAGGCAACAAGCGGCAGAACAAGCAGGTGAACGATGTGATCAACGAGATCAACGGCATCCGCGGTGCAGGCAATGAACTGACTCCCGCGCAGGTGGCCGAGGCGCACTCCTACGTCACTGGCAGGGGGCTCGGGTACCAGGGCATCCGTTCCGCTCTCAAGAAGCTTTTCGGATGTGAAGGATGACCGACAGCATCGACCCGCGAACTCCTGGTCCGGTGCTCGGGCAACTCATCGGCGTGCCATTCGGCTTCCTTGGTCGCATCGGGTACACCGGTCTGGTTGGTTTCGGCCGAGACCTCTCCTGGACGGTGCCAGGCAGTTCAGACACTGCCACAGGTAGCGAACTCGCTCTGCACATCGAGTGCCCGTTCCGGATCGTCCAGCACGGGAGGATCTTCGTCGGATCCGACGACATGGTGCCGACCCGCAGGGGAAACCCGCCGAAGGGTGAGGACGAGCGGCTCCAGTTCGACACGGGGGCCGAGGCCCTGCAGGAGTATCTCGACCGAATGGCACCCAAGGTGTTGACTGTCGAACGGGCGCCGGAAGGCGACCTGCGGATCATGATGGAGCACGGGATCAGGGTCGACATCCTGCCCACCAGCTCAAAACGCAAGGAGTCCTGGCGCTTCCTCGTGCGGTTCGGTGAACACGTGGTGTTCCCGCCGAGCGAGAACTGACCGGTCTCCCTGCGCGTGACCGCTCCGGCCTCCGGGATCGTCCTGGGGGCCGGAGCGCGTTTTCGGCTCTCCCCGAATCGACCATCGTGTACCGCCACAGTGAGCGACGTCAGCCAACTCACCGTCGATGACACACCACGGCCGCTGGTCGGGCGGTGATCAGGGCCGCGGTGCGTCGGCAGTCATCTCGAGCGACATGTACTCATCCGTGATGCTGACACCGGCGTTCAATCCGCCAGCGACCAGCCGGGGAACGGTGGGCTGGGCCGGGAAGCCTGGCTGCTGGCTCCGTAACTGGCCGCGCACCCAGGATTTTTGGTCCTCCGTTGCCTGTCCGTTGAGACCGAGGTTCAGAGCATCCACCAGATTCGCCACCGACGTGTCGTCAGTCTTCCCGCGGGAGACGGCGAGGATCGTGCGTGGGTTGCCCTCGTGGTCGGCGCGTATCTCGATGGAGATGCTGTGGCCGTCTGAGAGCTTCTTGAGCGCCTGGTAGCAGACGTGGTCGGGCAGGGTCCCGGGGACGCCCTTGACCTGCTGGGTGATGAAGTCGAGGCCCCAGTGTTCCTTGAACCGCTGCACCAGGTCGGTGTCCTTGACCGAGGTGATCGCGGCGGTTCGCCAGCGAGGAGGCTGCAGCCCACCGGTAGCCGGTGCGCTCGGTGTCTGGCTCTCGTCCGCGGCCCCACCCCCGGCTGTTCCGCCCTTGGCCGCTCCGCTGCCGCCGGTTCGCGGTGCCGAGGACGAGGGAGCCGCACCGGGTGCAGCCGAGGTCACAGCCGGGGCCGCACCGGGTGCGGCCGAGGTCACGACCGGCCCCGGCGTCGTCCCGGATGACGCGGCACTCACGGACGGCGTCGGGTCGGAGGCGCAGCCGGCGAGGGGAAGCACCAGCGCCACGGCCAGGACTGGCAGGGCGGCTCCCCTTCGGTGCTTGGGGCGTGTCACGTGATCGGCCTCTCGGTTGACGGGCCGGGGCGGCTGCGAGGCCGCCCCGGCGATGGGATTGGTCGGCCGGGGGCGGGATCCGCCCCCGGCCGGAAGCGCTGCACTGTCGGTTCGTCAGGGCGTAAAGGCCACGGCGTCGATCGCGACGTCCGGGCCGCTGAAGTCCTTGGTGTCCACCAGGTTGCTCATCTGGACGCGGGCACCGGAGCAGAGGATCATCTTGGCACCGCCGAGCTGGTACCAGCCCTGTCCGTGGTCCTTGGTCTGCGACTGGTCCAGCACGGTGACGTTGGGCTTGAGGCCATCGTCACCGCAGCCCGTGTAGATCAGGTAGGGCACACTGGCTGCCTGGGCCCCGTGGCTGGGCAGGTGGACGAAGATCCGGTAGGCGGGCTGGGTCAGGTCGGGAGCCCAAGTGGCCACCACCCGGTGCGAGATGTTGATGGGAACCTGCGGCGGGAACTGCCCCAGGTATCCGTAGTACTGCCGCTGCGTTCCGGTGCTGCTGTCGTATGTGTGAGTGAAGTACATACGGCCGTTGTAGCCCGCGCCGAACTGGTGCAGGTCTATCTGCGCGAGGTAGGCCGCGTGCGAGTAGTTGTCACCGGTGCGCAGCGTGAACTTGCCGTTGTCCTGGTTACCAGTGCAGTTGAAAGCGTTCTTCCCAGGGTTGAGCTGGGTGTGCACGACTACCGTGTTGGCAGTGTCCCAGGTGGACGGCAGCATGCAGTCCGGCATCGGGTAGCGGGCGACGATCTGCGGCTCGGGGTCAGAGCCGGAGTACGCCAGCTTCTGCGTGGACGCATTCAGGTCGCTGGGGCTGTCGATCCAGGAAACGGCCGGCCCCGGGTACCAGCAGCTGCTGTTGAGCGCCGGGCAGCCGGTTCCGGGGGTGCAGTGGTTGGTGGGCCCGCAGAACAGCGAGTAGTTGGTGGGCAGGTTGAGGGTGTGGAGGTAGGAGAAGTTCGGCTGGGCGTAGGCCATCTTGCCGGTGTAGTCGTTCTGCGGGCGTTCCGCCCAGCCGAGCACCTTCTCCTGATAGGGCCAGTTGGCCGGCTTGGCCGCGTCCCCGTAGGAGGCCCGCAGGAAGCCCTGGCGGTTGGCGGGGTAGATCGGATTGGAGGGGTTGTTGCGGTAGCCGAGGCCGTAGTACCCGCTCGGGTCCGCACCCTGCTGGTAGTAGCCGGAGTTGTAGATCCACAGCGCCAGGTACCAGTTCTCGATGTACCGGGGGTCTCCGCCGTTGGGCAGCATGCCGGCAGCGCGGACGATCTCCCACTTGTTCTCGAGGATCTGGAGGGCGGCAGCGATGTTGGCGGCGTAGTCCGTCGCGATCGCGGCCTTCTGGGCCGGCGTCCAGGTCTTGTTGTCGGCAGCGGTCATGCCGTCGGTGATCTGGGCGATGCCGTAACCGCAGTCCGCCTTGCCGTAGTTGATGGCGACCGGAGTGGTACGCCCGGCCGTGGCGTCGGCGGCGGTGCGCAGAAGGTTGTCGTTGCCGTAGTAGACACCCATCAGCGGGTTGCCGGAGTCACCGGCCACGGCGTGCCAGGTCGCCTGGGACAGGTTGCTCTCCTGAGCGACCAGGCCGAGCAGCACCTGCGCGGGGACCAGGCCCTTCTCCTTCTGCGGGCCGATGCCCGGCTCGGGGAACATGGCCTGGACCGAGTACGCGGGTTGCCCGGTGCCCAGGTAGTTCGCGGGCCTCTGGATGGTCAGGCTGTTGGTGACCGCCCGGTCCACCGCCCACTGGACCATCGCCGGAGTGACCTGCAGGGCTTGGTAGTTCGGGTCGTTCCGCTTCACCGCGCACTTGGGGGTGGACCAGTTGGGCTCGTCAGCGGGGTTCTTGCTGGCCGGACCGCCGGTGACGTCTCCCCAGGAACCGATGTCCCCGAGAGAGCCGGACAGGAGGGACTGACCCGCCTGGGGCTTATTCGTGGCTTCCGATGCCCGCCCAGATCCCGCCACCGCGTCGGTGAGCATCGTAGGCGCCGACGGGTCAGTGGTAACTGAACCGGTGAGCTGGGCGCCGCTGTGCATGGCGCGCACCCGGGCCGTCATCTGAGGCGCGTTGCTCTCCGCGCCCGCGCCGGAGTTCACTGCACGGGCCACCCAGGCGGGTTGGATGTCCTCGGCAGCGAGGTGGCCCTGCTGGGACAGCGCGGCAACTGGCTTCTCCGCCGGGAGCGCGACGGGCGCCTCGGCGGCGCCCTTCTTCAGTCCGGTGGTCTCTCCCACCAGGGCGTTGCGCCCGTCACCGAGCCGGAACAGCTGTAGCCGGTCCAGCGGGGCGTCGCCCAGCCCGGTCATGCCCTGCCGGGTCCAGTGCTCCGCGACGGCCCGCTGCCCCTTGGCGGACAGTAGGTCGAGACCGCCGTCGGGGGCGGCGTTCAGAGTGAAGACCCGGCCTGCGGGCGAGGCGACCTTCTCGGTGCGCCCGTCGCCGCCGACTCGCACCACGGAGCCGTCGGCCACGCCGTAGTCGCCCTCGGCGGACGGGGTCAGGTTGGTGATCTGCTGATCGCTGCGCACGGTTGAAGTGACCTTCGCGGTCTCGGCGTCCACCGCGAGGACCTCGGTCGTCTTGCCCTCGGCGCCGCCGTACCGGCTGAGCAGGACGCGCTCGCCCGAGCCACAGGCCGGCGAGAAATAGGCCAGGGAGACCCGGGCGGCGATCTGCCGGGCCTGGCCGGTGGCGGTGTCCACCACAGCAGCGTAGCCGCCCGCGTCCATGCCCTCGGCTCGGTTGGCAGCCGCGGTCGGTGCGTACACGGCCACCGCGTACCGTCCCGACCCGGTGACGCAGAGGTTTCCGCTCCAAGTACCGCCGTCGGGCAGCGGGGCGGTCAGAGTGGAGAGGGTGTCCCAGGCGAAGGCCTTGTTCTCCTGGGCGCGGTAGATGTGGAAGCCTGTCTCGTCGCCGGCTGCGGTGATCAGCTGGTCCGTCGACGACCGCCAGCCCGTGCCCAGATTGCCCTCCGGGGACGGTACTGCGGCGTTGGCGTTGGCCACCACGTTCGAGCCGGAGGTGGAGGGGATCGGCTGGGCGTCGGCCTGGGGCAGGAGGGTGGTCACGAGGACCGCGGTGAGGGCGCCGGTGGTCAGGACCCGGCGGGATCGGCGGATCGGCGCACGGAAGGGGCGCTGGGTCATCAGAACCACTCCCCGCAGACCGAGCCCAGGTCGTCGTCGCCGCCGGTGGGGCTCGGTGCCTTGAAGCGGTCCCGATCCTCTGTCCCGGCTTGATCACAGACCCGGACGGACTTGCGCCAGTCCCTCATGATCGACCTGGCGGTGTACGGATAGGTCGTCTTGACCTCGTAGGTCAGACCCCAGCTGCTCTCGACCCCGCCCTCCGGGGCGATGCTCCACAGTCTTGCGGTCCACTCGTTGGAGCTCTGCTGCACGGTCGCTTCCTCCCAGGTCGCGCCGCAGGCCCGTGAACGCATCAGCCGCACGGACGCGTTCGGGCCGAGGATCTCCTGGAGGAGTTCCTGGTCGTCGATGCAGCCCGAGGCCGCCGGGTCCTTGCCTTCGCAGGTGCCGTACTGGCAGGACGGGGCCGCGTGGGCAGGCGTCGCCGGCAGTACGGCCACCATGGCCAGGGCCGCACAGGCGAGGGCTCTCACTAATGAGCGCACGGAATCACTCCTCATTGACTGTCCGAGAATTGCGGCGGACTCGCATCCGAACCGAATGGTTGACATTTCTGTCGCCCAACTCCTTAAATGACAGAGCAGTCGGGTCGCATACACATCTTTGTAATGAGGATCACTGGCCGTCAAGGGCGGCTATCAGCCAAGATCGAATGTCCGCGTTACGCATTTTCTGCGGAACCGACACGAACGGTCAAAGGTGTCCAATTTCTATGCGAGCACAGAGGAAGCCACGGATCGTCACCCTTATGACGATTGTCCGCTTGCGTACGAATCCTGCAGGCTACTTGCGCCGGCTGAATGGAATTCCATGTTCCGCTAAGGGCTCGATCGCTACAGAACCGATTTTCGGTGTGGCCACCATGCCTCGGATGCGGGCACCGTAATGGCCGACTGGTATCTCAACCCCGTAGCGAATGGCGATATTGGGCCAGGAATACCGGCGTCTCACACCGGCGACGTCCGACCGGGTTCCTCCGCTATTCGTGGCGCGGTTACCACCGATTACGGGACAGAGCCGTTTACAGTACAGACCCCCGGCGCACGCGTGGGCGGCCGGTTACTCGCCCATGAAGACGACACGGCGGGGTGTGCCGGAGGTGCCGGAGGTGCCGGACGTCGTGGTGGTCGTGGTGCGGCCGGCCGGGACGGCTCGGTCGCGGCCCCAGGTACGGATCTCCTCGATCTGTTCGGGGTTGGTCCGGCTGAGCGGCGTGGTGTTGGCGAAGGTGTCGAGCACGAACGACGGGAGCAGCTTGGCGGCTCCGCCGTTGAGGTGCACCTCGGCTCCGACCTCGTGGAGGGCGGCTTCGATGTCGGAGCCGGCGAATCCCTCGGAGAGGTCGACGAGACGGTCCACCTGGTTCGGGTCGGGCTCGACCTTGACGTACTTGCGGTAGTAGAGATCGATGATCTCCTTGCGGTCCTGTGCGTCGGGGAGGTCGACGAAGAAGAGTTCGTCGAAGCGACCCTTGCGGAGGAGCTCGGGCGGGAGGCTGCGGACGTCGTTTGCGGTGGCGACGACGAACGCGCGGGAGTCCGACTCCTGGAGCCAGAAGAGGAACTGGCCGATGATGCGCTGCGGCACGCCGGACATGTCGTGGCTGCCGGCCAGCCCCTTCTCGATCTCGTCGATCCACAGGATGCACGGCGCCACCCGGTCGGCGGTCTCCAGCGCTTCCCGCATCCGGCCCTCGGACTCGCCGAGGTACTTGCCGTGGATGCTCGCCATGTCGAGCCGGTAGAGCGGGAGTTGCCACTGCGAGGCGATGGCTTTGGCGGACAGCGACTTGCCGCAGCCGGGCACGCCGACCAGCAACACGCCGCGCGGCGGCCGCAGGTCGGTGCCGCGCAGATCGGCGTGCATCAGTTCGTGCTTGCGCTGGAGCCATCCCCGCAGGCTGCTCAGGCCCCCGACGGAGTAGTCCGAGGCCTTGAGCTGGACCCGCTCGAGGCCGGCGAGGTCGCTGAAGATCCGGTCCTTGGCCCGGGCCAGTGCGAGGACGTCGTCGCGCTGGACCGATCCCTTGGCGACGATGGTGGCCATCAGGTTGACCGCTTCGGCCTCGGTCACGCCGAGCAGAAACTCCGAGGCGCGGCGCGCGTCGTCCTCGTTCCATTCGATCGGCACCACACCGTGGTGGTCGTCGAGGAAGCTCTTGATGGTGCCGTACATCTCGTCGGCGTCCGGCAGTTCGAGCTGCAGGCTCATGCCGAGCCGTTGCAGTCCGCTCCAGATCGGGCTGTCGGTGATCAGGACGATGCTGCCGGCGTTGGCGTCGGCCAGCCGGGCGAGTTCGGCGACGTGCCGGGTGAAGTGGGTGTCGGTCTCCAGCCCGTCCGGGTCGACCAGGATCAGGGTGGCCTGCGGGCGGCTGGTGAACTGGGCGGCGGCGAACTCCATGGCGCCGGTCAGGGAGCGGTCGTCCTGGACGGTGGCGTTGGAGCGCAGGTCGCGCAGGCCGGTGGCCCTGGTGTAGATCCAGAACGGCTGGCTGCTACGGCGCGACCGGGTCGCCACCTCCTTCACCAGCCGCAACGCCCGCTGCTGCTCGATGGTACGCAGGCCGATCACCGGTACTCGCGCGGTGAGGTAGTTGTCGAGGTCGTCTCGGCTCTCGGCGTAGTTGGACATCTGGGCCTCGGGTCTCGGTTCGGCGGGACGGCGGGACGGCGGTAGGACGGTGGGTCGAAGACGCGGTCAGCCCGGGACGATGCGGCGGCGCGGCCCGTCGGCGGGGTCGTAGGACCAGCCGCCCGGGTCGGCCGGGGGCGAGGCGGTGATGACGGCGGTGAGCGGGTTGTCGCGCAGGGTGCGGCGGCGGGCGTCGACGGCCTGTTGGTCGTGCTCGCGCGACGCCCAGCGCTCCAGCTCGCGTTCCAGGTCCTGCTGGGCCCGGCGGGTCTGCTCGTCGATGATCGCGGTCAGCTTCTCCCTCAGGTCGGCCGGGAGCTGCGGGTGGCCGGCGAGCACCCGGATCCGGTGCAGCCCGGTTCGGGCCTGGGCGAGGGCGCGGCCCGCGGCGAACTCGTCGTCTGCCGCGTTGACGGCCGCGACGAGCGCGTCCGCCCAGGCCTGGAGGCGCTGTTGGAGCGCTTCCCTGAGCCGCGCCCCGAGCCGCTGCCAGGTGTCCTCGGGGAAGTCGGCGGGCGTGAGCGCGGGCAGGCCGGTGTCGTCGACCGGCTCGCCCGCCGACCAGCGTTCCAGGAAGTCGGCCCAGGCGTGGTACGGGCCGCCGAGAGGTCCGGGTGCCTGCGCTGCCTGCTGCTTGGCCAGTGTCACGCGCCGCCGCCAGGCCGGTGTCACAGCCCGCTTCCGGGGCGGCGCACCACCACCTCGCCGGGCGGCAGCGGTTCCCAGTCCGGCAGGCCCTCGACGATTCGGCGCAGCCGGCTGGTGGCCCGCTCCGTGGTGGGCTTGGGGCTGGCCGCCCACGGGGACGCGGCGGGGCGACGCGGTGGTGGCGGGGCGGTGTAGGGCGTGGTCACTGCGTTCCTCCGGACTGCGGCGTGGCGTCGGCGGGTCGGACGGTGCGCCCGTCGAACGGGCTGTGGGCGTGGCCGGCGGCGGCCAGTGAGCCGATGAACTCGCGGGTCCGGGTCTCCACCTGGTCCGCGTTCCGGTAGGCGGTCTTCCAGTCGGTGTACTCGGCGCACGCGCCGCGCAGTTGGTGGATGGAGTCGTTCTTGGCGCGCGCCAGCAGCCCCTTGGCTGAGTCCGTGGCCTTCCGGGCGGCCTCGGAGCGGGTGTACAGCACCAGTCCGCAGATGCCGCCGGCCAAGACCGCCAGGCCGAGGGCGACCGCGATGTCCATCGGGCCGACGACGATCAGCAGCAGCGCGAGCGCGCCGCCGAGCATGACCAGCTGGCGCTGCAGCGGGTAGGCCAGCGAGGCCAGGAAGGGCGCGGTGTGCTGGTCCCAGTGCTGGGCGAGCGACTGTTCCAGGGCGGGGAGCGGGGTGTTGAACGAACCTGCCCACTGCGGCAGGTTGAAGACCTGGGCCCCGAAGGTGTGGCTGGTGGCGAACACCGCGTGGACGTCCGGCGGTTCGGCCATCCGGTAGTCCCGGCTGAAGCCGGCGTGGGCCTGCGCGAACCACTCGTGGCAGGCGGCGACAGCGAGCCGCTGGGTGGAGGCCGAGGCACCGATGGCCGAGGGGTTGAGCGCCGCGGTGGACTGGATGGTGAGGTAGTCGAGCGTCTCCTCCAGCGAAGCGGAGTCCACGTCCACGGCCTGCCTGGCGGCGTCCAGGTCCCCGTCGCACGCCACCACCGCCTGGTTGAACGCCAGGTCGCGGCGGAGCGGCAGCTCCTCGTTGTCGTACTCCGAGACCAGCCGGTCCAGGATGTCGTCGATGGCGTCCTCGAGCCGCTCGGACGGGAGGGACTCGCCTGCCATCATCGCGGTGTACTTGGCGAGGATCGCCTGCTGGGCCCGGGCCGAGGCGAGTACGGCGTCCAACTGCGGCCACTGCGGGGACACCTGCGAGAGCCGGGGGAACTCGCCGGCGGCCGATGGTGCGCGCAGGCTGTCGATCTCCGCACGCCACCGACGTACCTGGGCGGCCCGGGCCTCGTCGTCGCCGAGCAGGGTCTCGCGCCACCGCCCGAGCGTCTCGTGCAGCATCTCGCGGCCGCCCGCGCCGAAGGCCCCCTGCGAGATGGACTCCAGGATGACTGCGAACTCCCGGCCGAGCGCGGCCGGGTCCTGGGCGATCAGGTAGTGCCGCAGCCACCGCACCGCGGACTGCTGGCGGCCCTGTCTGCGCAGCACCAGCGCGAAGAGGAGCGAGGTGCGCTCCGGTGAGCGCCGGAACGCCTCGTCCACCGCCCGCTCGCACAGCGCCGGATCGTCGGCGGACCAGGCCGCGAGGGCGACCAGGGCGGGCGCGAGCCAGTAGCGCGGCGTCTGGATCATCAGTTGTTCACTCACCGAGGTCACCGTCGCCTCGGACACCAGGCCGAGGTCGAAGGCCTGCAGCATGCCGACGGCGGTGCGCCGGACCACCTTGTGGTGGCCGAACTCGTGGTCGACCTTGTCCTGGATGACACCGATGCGGGTCTCGGCCCGCTGCACGTTGGCGGTCAGCTGCGCTTGGTGGGCGAAGGCCAGGAAGTCGGCGCGCAGTTGCTGCAGGTCGCTCTGGGTCTGCTGCTGCGCGATGCCGACGGCGGAGACCTGGCCGGACACCTGTCCGACCTGCTCGGAGAGCCGGTGCACGAGTCTGTCGACCTGCGCCACCTGGTTGCGCAGGACGTGGTCCACCTCTGTCATGCGGGTCTCCGTTCACGGTGGAGCAGTCGGCGGGGCGGCTGGCGGGGCGGCTTCACGGGCGTACCACGCTGCCGTCCGGGAGCACCGGCAGCACCAGGCCGCCGTCGTACACCTCGACGAAGGCGTAGGCGCCGGTGCGCACCAGCATCCGGGCGGCCGCGAAGGGCTGGGGCATCGGATCCCCGGGTGCGAAGTGGTCCACGATCGAGTGGAAGAGGTTCAGCTGGTGGTCGACGTACGGTGCACCGAGGTAGCAGGTGGCGAGGAAGCCGAGCGGGACGTCGCCGAACTCGGTGGTGTAGTGCTCCTTGAGCCAGTCGGCCAACTCGCTGCAGGCGGCCGGGTCGAGCCCGGCGTCGAGTCGGCGTACGGCATTCAGGAGGTCCACCGGCCTCGCGCGCAGCCGGTCCGCCCCGACGCGGGTCTGTGGCGGTCGCCCGCCGGTGGCCGGACCGCTCGCCGCGGCCCGACCGGGCGCGGTCGCCTGGCCCGGTCGCACGACGCGGCGGGGCTGCTCAATGAAACCCATGAATCCCCCGATGACCATGGAGTGACACCGCGCTCACACCGCGCGGTCGAGAAGGGAAGGATAGTGATCGCACTGCCATATTGCGAAGCCGTGCAGGTGATCGCACGCGCATGGCCGGATGACGACCTGTTCCCGCCCACCATTCGCCCGGTCGACCGGACCGCCGGGGCGGTGTCCGCCTGGAACACTTCTGCCCATGAGGACGGTTTTTGCACTCCTGGTGGGGATCAACGACTACTCGGCGCTCGGCCGCGCTTCGCTCCAGGGGTGCGTCAATGACGCGTCGGCTGCCGGGCGCTGGCTGGACGCACAGGTGACGAAGCCGGTCGTGCGGACGCTGCTCGACACCGACGCCACCGTGCGTGCGGTCACCGACGGCATCCGCGGGCATCTCGGGCAGGCGGGGCCGCAGGACACCGCACTGCTCTGGTTCTCCGGCCACGGGACCGAGTTCGACGCCACGGCCGAACAGCTGAAGATCGAATCCACCGGCCGCTGCCAGGCCCTGGTCTGCGCCGACGGGCCGTTGCTGGACAAGGAGCTGGGGGCCCTGCTGGACGAGGTCGCCGCCCGCGGCGCCCATGTCGTCGCGGTCCTCGACTGCTGTTTCTCGGGCGGCGCGACCCGGGACGCCGAGGGCAGCGCGCGCCTCCTTCCACCGGATCCGTCCTGGGGGGCGCTCGCGACGGCCCGCGACCTCACCGGTCCCGCGGCCGGGCCGGGTCACGTCCTGCTGGCCGCGAGTCGGCTGAACCAGCCCGCGTTCGAGGACTGGTTCGACGGGCGCAGGCACGGCGTGTTCACGCACGCACTCCTCGGCGCGCTCGGCCAGCAGGGCGGCCCGGAGCTGAGCTACCGCCGGCTGATGGCGGCCGTGCAGTGCCGGGTGCAGGGTTCAGGTGAACGCCAGCACCCCGTCCTGCTCCCCCTGGAGGCCGGCGGTCCGGCCGACCGGCCCTTCCTCGGCGGAGCCGTCCGTGCCCCGAGCCCTCACCTGCTCCGCCACGGCGCTTCGGGCTGGGAGGTCGACTGTGGAACCGTCCACGGGCTGCGCGCCGGCCCGATCACCGGCGGTACCGAGTTCAGCGTCGAGCCCGGGCCCGACAGCCAGGACCGGCACCTGCTGACCGCCCGGGAGGTCCGGGTCGACCGGACCCTGGTGGAGCCGTCCGACTGGTCGCCAGATCCGGCGCTCAGCTACCCGGTGACGCTCTCCGCGCTGGCCCTGCCGCCGGTGTCGGCACTGGTGGAGGCACTGGAACGCCCTGCGGTGGCTGCCGAGTTGACCGACGCCCTGCGCACCGCCCGCTCGCCGCTGCTTCACCTCGTGGACGATCCGCGGGACGCGCCCGGGACCCTGCTGCGGGTCGTCCTGGACCGAGCGGAGGCCCGGGTGCTGTTCCGGGACGGATCCCCCGCCGTCCCGGCGCTGCCGTGGGACGGCACGGCCGACGCCCGGCGGATCGTCGACTGCCTCGTCCACCTGGCCGGTTGGCATCAGCTGCGCGACCTCGCCAACCCCGATCCCTCGCTCGGATCCCACGTCCGGGTCGAGGTGACGCCCTGGGACGGCGGTGGCCCGATCATGCCCGAGGGCTCCGGTGAGATCCTCCGCAGTTACGGTCGCGGGCCGGGCGGCTGGCAGGAGCCGAGGGTGTCCGTCCGCATTCACAACCGTTCGACGGGCAAGGCCCTCTGGTGCGTCCTGCTGAACCTCACGGACAGCTACGCCAGCCGGTCGGTCCTCTTCCCCGGAGCCTTCATCGCCCCCGGCGGCACCGGTTACGCGCTGGACGGCGATCCGGTTCACCTCAGTCTCCCGTCCACCCGCCCGGTCCGGCCCGGCGCCTACGTCCGTGACTGGCTCAAGCTGATCGTGGCGGAGGGCGAACTGAACACCGTGCCGTTCCAGTTCGGGCCCTGGGATCCGACGCTGCCCGCGGACCGGCAGGCGGGCCGGTCGGCGGACGGCGTGTTCCGCCCGCTCGCCCCGGGCGGCAGCCGGGACATGCTGCCCGGCCGCCCGGCGCCCTCCCCCGGCCGCTGGGCGGCGCTCACCCTCCCGCTCCGCACGGTCGTCCCGGGCTGATCCGCCGTCACTGCAGCCGTCACTGCCCCAGGTGGGTGAAGCCGGCCCAGGCCGAGAGGTCGTCCGGCTCCACCGCGGCGGCGCGGGCGGCCAGCGCGTCGGGCATACCTGGCGGCAGCCGGCGGTCCGGGTCGAGCATCCACAGCTGGGCGCGGCGCAGCGCCCGGCCCGGCTGTTCCTGCTCCCGGCGCAGGAAATGGTGGGTCATGTACATCAGGACGGAGGTGGCGTCGTCGGGCACCGGCCACAGCGAGCCGATCACCGATCGGGCTCCGGCCACCAGGAACGCCGTGGCAAGGCTGTACGCCTCGTTGTGGCCGCGCCCGGACACGTGGCTCCAGCAGGCCGCCAGGACCACCAGCTCCAGCCCGTCGCCGCCCCGACCGGCCGCCTCGGTCAGCTCCTCGGCGGCCAGCTCACCGTCGCTGAAGGAGAGGTACGAGCTGTAGCGCTGGTTGGCGGCCACGGTGGCATGGCAGGCCAAGTGCAGGACGCCACCACCGCCACGGCGCAGCCAGGCGAGCACCTCGGCCGGCGTGCCCGGGCCGTCGGCCTCGCCCGCCGCGCGCCGCCCCAGGAAGCTGCCCCGCGGGTAGAAGGCCCGCTGCACCGCGTCCGCCTCCTCACCGGCGTAGCGCAGGTCCCCGGTCGGATCTCCGACCACCAGGGCGGCGCCGGTGTGCGGTGCGGCGGGCCGGGCAGCCACGTCGCACAGCAGCCGGGCCGAGGCGGCGTACGAGATCTCGGCCTGCTCGACGGCGTACCGGCGGCGTCCGGTGGCGTCCGGCTCCGACCAGGCCGCGTGCCACGGCACCACGCCGAGGGCGCCCATGGGCACCAGGATCAGCGACGGCGGGCGGGTGCGGCCGGGTGGCGGCACGAGCATGTCCAGCAGTGGCTTGACCGCCGCGTACCAGGCCCAGGAGCACAGCCGGTCCAGTTGCCGGCGCAGCGAGGTCGAGTCGGGTGCGGCAGCGTACGGGGCCGGCCCCATGTCCCGGACGGACCGGCCGGCCGGGGTGTAGGCCCGCAGGGGTCCGGCATCCTCCTTCAGCAGCGGCAGCGGCAGCCAGTGCGCGCCACCGTCTGCGGTGACCAGGACCGCCGCCCCGCCGCGGTCGTCGGAGGCGGGCACCAGGTACACCAGGGCGTCCGCCCGGCAACTGCGCAGCGCCTTACCGATCTCTGCGGGGGCCGGGGTGCCCAGCAGCCGGGCCGACGGCCCGCCGTCCGGGCCGAGGGCAGTCAGCGCGGTCAGGACGCGGCGGCGCAGTTCGCTCGGGACGCCGCCGGACCCGGTCAAGCCGTCCGCTCCGCCGGGCAGTTCGGCGCCACCCGCGGCCCGCCACTCCTCCGCCAGGTCGGGCCGGCCGGTGGCGGTCAGCAGCTGGGGCACCGTCATCGCGGTGTTCGCGGCGTGCAGCACCAGTCCGCGGCAGGCGTCCAGTGCTTGGACGGCGGCTTCGGGGACGTCGTCGGCCAGGCACCAGGCGGCCACCTCCAGGGCCGCGGCGGTGGCCTCGGCCGCGCCCTCGGCGGCGTGCCCGGTGCCGGACTGGAGCAGCGCCGCCCAGGAGTGTCCACGCAGCGACTCGAGCCCGGCGAGGCGTCCCCGGCGGCGGTCGTCGCGGGCTGGGTCGGCGCGCAGTCGGTAGGCCCGGCCGAGGGTCAGGCTGCACACCGCCCACAGCCGGTGCTCGGGGCCGCCGGCCAGCCGGGCGGCCCGCTCCAGGAGGTCGATGCCGGTCCCCAGCTCGCGGCGGTCGCCGTTCCCGGAGGCCTTGGCGCAGTGGGTGCTGCCCAGCGTGAAGGCGTAGCGCAGCCAGTCGTCGCTTCCCTCGTCGGACAGGTCCAAGGCCTCCTGGATCAGAGTCATTCCTTCGTCGAGCAGCCGGGGGTCGGGCCGTTCCATCGCCCGTGCGGTACGGGCGATACCCGCGTCGCCCAGTACCCAGGCACGGCGGTCGCGCGGCAGCCGGGCAGCTTGGCGGCGTAGTTCGTCGAGGGTGGCGCCGCCGTGGGTCGCCGTGGCGGCGGTCGGCACGCCCAGGTTCCTGGCGAGCTGGTCGCGGCCCATCCGGGCGTTCTCCAGCAGCGTCCACAGCTCCCCGCGGGCGGGGTCGTCCGAGTCGAGCGCGCCGTGGACCTCGGCGAGCCGCGCGATGGCCCGATCGGTGCCGGCCAGGTCGCCCTGCCGCGCGTACCGAATGGCCTCGATACCCGCGACCTGGCCGTCGATGAGCGACCGGAGGTAGGGGGTGGTACCGGGCCGGTCGCGCAACCGGGCGATGGCGCTCACGGCCGTCTCCACCTCGTCGAGACCGCCGCGCAGTTGACCTCGTTGGCCCTGGACGGCCGAGCGCAGCAGCTCGATGCCGTCGGTCACCCGCCCGTCCTGGCCGGTGCGCAGATCGCGGGCCGCATCGATGTGCTCCAGCGCCCCTTCCAGGCCCGACCCGTCTCCGGCTGTCGCCTCGTTCAGGCCGATCAAGCCGGCGATGGCGTGGACGTTGCTCAGCCCGGCGGCATCCCCCTTCCGGTGCTGCAGTGCGGCCTGCAGGAGCGCGGTCTTCTGCTCGGCAGTGACGTGCGTGCCGTGCGGATCGAGCAACGGCACCAGGCCGTACAAGAATGCGGCCGACTCACCCGACTCGCGGCTGTCCGGGTCCATCTCGTGCCAGGTCCGGTACAGCCGGTCGAATTCCGCGGGTAGCCGGTCGAGGCCGCCGATGTCGTTGGCGAGACCGTTGAACTCCTGATCGCTGAGGTTCAGGAAGGCCTCGCCGTGTTCGACGTCCGCCATCGTCCCCATGGTGGCGAGGTGGGCCTCCTGGAAGAGGGCGTCGAGCTCGGGACCCGCCTCGGCAAGGCCTTGGCGCACCAGCTCGTGTCTGACCCAGCCGTGGCACATGACGGCCATCCGCCGGAACTCGGCGCCCTGGCTCTCGTCGTCGAGGGCACGCCCGCTGGCCACAGCGAGCACCGGCAGGCGCGCTGGGTCGCCGTCCGCCCGGTAGCGTGCCCACTGGAGAGTCGCCACCAGCAGGCCCAGCGGTGCGGCCGAGCCGCCGTCGCGTTCGGGCTGCCAGCGGTCGAGAGCCCGCTGCAGCAGGTGGAGCGCCCGGTCTCGTCCGGCGTCGTCGTCGCGCTCGGTGGCACGCTGGTAGAGCAGCCGTCCGAAGCAGTCCAGGTACGTGGGCAGCAGTTCCTCGACGGCATCCGGCTCGGCGAGCAGTGGCACCAACTCCGCCTCGGCGGGCCCGACCTGGGTGCTGTCGTCCCAGTGCCACCAGAGCATCGCCCGGATGTAGACCATCCGAGCTATTGCCTCGCGGCCCCACCACGGTCGCTCCGCGGATCGCTCGCCGGCCTCGACCAGCGCGCGGCCGAACTGGGTCCGGGCCTCCGTCAGCAGGTCCCGGTCCCGGGCGCGCCGGCCGTGCACCATCTGGGCGGTGGCGAGTCCGTAGCACAGCAGCGGGACGTCGTTGTCCGGCGTGGCCGCCTCGAGGGCCGCGCGGTAATGCCGGACGGAGGCCTGCGCGTCGGGCGGGTCACCGCCGGTCCGGTACCGCTCGTGGTGCAGTGCACCGGCCTCCCCGTGCAGTTCGGCGGCCTCCGGGCTGCCGGGTGCGTGGTCGTCGAGCGCGGCGTCGTACCGGCGCAGCGCCTCGGCGAGCAGAGCCGCCTGTTGCGGGGCGGGCCGGTCGTCGGCCTGCACCCACCGCAACCGGGCGAGCCGGGCCACCAGGTACCTGCCGAGCACTCTGAGGTGCTCGAACGACGACCCGGCGACCGGTTCGGCCAGGCCGTCGACCAGCAACGCCCAGGCCTGGTCGAGCAGTTCGGGTTGCGGCCGGTCGTCGAACCGGAACAGCAGCACGCGAGCGCGGAGGATCCGCCAGGCGTCCCAGATCTCCTCGTCGTCGATCTCCTCGTCGCCGGGCCGGGCGAAGGCCCGCTCGAACGCCTCGTCCGCCAGGTCCAGGTCCTCCGGGCGTGCCTGCCGCAGGAAGAGCTGGTAGCTGAAGTCCCCGGCGACCGCCCACGCCGTCGGCGCCTGCGGGTCGTCCGCCCGCAGACCCGCCAGCTGCTCCAGCAACTCGTCCCGCTCAGCCCGCAGTTCGTCGTCGGAGACCCCGTCCGGGTCCCGGTCCATCGCCCGCTCCGGCGTCACGGGGCGATCCTCGCATGGTAGGGCTCCAGCAAGGAGTTGAGCCGCCTCTCCCCCTCGGCGGTGTCGAAGTCGACCGGCGGGACGCCCATCTCCTCGATCACATCCGGCACGCAGCGGTCACCGAACAAAACCACCACCCGGTCGCCGGGCTCACGCTTGGACGGCCAGAGGAAGCCCTGCGCCCACGGGTCGGTGTGCTCACGGATCCAGTGGCCCCAGTCACGGGTGAACGGGTACTCGGCGGCCTCCGCCTGGACCAGCCAGGAGTCCTGGGCGACACTCGCCAGCTCCCGGCCGGTCACCAGAGGCACCACGTCCAGCTCTGCGGCCAGCCGCAGGAAGGATAGCCGGCGGCCGCGCACCGCGGCCCTCGGCACCAGCCGCGGCGTCCCGCCCGGATCGAACGGAACCGACCGCAGCAGCGACTCGCACACCGCCGACTCGGCGGTGAGCCCGGCGTAGAGATAGCCGAACGGGTCGCACCTGGTCGCGTCGAAACGGCCGCCGCCGTAGAGGCAGTGGGCGGGCACGGGATTGAACGCGGTCGCCGGGTGGCGGGCCGCGTGCAGCCGGTACAGCGGGGTGCCGGCCGGCAGGGTCAGCTTGGCGGGCATGCCCGGCAGCACCCGCGGAGGCCTGGTGTTCGCCATCCGGTTACTCCTCCTCCGACAGGTACCGTGCCGCGTCGATGAGTTGGCCGTCCCGCCCGGCGCCGAGCAGGTCGGCGGGGTCGCCGCCCAGCCAGGCGTTGGCCGACAGCCACCAGTCCGCGACGCCCCACGGGTCGCGTTCGGCGTCCAGAACGGTGTTGACCTCCACCACCGTCGGCAACGGCGTGCCCGCGACGCCGAACTGGAAGCCGGGCAGCCGCAGCCTCCCGCCGGGCCCGGTCAACCTCAGCAGCCCGGCAGCACCCGGATCACCGCCCAGCAGCCGCACCTCGTCGGGGTCGAGCGCCGGTACGGCCAGGATCCTCGCCCGGATCGGGCCGAGCACCGGGCCGACCATGCGGTGGCCGTCAAGCACCAGCACGGCCAGGTCGTCCGCATGGAAGCCGAGGTGCGACCGGTCCTGCGGGTCCCCGGCGAACCGGGCACCGGACGCGTCGTCGAGCCGTCCGGACTCGGCGTCCGGCAGCGCTTCCAGCAGCAGCCGGGCCGCCTCCTCGGCCGCCCGCAGACGGGCCGGCCCGTCCTGCTCGGCGGATCTCAACGCCTGTAGCCGCGCCTCCAGTTGGCGGCCCGACGCGGGTTCCAGCAGGCCGACCAACCGGTCCCAGTCGGCGGCGGCCGCCGCAAGCACCTGGTACGGGTTCATCGGGTCCTTCCGTCGACGGCCTTCACTGCCGTGAGTTGACGTTCAATCATGTCTGCGGCGGCGGCCCGCCGCACCACGAGGTGCACCTCCCACTGCGCACCGCGGATCAGTTCGGCCTCCACCGCGGCCCAGAGCATGCCGAGACTGACCTCGTACGGCAGCCCGCCCCGGCCGGAACCGAGCAGCGGAAGACAGATCGAGCGCAGCGGAGGATCGAACTGCCGGTGTTCCTCGGCGAGCACGGCGAACGCCCGGGCGACCGCCCGGGTCACGTCCGCCGGCAGCACGTCGTAGTCGTTCGTCCCGAGGCGCGGGACCGCCACCGCGGCGTGATAAACCCGCCGAACGCCCTGCTCCACCAGCGCCCCCGCCCCGACCGCCGCCACGGTTCCCGGCAGGACCGCCCGGCCCGGCGCCCCGTGCCGGACGGCCCACCTCCGCAACTCCTCGTGCACCAGGTCCTCGACGAGCTCCCCGGTCGGCCCGCGCAGCGCTCCCACCCGCCGAAGCGACGCCGACACCGACGACTTGTACGGCTCCGGCAGTGCCAGATAGGTGTTGGTCGGCGAGACCACGACGTCCACATCGCGCAGCAGATCGACGGGGTGGACGTGCACCGTCACCAGAGCGGTCCGCTCGCCCACCCGGACCCGCAGCGACCGGTGACCCGACGACGCGGGCGAGAGCGGCCCGACCTCCCCCGCCTCCCCTGCCTGGTCCGCCTGGCGCGGCTGCACTGCCCGACCCGGCTGCCCCGCCCGCGCGGCCATCCGGATCACCTGCTCGGCAACCTCACCCAGCACCAGCGCCTCGTGGTGCTTGCGGAATCGCTCCACGCTCACCCCGTACACGCCCGCGGCATGCTTCCGACGGTCGGCGGGCGGCCAGTCGCGAGTGCCCTGGGCCAGGCCGAGGCTGTACTCGGCGGCCGCGTGAAGGTTGCCGGGATCGATTCGCGTCACCGCCAGCCGCAGCAGCCGCTCCACAGCGGCGGGCCGCGACTCCCGCCCGGCCGGCAGGTCGATCATGTCTGCGGCCCGGGCCAGCGCCGGGAGCTCCAGCTCACGCAGCCGCACCAGGCCGACTCGCCGCAATTCCCGCACCTCCCTGAGAACTGACGCGTGGTCCGGCAGGTCGCTGTGCAGCATGCCCGAAAGGATCGCACCGTGCCAACGGCGGCGACAAGCTGGATCCGCCCTCCCATCCAACCACCCCGCCCGGGCGGCTTCGGGTCGCTTTCCGGGCGCACCTCGGGCACCCGCCGGACAACGGCACGCGGATCGCTCCGCGGGTCGAAGCCGATCTACAGAGCCTCTGGTGATCGACGGCAGCGTCCCCGATGACAGACCCCTGGCGGCGGGGTCGCGGCGGACGATCTCGACGTCGATGCCGAGCGTGGCGCCGTGTTCGACGACGGTGTTCTTGTAGCCCAAATCGGCCCAGGCCTTGGCCTTGGCCTTGGCCTTGGCCTTGGCCTTGGCCTTGCCAATGGTCGGGTGGTCGACTGAGACCGCGATCAGCAACTATCGGCCAACGGCGTTGTCCTGCACGCTCGCGGCGGTGACGAGCACCACCAGCAGCAGGCCCGTCGTGTCGGTGCCGATATTCCGCTTCCTGTCCACGGATCTTCTTCCCGTCGACGCCCTGCGAGGTGGCGGGACCTTGCGGGCCCTCGGCCATCCGCTGGCCACGGATCTCCTCGGCGCGGTCGCCGACTGGTGACGCAGCTCAACCGCCACGGCTGCCCTACGAAATATCGGACGAGTGGGTAACGCGTAACAGGCACCTGCCACCTCAGCAGCCTGACGCTCTTACCGAGATGATGCAGTGGTGCGCGCAGGCAGCGGGTAGAGCCGTGAACATCGAGCTCGCCGCGCCCGACGAAAGAGCCCATGTGCTCATCGAGCTTCCAGGAGTCGATGGGCCTTCGCCCTGAGTGGTGGACACGCTGATACTGGATCTGCTTGATTTGGAGCGAACGAGAACACCGCCGATGGCGATGAAGGACTACTCGGACGAGTTCAAGGGCCGATGCCGTGGCCCCGTACGAGTCCACGCCCCGGGCGACCTACAAGGACATCGCCGCTGACCTGGGCATCAATAGGGCGACGCTACGAGAGTGGGTGCTGCGGGGACCGCGAACGCCGCGGCATCGCCACCACCGGGCCGCTGCAAGGCGGCACAGCCACAGTCAGGGCAGGACAGCCGACCGCGTCCGACGATCCGGACGAGCGGTTCCGGCAGCTGGAGGCCCGGGTGGCCGAACTTGAAGCGAGCGAGCGGAAGCTGGCCACCGAACGGGACGTCCTGCGCAAGGCCGCCAAGTATCTCGCCGGCGAGACGAACTGGCGAGCCGCTTCCAGTTCGTCCACGACCACCGCGACACCTACGAGGTGAAGCGGCTGTGCCAGGTCCTGGACTTCAACCGGTCCAGCTACTACGAGTGGCTCAGCGGGGCCGACGCCAGGGCCGTCCGCCGACGCGAGGACCAGATCCTGGCCGAACAGATCCGCAGAATCCACACCGACTTCGGCGGCGCCTACGGCTCGCGCAGGGTGTCCGCGGAACTCCGCAAAACCGGGACGCCGATCAACCACAAACGGGCCGCCCGGGTCATGCGGACGTACTCCATCGCCGGTATCCGCCTGCGCAGAAGAGGCCGCACCACCGTCCCCGACCCCGGACGCCCAGACGGTCCCGGACCTGTTCCAGCGGGACTTCACCGCCACCGAACCGGGACGCAAGTACATCGGCGACATCACCTATCTACCCCTGGCAGACGGGGAGTTCCTCTACCTCACGACCCGTGCTGGACTGCTTCAACCGCAAGGTCGTGGGCTGGACGATCGCCGACCACATGCGCACCGGCCTGGTCGCCGACGCGCTGCGGATGGCAGCCGCGACCCGCGGCGGCTTGGATGGGGCTGTGTCCCACTCCGACCACAGGGCGCAATACGGGTCCAGGGTCTTCACCGACCTGTGCTCCGGCCTGGGCGTCACCCGCTCGATTACAACACCCGCCGCCGCCAACGGCCATCCCAGCCCCAATGAATACGAACGCCGACACCACACCGCTAAGCTCACGCTCGCCGCGTGACAACCAACCGCGTGTCCACCTTCACGGGTGAAGGCCCAACAGGCTGTCCGACTCATCGTCCGCACATCAAATGGACGCGTAACCAGCCTGTAGATAGAGCCTGTTGATTGACATGACGGCGGTCCGGTGCGAGCGCCTTCACGGCCGCCAGGTCCGCGCGGCGTCGGTGACGCGCTGGACAGGGACCCCTCGAACGAAGCAGCCCAGCTCGCCCGGCGCTTGGGCGGCTGCTGGACCCTCCGGCGCGCACTTGATCGATGGCAGATGCGTCAAGTGCGAACCGTCTGACCATAATCGCCGATCACGGCGGGCAACCATCCAACTCATTACAGTGGTCAACAAATCCGACATAAGCGAGAAAAACACACAAACCAACCCGCTTGCGACGCCGAGCCAGCCGCCAGCCCCGCCGTCGACCTGTGAAAACCGTGAGACGAATGTGAGAGGCAGACCCCAGAGCACGCCAAAGGCCGCTTCCTCGCGAACGAGAAAACGGCCTCTGACCTGCGACAATGGGGCGAACCCCAGTCGGGACGACAGGATTTGAACCTGCGACCCCTTGACCCCCAGTCAAGGGGTTCAACTATTGTCGGCAGCCGAGGCCTCGCGGCCTCGGCTTCTTTGTTGCTCAACCATCCTGGGGCACAAGTGAATTGGGACTTCTCAGCGGAATCGCCGGCGCAGAGAGCTGACCGTTGCTCAGTGTTTACTTCGTGCAGAAGTGTCCGTTTCGGACCATCAGCGTTCATGAGCGCTCATCCCGTGTGGTCCCAAAGTGGTCCCCAGGCCGACCGCCCCACCGCGGCTACTGCCGGTGATCGAGATCTGTCGGCCCTTCAGCGAGCAGCGTCGCGCCTGCCCGACTGCGCCTGCGTCGATGCCGTCGGCCGACCCACGGAGCCGACTCCTGCGGGCGGATCATGGTCGCCTACCCACCGATTGCGGGCAGTGATCTTCCGTGCGGTGTGTCGTCTTGGGCGTGTCGTCGCCGTCTGGTTCTGAGTGCTTCGCGCACCGCCCCGCACGCTCTGCCGCCACATCCGACACGGCAGCCACTCTTGCCCCAGAGGCACCACCCAGTCCGAGAGAAGGGGAAGCTCATGGGACAGCGTGCGCAGCGTGGTCGGGTGTACCGGCGGTGTGGTTGTTCGGACGGGCAGGGGCGGCAGTTGGGTCCGTGGTGTGTGCGGTTGTTGGAGGAGGCGGGTCACGGGTCGTGGACGTACTGCGTCGACCTGGCTCCTGAGGACGGGAAGCGAAAGACCCGTCGGCGTGGCGGGTTCGCCAGCCGCGCGGAGGCGTTGCGGGAGATGAGGGCGGTGCTGGACGGTGAGCTGCGTGGCGTCTACGAGGACCGCCGCATGACCGTGGCGAGTTTCCTGCGGCAGTGGCTGGAGGTGAAGAAGGAGGAACTCGCGCCGACCACCTACGCCGGCTACGAGGCGTGCGTGGAGCGGGACCTGATCCCCGCCTTCGGCCACTACCGGCTGCCCGACCTGCGGCCGAAGCACATCGCGCGCTGGATCGCCGCCCAGCGCAAGGCCAAGCGCGGCAAGACCACCGTCTACCGGATCGTCTCCACCCTGCGCAACGCCCTCAACCACGCGGTGCGCACCTGGGGGCTGCGCTACAACTCCGCCAAGCACTCCGTCCCGGCCCGGCCCCGCGCCGCCGAGCGCACCTGCTGGACCCCCGACGAGGCCGCCACCTTCCTGCGCCACGGGGCCGAGCACTACGCCGACCAGCTGACCGACCTGTTCGAGGTTATGCTCGGCACCGGTATGCGCCGCGGCGAGATCCTCGCCCTGCACTGGTCGGACGTCCACCTCATGGATCGCAAGCTCTACGTACGCTGGACCCTCGCCGCCATCGACAACGGGAAAATCCACCTCCGCGAGCCCAAGACCGAGGCCAGCCGCGCCTGGATCAGCCTCTCCCCCAGAGTCATGACCGCCCTCCACCGCCAAGCCGCGATCCAGATGGCCGCCCACCCCCAGAGCCGACTGGAGGGCCTCGTCTTCGCCCACGCGGACGGATCGCCCCTGCGGCCCCAGTGGGTCCTCGACCAGCTCCGAAAGCGCACCGCCGAACTCGGACTCCCCCGGATCGGCCTGCACGACCTGCGCCACACCGCGGCCAGCATCATGATCGCCGAAAGCATCCCCATCGCCATCGTGTCCAAGACCCTGCGCCACGCCACCCTGGCGATCACGATCAACCTCTACGGCCACCTCCTCAAGGACTCCGCCGACCAGGCCGTCAACGCCCTCGCCCGAGCACTCGACCAAGCCCAGACGGACCGGCTCCGAGCCGTCCCCCGTGGCGACGACGACCTGCCGCTCGCCGCATAGCCGCCCGGTCGGTCGGTCGGTCGAGCTGCCGTGCCGGGCCGAAAGGGCCCGTCGGTCTTCCTCCCCGGTTGCCGCGGACGGCGGGTGGAGGCACGCAAGGTGCCTCCACCCGCCGTCCGGCGCGGGCTCGGCCGTTCAGCGGCGGAAGCCGCGGTGGGGGTCGCGGGCCGTGACGTTCCCGAAGGGTTCGAACCATGCCTGCGCGCGCAGGTCGCCCATACCAAGCTGCCGGTTGGCGTCGCCGTCGGGGTCCTCGATGCCGTCGAAGCGGGAGCTGTAGAGCATGAGGACGTCGGTGTCCTGGAAGAACATGTCCGTGCAGGCGCCGAAGTCGTAGTCGTCGCGGTGCGTCGGCAGCGTGCTGTGCGTGCCGTGCCCGGTGCTGTCGGAGTCGTCCCCGAGTTCGTCGGCGCTGTCGCCGGCGTCGTCGATGGCGAGGTGCAGGGCGAGTTCCTCGGCGGTGCAGGTCGGCCGCGGCCAGTGGCCTCGTTCGAGGTCGTCGGCGAGGTCGTCGGCGGCGCGGGCGAAGCGGCGCCGCCACTGGAGGTCGGTGGCGAAGGTCAGCTTCGGCAGCCGCGGGAACACCCCCCAATTTCCCTCGTGCTCATCCGGTACGAGGCGCCCGTCACCGAGTTCCTCGGCGTCCTCGTACGCCTCGTCGGCCAGCAGCGACAGCGCGGTGTGGAGGAGGTCGGCCGTGCGGGGAGTCAGCTGCCACAAGCAGCTCTCTTCCTCGCACTCCGGGTCCTCGCAGTGCGGAGGCTCCACAGGGAAGAGCGCCGCGAAATCAGGAAGTTCCTCCCCACGGTTGTGCTCAGGAGACTCCCCGGCCTTGGCGGCACGCGGGCCGGGGCCGAAGTCCACCACGACCGGCTCCGCGCTCCACTCGGCGACCTCGTCGCCCTTGTTCCGCCGCAGCAGAGAGATATGGCTGCGTTCGGTCAGGGCGTCCGCCCCATCGACGTCGGCAGGCGGGTCCGCGAGCCACATGACCGCGCCGACCACGTCGTGCGGGTCGTCATCGTCGAGCTGGTCGGCCGGCATCGGCTCCCACCCCTGCTCGCCCGCGGCGTCCAGCAGGGCCTGCCGGTCGTAGACGTGGAACTCACGGAGCGAAGTGATCCGTACGACCTGGCCCGGCAGGTCCCGCAGCCGCGCCTCACCCCGCGCGGGGCCACCGGATTCCGGGGCCTCGTCGTTGTCGCCGCCACCCTCGCCGTCGTCGTCCTGACCCGGGTCCTGGCGCTCGGATCCTTCGGGCCACGTGATCAGCGTTCCGGCGGCGGCCGGCCAGGTGCCGGCGAGCACGTGTGCCACGGCCTGCCGGAGCGAGGACGCCGGAGCGTCCGGCAACTGCACGCACAGCCCGTCCACGGACTCCGCATGAAGGGCACCCGCCGCCCGGCTCAGGGTCCGGCGCAGCAGTTCGGCCGCGTGGTGGGCGAGTTCGGGGTCGCGGCAGGTGAGGACGGCCTGGAGCGAGTCGGGGCCGTTGTCGTGGGAGAGGAGGGCGAGGACGCGGCTCTTGCTGGGGGTGTGTTCGCAGAAGAAGTCGCGGGGTGAGGCGGTGAGTTGGTGCTCGGGCATGCGGGGAACTCCGGTGCGGTGGAAGGCGCGCCGTGCGGAGGGCGGCGCGGGAGGGGGTGGAGTTCCGCTGGTGGGCGCGTTGCTGACGTGCCTCCGGACGGTGGAGAAGAAATCGGCCGAGGCTGGTTCCGCCGATGCTGTCGGCGATCCGGACCTGGCCCTGTCCGACACCGTACCCGAGTCGCCGAGGAGTTGTCCCCCGCGATGTCGCTGTGCCTCTGACGACACAGCAGCCCGGGCGGCCACGGTCTCGGGGATTCCGTGGCGTATGGCCGCTGTTGGAGGGCAGCGGAGGGATATCAGCACGGGTGTCAGTGGGAACGGCTAGCGTGCCAGCATGCCGTCGACTACCGCCGCAGTCCGTCTTGTTCCGCTCGGCCACACGTTCACTCCGGAGATTCCTCTCGGCCCTGCCGGGAACGTCCCCCTCACCTGCTATGCCACGGCGTCCGGCAAGGGCAAGCTTCACGGCGCCGAAGACTGCGGTTTGCTGCGGTCGGCATCCTCCGTCCGGAGCGCTGAGATCCCGCTGGGTGAGGCTGTGGGACGGCTGTGCGGGACGTGCCGCTGGCCACTTCCCGCCGACAGCCCGCTCCTCAAACTCCTGGCGGCGGTCATCGACATCGGCAGCCTCAAGATCTGGCTCGACCGCGAACCCGACTCGGAGGAGGAAAAGGCGGAGGAAGCAGATGCCGCCCTCGCCCTGGCCACCGGCGATTACCCCCCAAGCAGTACGGGTGAGCCGTCGGACGAGACGGATGGCGAAGCCGAGGAGCAGGAAGAGGACTTCGACGACGAGGCCTGGGAGCGCTACTCCCGCGCCCGGGAGACGCGACGCCACCACCATGAGCACTGGCGATACCTGTACAGCGTCCTACTCAGGAGCAACACGGCTCTCCAGGCGTTCCCCGTTCTGCGGCCCTGGGCCGAGCCGTTGCAGGTCCGGCTCGCCGAGGTCATCGACGAGGAGCGTCGGGCGTTCGCCGCCCTGGTGCAGCCGGTCCCGCTGGTGGAGGCCGCGGCGGTCGGGCTGCTCCCGGCCCCGGAGTTCACACCGGGCCCGGAGTTCGCGGGTCTCGGAGCGGATGCGGCCAAGGTGATGCGACGCGCCTGGCATGCTTGGGAGCGCCGGGCGTCCTGGTCGTGGAGCCGCCTGGAGGACAATGGCTGGGCGGTGTCCTCCGTGGTGGACGACGCGTTCGGCCGCCGCCGCAAGGGCCGGCCGGAAGCCGAGGCCGCGTTCGAGCAACTCGTCGCGGACTGGATCTCCGAAGCCCGCCGGCAGGCCGCCCTGCGCAGCGAAGCCCCGCGGCAGCTCGTCGCCGTCAAGGTCCCCGCCGCCGAGAAGGAGCCCTACGAGGAACGGGCCCACGATCCGCTGACCGCGTGGGAGGCAGCCGTCATCGCCACCTACCAGGTCGCGGTCGACTGGCCGGCCGGCACGGCGGCACTCCTCGTCCCGCATCTGATCGGCGAGCACCTCATCGCAGGAGCCTCCACGGCCATGCCGGTCACCCGACTCGCGGTGCCGGACTCCGCACTTCCCGTTCACGCGCTGCTCCGGGCCTGGCAGCCGGAAGACGACGAGGAGGAGTGACCGGCGGGCCGGGCCCGTCGGATGGCACGGCTGCGCCCGGCAGGTTCGACAAAGGAGATCATCGGCGGAGAGCCTGCAGAGCTGGTGCGCGGATGGCGGGTCCCGCACCGTCCCGGTCCTGCGCCGCCCCGACGCCGCCCGGATGCCGCGTACGGTCGTCGGCCGGCGCGGCGCGCCGACCGGGGGAACAGAACGAGAGGTGCTCGACAACAGCCTGCGCGCCCACCCGCTGCCATCGGGCCTGGCCGGCGTGCCGCAGCCGACTCACTATCACTCCCGGCGTACTCGGCGCCTCACAGCCCCGCCGGGTGGCAACGGCCGGCCTTCCGGCCAGAGCCGCAGGGACACGCGGCGTTCTTCGGGACCGAACGTCCTGGTCCCGTGGGCTTGGCCTTGGGAGCCGTACGGCCAGTCGTCTGTGCACTGCCGTGCGCCCGCCAGCGAGCAAGCGCCGGAGGAAGGTGGTCACCTTGTTCAAGTAGCCATTGGGCCGCCGCTCGGCCGGATTCATCGGGGAACGTCTCCGCTGCCCCACGCAGCCCGTCGTCGGTGAGGAACGCCGCCGCGATGGTGGCGTACGAAGACCCGTGGAAGGTCTTCATCCCGCTCAGGCGGAAGACGTTGCGGGCGTATCCCGCCCCCGCCATGACGGCC
Source organism: Kitasatospora sp. NPDC058162 (assembly GCF_042884005.1). Taxonomy (NCBI): domain Bacteria; kingdom Bacillati; phylum Actinomycetota; class Actinomycetes; order Kitasatosporales; family Streptomycetaceae; genus Kitasatospora; species Kitasatospora sp. NPDC058162. Next base: position 192,609 of record NZ_JBHVUS010000011.1, read on the forward strand.
GCGCCGGTGACCGTCGCGCCGGGGTCGTCCTCGCCTGGTGGCGTACTGGTGGCGTTGAAGCGGTCCACCAGGGTCTTCTCGCTGGGAGAGAGCTCGATGTGCGTCTCTGCTGCCAGCAACTCCTGGTAGCGGTCGTGCAGTTCGCTGCGGTCGGAGTAGGTGAACTTGCCGACGGCGGAGGTGTGGGAGAAGTGCACGACGTACATGTCGTCCTGCAGTCCGGAGGTCTTGATCTCCACCGCATCCGTGCTCGCGTAGCCGGCCGCAAGCACGCTGGCCGGTCGACGCTGGCCTCGACGACCGTCGTCACCCAGGCGCGCGCCCTGAGACGACAGGAACGGACACACCTGTGCTGCATAGACACCACAGATCTCGTGCACCGGGGCCTCGCCGCTCCAGATGGCGTCGACGCTGCCGCCTTCCGGCATATGCATGACGAACTGCCACCGCGCCTCGTCGCGGAACGGCAAACCGCAGACCGCGCACCAGTCGAAGGTCGCGAGGACCAGCTTCCGGTGCTCGTCGATCGAACCGAAGTCGACGCCGTCAGTGTCACGGTTTACCGTCGCGATCACTGGATACCCACGAGGGTCGCGACTGAGATGCCCCAGGCGCTGAGGGATGGTGATGTCTCCGGGTTTCACGCCTGCTCCTAGATGATCTTCGCTGCACCTCGCAGCGAGCATATGGGCGATGTACGACAAACACCCGGGAAACCAAGGAACGCACCCACCACCGACAGCCGTCGCATCACCGATGCCCACCTGAAACCGCAGCCCATCGGCACCCGCGAGCACCCATCGCTTGTAGCCCCAAAGTGGTCCCAGACCGAGCACCTCGCCGCAGCTACTGCCAGCGGCGCGGCGGGGTCATGAACGTGGCCCTCTGCCGACGGCCACTGCGGCGAGCGGGTTGCTCCAGGCCCAGGTCGCTCCCTGCCACAGAGCCGCGGCCACGACGAGCATGACGATGAGCAGCGCGAGTCCCGTCCAGCCGTTCTCGTCCTCCGTGGTGCCGCCGCCCTGCGACGTCATTCCAGCCTCCAGTCCTCGGTAGTCGCGCGCTCTCTCGCTCTGCTCGGGAAGTAGCCAGGCAGGTCCCCGGCCTCCCCTCCGTACGTCGCGCTGCAGCTGTCAGGTTCCGCTGAGCGCGTTCTCGATGAGGTCGCGTGCGGCCGTGCCGTAGACCGCGGACGGCTGGAGGCGGTCGAAGGCCTTGCGGAAGACCGCGAGGCGGTCCGGGGCGGTGATGGTCTCGCCGCCCCGGAAGCCCTCCACCTCCACCCTGCGGTCATCGAAGATGGCGAAGCCGTCGCCCGGGTAGACCAGCAGCCGGGCCCTGGCCGGCACGATCCCGAGCGTGAGCCCGGGCAGGGAGAGAGCCTCGGTCAGCCTGCGTAGCTGACCGCGCATCACCTCGGGGCCGCCGATGCTCGTCAGCAGGGCCTGTTCCCCAAGAAGGACGTGGTAGGTCCGGCCTTCCTGTCCGATGAACCGGGCGCGGGCCGTCCGGGCTGCGACGCCGGCTCCGATGTCGTCAGGGATGCCGTGGAAGTCGACGACCAGGCGCAGCATGGCCTCGGCGTACCGGGGTGTCTGGAGGTTGCCCCACACGATGTTTGGCGAGTAGCCGACGTAGTGCCGAGTCTTCCTGACAAGGTCCAGGAAGGACTCCTGTACCGGGCCGGTTCCTTGCCGGAGAAGGTCGTCCCAGTTGCTGTCGGCCGAGCCCGATGCTGTCGCCATACGCGAGATTGTTCCAGTGGATGGTGACGCCTGTCCGGGAGTTGGTTGCTCCGCCGCCAGTACAGCCTTGACAGACACCGAAGGGCTAGGCTCCGCTCCCCGTCAGCAGGCAGGCCTGGCGGTCGAGCGCCGGGGGCAGGCTCGCCGCAGCGGCCGGCGGGGTGGCGGGGGCATTCAAGGCGCGCTTCAACGCGCGTGCCAAGTCCTCCGGGTCGTCAGCCAGGCCGTGGAAGTGGGGCCACCAGATGACCGGCTCGTGGGCGAGCAGGTGCTTGTGGATTGCGGTCTGCTCCCAGCCGCCAGCATGTAGGGCGTCGGTGGCCCGAGGAAGTTCCTCCTCGGTGACCACCGGCAGGCTCTCAACGGGCGAGTACGTGGCCGTCGTCGGGTCGGTGGTCGCGGGAGCGGCGCAGGTCGGTGGTGACGTAGGTGCGTTGCAGCCAGCGGTCCGCTCCGTCGTAGCGGGGCTGGAAGGCGGTGCGACCATGGACGGTGACGCGGTTGTCGATGATGACCAGGTCGCCGGGGGTCAGGTGCAGGGTGCGGGCGGTCGCCTCGCAGGCACGGCCGAACTCGGCCAGCGCGGTGGTGGCTCGGGGGGTGAGCGGGGTGGTGACGAGTTGGGCCATACGGATGTCGGGGTCCTCGGCCGCTCCGGACAGCACCGGCCTGGGTTCGGCGTCGGCCCCACTCGCGGCGTCGGGTCCGAAGGACGGCGGTGGTGTGGTGATGAACTCCGGTGCGAACAGGGCCTCGCGGCCGGCTCGGGTGAGCAGCGGAAGTGCCTGGCGGATGCCGGCGACGCGCATGCCGGCGATCCGGTCGTGGTCGGCGCGCAGGCACAGGAAGACGACGTAGTCGGGTGGGTGGGGGTGGAAGCCGTTCTCGGTGTGGAAGGAGAGCGGCGCCGATCCGGCGTTGCCGTGGAACGTCTCCTGCCCTGGCACGGGCACGACGTCCTGCACGAGGGCACCGGATTTCTCGGCCAGGTAGGCGAGCGGCTCGCCGAGCCCGCAGGCCACCATAGTGAGCAGCGCGGCCGGGACGGTGGCCTGGCGCTGGACCGAGCCGGGTACAGCCGGTGTCGGTGGCAGGGCTGCCCGGTCGACGGGCAGGCCGCCGATCACCAGGGTGCCGTGCGGGCCGGAGTGCCTGCGGAAGCGGCGCACCGCACGGCGCAGGGGCAGCGGGAGTTCGTCCCAGGTGTCGCGGGCCCGTGCCACCCAGTCGGGGCTGTCGACCTGGTCGCGCCGGTCGGCGGTCAGGGTGCGGGCCAGGCGTTCGCTGGCGTCGGCGTCGGCCGGGTCCAGGTTCCAGTCGGCGGCGACGGCGGTGTTGGGCGTGCTGGCGGGCATCGGGGCTCCTCCCTGGGGGTGCGAATGGTGGGCGACCGGACTCAGGAGTGGCGCAGGTCGGCGACCGCGTCGGCGATGTAGTGGTCCCCGAATCGGATCAGGGGGGCGTACTGGGCCGCGCGGCGGTGGCGCATGAGCCGCAGTTCGGCGACGGCGTTGTCGGGTCCTTCGGGCCGCTGGGCGATGGAGCGGCGCAGGTGCACCATCGAGTACGCGAGGGTGACGTGCCGTTCGGCGTCCACGATGTCGGCTTCCAGCAGAGCGCCCCGTGCCTCAGCCAGTTCCGGGGCGCGGGAGGCAAGTTGCTCGTAGGAGTCGGGGAGCAGCGACAGCAGGTCCTTCATCGCGGCCCGGAACAGCTTGTAGCCGCGGTGCTGGCGCCCGCTCAGCGGGACGTCCGTCCATGGAGGCGCCATGGTCTGGCGGACCGCGGCCATGTAGTAGTCGGCCGGGATCGTGCTGGCGTGGTTCATGGCCGCCGGGAAGCCGCGCACGTACACCGTCGCGTCGGCCAGCCGCGGCAGTGCGGTGTCGACGTCGCCGTCCCGTAGGCGGCGGGCGGCGTCGGTCACGGCGACCGCGGCGCAGATGTTGAACAGGACATGGACCTGGTGCCCGATGAGCCACCGAGCACTCCACACACTCTCCAGCGGCGCCCCCTCACCGGGCTCGGGGACGATCACCGACGAGACGGGCCCAGGGTCGGCACCCGGCGCTGCGCCGGTGAGGTCGAGCACTGCCTGCCGCATCCCGGCCACCTCCAGCGCCAGGTCGGCGCCCGAGAGCGGGGCTTCACACAGGTCGTCCAGACCTCGGTGGATGACCAGAGCGCCGTGCAGGGCGGCCTGTTGGTCCGACAGTTCCACCTCACGGACCCGGAAGTACGACTGGCTGGTGGAATCCGCCGGAACGGCCTCCCCGGACACGACCGGAGCCAGGGCCGACAGCGCGGCTACCAACTCCCGTGCCGTCGCCGCGGCTTGCCGTAACGCTGCGCTCCGCTCGACAGGTCTGCCATGGGTCGCCATCTCGGCCAGCACGCGCGCGGTCCGCTGCGCCTCGGCGTCGACCCGCGGGCCCAACACCGGGGCGGGCCGCCCGCCTCGGGGTTCACGGAAGACGGCAACGGCAGGGTGATCGGCAACCGGAGATAAGCCCATGGTTGGAATAGTTCGCCAGGAACACGCCACACGAAACCTTGATTGCGCGCCAGCGCGCCGTCTCGCGCCCCTCGCCGAGGACCTGCACCGCCTCTGGGCAGTGGCCGACGGCAGAACCCCGCCGCCTCGCTCCCACGTGAGTGCGGCGCGGGTTTCGCGGCTACCGGGCCAGGACGGCCTGCCCGGCCCGGCCGCGCCAAGGTGGTCCCGGTGGGGCCCAGGCAGCCCGGCTCAGGGGGCAAGCGGCGCACCGGGTGCCGCGACGTAGGCGAGACCGTCAAACGCGCCGAGTCGATCAGGAAACACCGAGCGTGCCGAGACTGGACGAAGAGCTCGGCTCAGAGCGTGAAGCTGATGCCTTGCGAGGGTTCTTGAAGGGTGATCTGGTCGGGGATGCCGTAGAAGATGACCAGCAGCACGTCCCCGGCGCCACCGAGGCTTCGGGTGGTCGGCGTTGCCGACTGGGCCGATGTTGCTGCGTCAGTTGCCTTCGGCAGGTTCTGGGCCAGGTAGGCAGCGGCATCGGCTGGGTCCTTGCCCAGTGTGGCGGCAATTCGGCCCAGGTCTTCCTGATCGATCGCGTCAGCGATCTCGGCAGCGGTCACCGGTTCGTTGGGGCCGGGGCCGATCCAGGAAGCCAGCTGCGGCAACGACAGCTCGACCGTTCCCGGGCTCTGTGCATCGCTCGTCTGCGACAGCTCAGCGTCACTCATGTTTCTCGATCTCCTCTGATCTCCACGCGGGCGTTGTTGAGACGTCGGCGCCTCGGGAGTGGTAGCCGGCAGGGCTCACTGCCAACTCGGGCACCTCCGTCGTGGCGGGCCCATGGTCTCGGGCGTACCTCTTTCGACTGCCGGCTCGCTGCCGACGCGCATTGATCCTTCTATGACGTGGCGTCAGCAAGCCATCACCCCAACGGATCGAGGGGTCGCCGTGTCACGCCCTGGAAGGAGGCGGCGCAACATCGGCTTTGATGGGCCGGCCCGTGGGCAGGACCGGCATGACGGCCGGCGGCGCGCAGTCAGCCGATCGTCGCCCTCTCTGCGGCTGGTCCAGGCGGCGACTTCCAGCCATCTTCGTCACGCATCGTAGGTACGTGCGCGCTCTGGGTGTCCGCCTGGTTAGGCTCCTCGCAGCGGACACGTCAGGCCCGGCATCAGGGTGGGCGCGTGATTCCGCCTACCCCTTTTGCCGCGAGTAGAAGGTTGGGCCGCTGTGACAGCACGCGTGGAAGACGTTCGGAAGCTCCTCGAACAGGCGGCCGCAGGGGGTGTGGTCGAGATTCCGGCGTCCGTCCTGGTACTGCGGCCGTGATCAAGCCGCGGCAGCCTCATGCCTGAGCCGAACGACTCTGCCTCGCGTGAATTGATGAGGAGACGTGTCATGCCTGTGTCCGTCGATGACCTGCTGGCCGGCTTTCCGTTGCCAGGCGGGGAGTTCGTCCTGGAGCCGGGATGGGAGTGGGAGCTGCCGGAACTGCGGGCGCTGCTGAAGGCCGGTGGCCGGCTGGTGGTGGAGCAGGCGCACGACATCGACCTCCAGGCGCTGTCGCTGGCCGGGACGGTGCGGGTGGCCGGGGCGGCGGTGGAGCTGCAGCTGGCGTTCGCCTGCGACCAGGCCCGCAAGCTGGTGACCGGGCTGTCGGTACGGGTGCGGATGGGCGCGACCATCAGCGCCCTGGCCGAGTTGTGGGGGGTGGACCTGACCGGTGCGCCGGGCGTGTTCCTGGCGGACCTCCCGAGCCTGTCGCTGGTCTACGACTTCGGTTCGGGGTCGGTGGTCGTCCTCGCGGAAACCGAACGGCTCCGCGTGGTGTTCGCCGCGCCGCGCGCCGGCGGCGGTCTGGTGGCACTGGCCGGATTGACGGACGTGCACGCCTCCTTGTCCGACCTGCCCCATGTCGGGGAGCGGATCCCGGACGGTGACCGGGTGGGGGTGCGCGGTCTGGAGCTGATCGCGGTGGGACGTGAGCTGTCCGCCGCGGACGGCGGCGTGGTGAACGCCGCCGTGGCCGCGGCCGTCCCCGATCCCGGGCAGTGGTGGCCGTCGTTGCCGGACCATGCTCTGGCGGCAGGTCTGTGGGTGGGCGCCTCCTGCCTGCTTCCCGACCGGGAGCGGCTGTGTGTGGCGCCCGTGAACACGCCGGCTTCCTGGCCCGGTTTCCCCGGGTGCCAGCTCGCCTTGGGGCCGATGCGGCTGGAGCTGTCGGGGTTCGGCCTGTCGTGGTCCGCGAGCGGGCTCGCCGTCACGTTCGAGGCGTCGTTCGACCTGGGCTGGCTCCAGCTGGAACTGCCGGACCTGGGCTTCGACTTCACCTTCCCCCAGTCGGGGGACGTGGGGGTGACGGGCCGGCTGCGCGCTCTGTCGCTGGCCTGGCCGGACGGCACGCTGCGCTTCGACGTCCCCACCCTGGACCTGCCCGACCCCGGGTTCCCCGGCCGGCCCGGCCCCGGCCTGCTGACCGGGTGGCTCCCGAACTCCGCAGCCACTCTCCCCGCCCTGGCGCGCCTGTTCGGCATCGACCTCCCCGCGCTTCCGGACATCTTCCTGCCACCGCTTCCCGCCCTGGGGCTGCGACTGGACCTCGACGCGTGGAGCCTCGGACTCACCGCGCAGGCCGGGCAGTTGCGCATCGTCCTCGCCGCACTGCCCGCGCTGCCCCAGTGGGGAACCGCCTGGGGCAGGGTCTCGCTGATCGGCATCGACGGCTTGCGCGCCTGGCTCGCGGATCTCCCCTACCTCGGTGACCTGCTGGACGGATTCGACGGCTTCCTCCTGAACGGGATCGGCCTGGCGGCGCTCGTCACCGGACTGCCCCGGCTGCAGGTCGACCGGTTGAACACCTGGATCGGTTCCCTGCGTGGCTGGTGGCCGCAGCTGTCCGAGCGGTCGGGCGGTGGTTCCTCGGGCGGGGGGCCGTGGCTACCGGGGACCTCCCTGGACCTGGACTGGAAGCTCCCCGACCTGCCGTCGGTACGGACGGGTATCCCCTGGCCGCCTCCGCTCGAACCCCCGCCCCTCGACTGGCTGGAGATTCCGGACCAGCGCCTGGGGCCGCTGACCGTCTCGCGGATCGGCCTGTCCTGGCCCGGCCAGGACGGCATCGACTGGACGCCGCCGCCGATCGACCCGAGGTGGGTGCTGCGCCTGGTCTTCGACGCGACGCTCGAACTCGGCGGCGGCGTCCTCCTGGCCCTGCCGGGCCTCGGCTTCGACATCGACCTGAACGACTTCCGCGTTCACCCCAGGTTCCCGAGCATCCGCCTGGAGCTGCCCGGCCGCTTCAGCATCGAGTTCACCGTCCCCGTGCCCACGGTGCCACGGCCGGAGTCGGTCACCGCCCAGTGGCAGGACAAGCAGGGGATCTCCGCGACAGACCTCGCACAGTTCCTGGGCGTGGACGTGTCGGCGGACGCCGTCCCCGCCGCGCTGAACCCCCAGCTGCACGCCGCCACCCTGTCCTACAACTTCAAGACCCTCCTCCTCGTCGTCACCGCCGCCACCTCCGGCTTCGGGTGGCTGGTCGCCACCCAGCCCGCCGACGCCGCCCAAACCTCCGACGCCACCCGGCGCCGCGGCCTGGTGGCCATCCGCGCCGGCGTCGAGCCGAGGGCCTCCGACCTGCCGGTGATCGTCGGCGAGGTCCCGCCCACTAGGGACATCACCCTGTCGGGCATCCACCTGGCCTACGCCGAGCAGCCGTGGCCGGCGGCCGCGGTGGACGCGCTCAACACGGTCGTGGCAGGTTCGCAGATCCCCGGGAAGTGCCCACTGCCGGTACTCCTCTCCGGCGACCTCGCCCAAGGCGTGCAGCTGTGGGCGGCTCTCACGCCGGGCACCGGCAACCCCATTCCGCTGGTGTATCCCGAGCGGCCCCTGCCCGCCGCCGGCCACGACGTGGTGCTCGGCCGGGAACGGGCGTCGGACCCCGGCACGGAACTGGAGGGCTTCACCGTCGGTCCGGTGCGGTTCAGCCGCGCCCGGCTCGGCCTGGGCTACGGACTGCTGTACCTCGCCTTCGACGCCTCGATGGCCATCGGCCCGCTGACCCTGGACCTGGTCGGCCTCGGCCTCGGGATCGACAAGGACCTCCAGGTCCTGCCCGTGCTCAAGGGCGCCGGCGTGGGGTTCGAGTACCCGGGACCGCCGAGGGTGGAGATCGCCGGCGCGCTGGTACGGCTGGACCTGGGAGCGGAGTTCGACCTGGCGCTGGCGGGAACGGGCCGCATCGACGTGCAGGACCTGCTCGCGCTGCAGGTGGTCGGCAGCTGGGCCCGCAACCGCGAGGGCTGGACCTCGCTGTTCGCCTACGCCGAGGTGACGTCCGGCCGGGCCAACGGCCTGTTCGCGATCGGCCCGGTCACCGTCACCGGCATCGCGCTCGGGTTCGGCATCAACAGCACCGTCCGAACCCCCTCCATCACCGACATCGACAGGTTCCCGCTGGTCAAGCGCCTGGGAACGGCCGCCCCCGGGGAGCCGCCGCTGACCCCCGGTCAGGCCTTGAACGAACTGGCGGGGCCCGGCGGCTGGGTCACCCCGGCCCAGGGCCGGTACTGGGTCGCGGGCGGACTCCAGTTCACCGTCTACCAGTTCATCGACGCCCGCGTGCTGGCCCTGGTGGAATGGGGCCAGGGCGGCTGGAAGGCCCTGCTCGCCGGCAGCACCACCCTGTCCCTGCCGCCCACCGTCCGTGGCGCGGGCCTAACCCAGGCGTCCCCGCCGCCCACCGGCCAGGCACTGGCGATCGGCCCGCTCGGAAAGGTCGTCGTCGACTTCGTCCTCGTCTTCGACTCGGCCCTGGGCCGCTTCTCCATGGACGCGGTCATCGCCGGGGGCTCCTACATCCTCGACCCCGCGGCCCGACTCACCGGCGGCATCTCGCTGTACGTGTGGGGCAAGTCCCTCCCGGGCGGGGTCGGCAAGGGCTTCGTGCTGTCCGCGGGGGGCTACCACCCCCAGTTCCCCGTCCCCGCCCACTACCCCAGGCCGCCCCGGATCGGCATGCTCTGGCAACGCGGGCCGATCACGGTCAAGGCCCAGGCCTACGCCGCCCTGACCGACGGCGCCTTCATGATCGGCGGAGCGCTGTCCGCCGAGTACGACGCCCACCACGGCATCCGGGTCCAGGCCTGGTTCCACGCCCACTTCGACGCCCTGGTGCAGTGGAAGCCCTTCTACGCGGACATCTCCTACGGGATGCGCATCGGGGTCGCCGCCACCGTCAAGGTGTGGTTCATCCGGAAGCGCATCTCCCTGGAGGTCGGTGTCAGCCTGGACCTGTGGCTGCCCCCGCTCGGCGGCCGCGCGAAGGTCAAGGTCTGGTTCATCTCCTTCACCCTCGGATTCGGCGCCGACCGCCAAGGACCACCCGCCATCCCCTGGGAGCAGTTCAGCATCCAGCTCCCGGCACCCCTGCGCACCGTACCCAAGAACGGCTGCGAACTGCCCGACGTGAGCCCCGGCGAAGCCCGGGCCCGCGCCGCGGCGAACGCACCGGTCCTGGTGCGCATGGACGGGTTCACCATCGGGGTCGAATCGGCGCTGCCCTCCTCGAAGATCACCGTGAACGGGCACCTGATCGCGGGCAGCGACGAGGCCCGCGTGGACATCCGGCCGATGCGGCTGACCGGCGTGGTCAGCGAGCAGCGCGTCCAGATCCTGAGCCCGGGGGAGAGCGAGTACGGATGGCAGCAGAACGACTGGAAGATCACCGCCGTCACCGACGGCGTACCGCAGGCCCTCTGGGGCAAGCCGCCGCTGGACGACACCAGGCGTGAGCTTGAGCAGCCGGGCCTGATCCCGAACTGCCTGACCGGCCTGACCATCGAGGTCCCGGGCCCGACCCTGGGCCCGCACCTGGGCCCGGTGACCTCCGCGGCCCTGGGCGTGACGCTGGTGCCCGGCGGGAACCTCCCCCTGCGCGACACCTCCGTCGCCGGTCCGCCGCCCGTCGCGGACCCGCGCAGCGTCGGGGTGATCACCAGCACCCTCGCCGCGACCTCGGCCACACGCAGCAAGGTGCACCAGGCCCTGGCCGCCTTCGGAGTCGCACCCGGCACCGACGGCCCGCTCGACCGCTACGCCGACCTGGCCGCCTCCACCCTGACCGACCCCCCGTACCTGACCACGACCGGCGCGAGGTGACCTGCCATGACCACACCCCCCGATCTGGACGTCACGTTCTACGACTACCTGCAGCCCGCAGCGTCGGCCGGCGTCTACACGATCAGAGTGCGGCAGGTCCTCACCCGCAACGGCGTGCCCGTCGACACCGCTGACCCGCTCCCGGTGGCCGAGGACCGCTACGAGGTCCGCGGGGCCCAGTTCTTCCTGGACCCCACCACCGTCCACGCCACCTACCCTCCGGCGGGCTCGGCGGGCCACTACACCCACGTCCTGCCGCACATCACCTTCAACCGGGCCCTCCTGCCCTGGGAGCGGCAACTGCCGGGCCGTACCGCCGAGGCGCACGAGCCGTGGCTGGCGCTGCTCGTCTTCGCCGCCGGCGAGGTGGACGACGACCCGTCCGCCCAGGGCGAGTTCACCCGGCGCACGGTGCGCGCGCTGCGTGAGCCGGGCGAGCGGGGCACCGTCGGCCCGGTACTGACCGGACCGGTCGACGAGGACAGCGAGTGCCGCACCATCGACGTACCCGCGGAGGTGTTCACCGCGGTGGTGCCCCGCCAGAACGAGCTGTTCTACCTGGCCCACATGCGCGACGTGCGCACCCCCTCGCGGCATCGCGGCGAGGTCCCCACCGAGGGCCGGTACGGGGTGCTCGCCGCCAACCGGTTCCCGCGCGCCCCGGGTGCCTACGCGGCGCACCTGGTCTCCCTCCAGGGACACCTCGACCACCTGACCACCCTGCCACCCGGCACCCAGCGGGTACGGCTGTGCAGCCTGTGGTCCTGGGCCTTCACCAACGACCCCGACGGCCACGTCAACCCGGGCGAGCTGCTGCGCCACCTGGCGGCCCCCGACCCGGACGATCCGGAGAACCTGGCCCTGCGCCTGACCCCGGCCACCACCGTGGCCGACACCGTGGCCGACACCCCGGAGCAGCGGTACGCGAGGACCCGGCTGCGCAACGGCTACGCCCCCGTGGCCTACCGCGCACTGTCCGGGGAGGACACCTACGCCTGGTACCGGGGCCCGTTCACCCCGCTCACCGCGCCCCCCGTGCCCGCCCCGGCGACCCCCGGACCGCACACCACCGCCGACCACGCCCTCATCTACGACCGCGAGCACGGACTGTTCGACGTCAGCTACGCCTCCGCGTGGACCCTGGGCCGCACCATCGCCCTGGCCGACCCCGACTACACCGGCGAACTCACCGCCGCCCGCCGGGAGTTGTCCAACCGCGCCGCCACCCTCGCCGCGCTGGCCACCGATACAGCCCGCGCCGCGAACGACCCCGACGCCCTGCCCGGCGCGGCGGCTCTGCGCGACCTGGCCACGGACACCTTCCGGGGGCTCGTCCAGGCCCTGCAAGCCCCGCTCGTCCAGGCCCCGCCCTCTCCCCCGCAGGTGCGCACCGCCCGCCCGGACCTGCCGGCGCTGCTCGCCGACCCACGCGTCCGCCAGTCCCTGAGCACGGTCGCCGACGCCCGCACCCCCACCCTGCCGCAGTGGCTCGAACGCCTCGGCCTGCTGCACGGGGTGCCGTTCGACCATCTGGTCCCCGACATTCGGATGCTGCCCCCGGAGAGCATGCGGGCCTTCCGCATCGACCCCGACTGGATCGCGGCCCTGGTCGCCGGCGCGACCGACGTCGGCGCCCACACCAGCGTGGACCGCGATCTGAACCCGCTGCTGTGCGAACGCCTCGGCCGCGCCCGCAGCACCGAGCTGCCGGTGGCGGGCCTGCTCATCCGCTCCGCCCTTGTCCCCGCCTGGCCCGACTTCGACCTCCTGGCCACCTGCGGCCCCGGCGCGGAGCCCGTCAGCGAGCTGCGCCGCGACCACCTCGGCCCCGACGTGCTGCTCCTGCTGTGGGACGCCGTCCCCGACAAGGTCGTCATCCGCGAACCCGGCCAGGGCATCCACTTCGGCATCAACGGCGAGCAGCGGATCAGCCTGCGCAACCTGACCGGCCCCGACCTCGGGTACGACGCCGGGACGGAGTTCCCGGCACCGGGTACCTCCGACGTCTTCAGCGCCCACCTGCGGCCGGGCCGCGCCGGCGCGCAGCCGGACGTGCTGAACCTGCGCGGCGCGGGCGGCCTGGTCCCGGCCCTCGCCGCCTTCCTCGGGCTGCCCGACCTTTCCCCGAGCCAGTTCGCCCTGGAGCTGGTCAACGCCCCGCTGGAGCAGCGGCTGCTGCCTCCTGGCAGCACGTTCTAGAAGGAGGCGGTCATGAGCGACACCGAACTGATCGTGCCGGTCGAGGTCCACGCCCTGCTGGCCAACCAGACCGTGCGGACGACCCATCCCTTCTACCGCGTCCGGCCCAGCTTCCGGGCCATGCTGCGCGACAAGACGGCGGCCGAGCCCGAAGCCTTCTCCAACGGGGACCGCGTCGACCTGGACGAGACGTTCGAAGGGGTCCACGTCCAGTGGCAGCTGCCCGAGGCGCTGACCGAGGGATTCGTCGACGAAAGCACGGGGCAGACCCGCTTCCCGCTGGTGCCCAACCGGTGGCTGGTCGTGCGGTACTCCGAGGTGCGGGGTGTCAGCAAGGCGGCCGGCTGGATCGTGCACAGCGACTACCTGCTCAGCGACCACCCCGAGGACGAGGACGACTACGAAGACGGCACCCTGTTCATCAACAGCTACCTCAACCCCCGGCTGGAGAAGCCGCAGGTCGACTGGCTGGGCCGCATCCACCTGCTCGCCGACGGGCCGTGGCGCGAACGCGGTGACCACGAGCTGTTCCTGACCGCGGTGGGCGCGGGCCTGCCCACCTTCGCCGCCTACCAGCCGTACCACGAGAAGGTCTTCTCGATCCACGACGACCTGTCGGACCTCAAGGAGTCGGAGAGCTATCCGCCTCCCGCCGACCTGAGCTACCTGGTCGTCGGCTGGTACAGCGACGTCTCCAAGGACATCCTCCGCCAGGCGGCCGACATCCCCGGGCTGCTGCCGCCCGGCAGCACCGGTTCACCCGCCGAGGTGATCGGGGCCCTGGGCTGGACCCTGGCCGGACGCACCGCCGCCACCACCCTGGGCACCACCGAGCCCCACGGCATCGAGAACATCCTGGACCACCGCTCGGACACCTACTACCTCAGCGCGGGCCCTGCGGCGCGCTCGGGCCGGATCACCCTGGACCTGGGCAGCGAGCAGCAGGTCAGCGCCGTCCGGGTCCGGCTCGGCGATCCGCGCGGCGAGCACCTGCTCCCGGCCGTGCGCCTCCAGGCGTCCCTGGACGGCACGACCTGGCCCGCCCCGTACGACCAGGACTTCGCGGCGGGAAGCCCGGTCCTGGAGTACGCCCCCGCCGCCCCGCTGACGGCCCGCTACCTGCGGATCGAACTGCTCGCGGACAGCCCCGAACCAATCGCGGTGCGCAGTTTCCAGGCCACCGCCGCCCCTGCGGTGAGCCGCACGCTGTACAGCGGCACCGCCCTCGGCCTGACCTGGCAGCGCGACGGACAGGCCCCCGCCCCGGACAAGCGCCCCGAACAGGTCGACGTCCTCAAGATCGCCCTGGGGCACAGCCTCGGCGAAGCCGCCCCCGCCCTGGTCGACCGGCAGACGCGATCCCCGCGCACCGCACGGCTGTTCAGCGCGCTGTTCCACGGCACGCTGGACACCTTCGACGGCGCCGACGGGGACCGCGACCTCCAGGAGATCACCCACAAGAGCTGGTTCGCCGGCTCCGACGGCGGCCACACCTGGCGGATCGTCCCGCGCCCCGGCGCCGAACCGCCGACCTCGCCCGCGTCCCGGTCCGACCTCGTTCCTGCCTGGCTGGAGCAGCTCAACGCCGACCAGGCCGCCCACGACGCCGCGCTGCCCGTCCTGGCGGAGCGCCAATGGCGGCTGTGGGCCCTGTGGTGGCTCTACCGCACGCCCGTCGACCAGCGCCCCGACGACCTCGATCCCGGTTTCGAGGCCGACTGCGCCTACCAGGTCGATCCCGACCGGGAGGGCAGCCTGGCCGCGTCGACCGCGACCCAGCTGGAGCTCGTCGCCGCCCTGCGGGCCGAGCTCCCGAACATCCCCGCGGGCCAGGACCCGCAAGCCGCGATCGACGCCTGGGCCTCCGGCCGGGGCCTGGCCGGGCACCTCCAGCTCCAGCGCACCGCACAGGACGGCTTCTACCGGCCCTCCGACCCGGTCCTGCTGGTCGAGGGCTCCGCCGGCGCCGCCAGGCCGCTGACCCGCGACGAGGAGGACCCGCTCCCCTGCCGCCTGCCGTCCAACCTGCTGCGGAAGGTCCGGATCGGCGACAGCTGGAAGCCCGGTCCAGACGACGGCGCACCCCTGGACCCGGGCATCGCCGGACTGCCCGCCCCCTGCGCCGCCCTGCTCGCGGAGTTCTCGCTGCTGCACCGTGCGGCCTTCACCCGCGTCTCCGGCCGGACCGCCCTGCAGACCATCATCGAGAACCCCGGCACGCATGCCGAGGGCCCGCTGGCCGAGTACACCGAGCCGTGGGAGCAGGCCTGGCTGCCGATGTTCCTGATGTGGAAGCTGAACTACTTCCCCACCCCCTACCGCACCGAGGCGGGCTACCACTGGACCTTCCGCGCGCCCGAACCCGGCAGCGGCCCGGACTCCTACAGCTACACCTGGAACGGCACCGGCGCACCGCCCGCCGACTTCACGGGCGGCGAGCACCCGGACCGCCTGCAGCGCCTGTTCCGTTCCCGCTCCTTCCTCGCCCCCACCACCGTCTTCGTCGCCCGCGCCCAGCTGGCCCGCTACCTGGCCACCTACCCCGGCGCCGACACCGCGGCCCTGACCGCGCTGCGCGAGGAGCTCGAACAACTCGACGTCCTGTCCCAGACCCTCGACGGGTTCAACGACTGGCTCCTGCAGCTCGACGGCGGCGCCCAACTCCCCACCGAGGCCGGCATCGCCGGCCTCACCGGGGACCAGAACCACGTGCCCGACGGCGCCGGCGGCCGCAACGAGCGGCGCTTCCAGCCCGTCCGTGCCGGGCAGTTCGCCTTCACCGACCTGAGCATCGTCGACCGTTTCGGCCGCCGCATCGACCTGGTCGTCTCAGGCCGCCAGTACGACCAGTACCCCGTACGTACCGCCTCGGTCACGCCCAACCGGCCCCTGTACACATCCCCTCCGCCCAACAACCCGGAGCGGTTCGTCCAGTTGCCGCCGCGCCTGCTCCAGGACACCCGCCTCGCGTTCACCCCCAGGCTCGCGGGCTGGCTCCTGGTCAACTACCTCGACCAGACGGTGGGCGTCTACGGGCCCGCCGGAGAGGCACTCGGCGAACTGCGCGTGATCACGACCGGTGGGAGCACCCGCGCCCCCGCGTACACCCCACTGCCGCACTCCCCCTACACCGGCCTGAGCGACGGGCGGTTCAAGGAGGACCACCCGCACCTGCACGGGTTCCTGGCCGCCCTGCCCAAGGACACCCCAGCCGCCTTCGAGGCCCTGGTCAAGACCGTCGACAAGAGCCTGCGGGCCATCGTCGACCCCGTCCCCACGGACGACCGGCTCCCCGGTGTGCTCATCGGCCGCCCCGTCGCCCTGATCCACACCGCCCTGGACCTACAGCTCCAAGGCCCCCCGCTGACCGACCCCTCCTGGCCGACCGTGCCCGACACGCTCCAGGCGCCGTACACCGACGACACCTGGGCGATCCGCCTGGGCGACCCGTTCGACCTGGACGACGGACTCATCGGCTACTTCCGCGCCGAACCCGACCAGGACGTCGACTACCGGCGGCTCCACGCGGTGGACCCCGTCGGCAGCGACCCCTACCTCCAGCGCATCACGGACGGCACCGACCTGGCCCTGCCCGCCCGCCCGGCCGACCACCCCCGCACCCGCCGCCTCACCCTGCTGGCCCACCCCCACCTGCCCGTCCACGCCACCACCGACATCCTGCCGGTGCACAGCCTGCAACTCGACGCCGACCTCGTGCACCAAGCGCTCGCGGAGATCCGCGCCTCGTTCCGGCTGAACCCGCTGCTCGCACCCGTCCGCAGCAACCGCGCGACGACACCGGACTCCCCGGAGGACGACGCCCTGGTCGTCCCGCCGCTCTCCAGCCGCTACGGCACCTGGACCTGGGCCCAGCCGCAGGCCACCGACACCGGTCCCCTCGCCTGGGACGAACTGCCCCTGGTCCCGGCCGACCACCTCGCCCACCCCGACGACCCGGCCCCGACCGCCCGCGCCGGATACCTCCAGCTCCGGCCCGCGGCCGCCGAACCCGACCCGCAGCCCTGACCACACCACCTGTCCGCTCGCCGAAGGACGACCGCCCATGACGACACCCGGCACCACCGAGCCCGAGACCAGCGGGCACCTCACCTACACCCTCGCCACCGTCCCGGAGGTCCTCACCTCCAGCACGCCTCAGCATCCGCAGTACGGCCGTCTGGACATCACCGTGACGCGCAGCCGCAACGCCCCGGGCTCCGTCAGGTGTCGCGGCATCACCCTCGAACTGCCCACCGGCACGCACCCCGGAGCCCTGACCGCACAGCCCGAGAGCATCGACACCACCTACAGCGCCACCCGGGGCCGTTCCTGGCACATCCTCAAGAACACCGCCCACCAGGACCGCACGCTGTTCACCTGCACCCCCGAGAACCCGCGGCAGGAAGCCGTCTTCGACGGCACCTGGGCCCTCACCCTGACCCTCGACGGGTTCCCCCTCACCACGACCACCGGTGTCACCGCCCACCTCCGCATCACCGAGGACACCGCCACGGCGCCGGCCTCCTACCGCACCCACACCATCGCCCTGCCCATCGGCACCCGCCCCGCCGACCGCAACAGCTGACGCGCGCGACCCCGTGCGGCCCCGAACGCCGGCGCCCTGGAGGCACTCATGCCACCGACCACCGACCCCGACGACGAACTACCCTCCCGTGCTCCGCACGCCTTCCGCCTCGAAACCACCACCGTGCCCAGGCAGTTCACCACCTCCACGGCAACCGAGGACAAGACGGGCGACATCCACTTCACCCTCCGCCACACCACTACCGGCTTTCACACCCGGTGCGGCGCGATCACCGTCACCGTGCCGGTCGGCGACAAGGCCGCCGATCTCACCGCCAGGCCCGCCGACATCCATGCGGTCGCCCGCGACACCAAGGGCACCCCCTGGCGTGTGGAGCGGGCCACCTCCGCCGGCGCGGCGACCTTCACCTGTGTTCCCGACAATCCGACCGAGTCGGTCGTCTTCGACACGAGCCGGACGTTCACCCTCGTCCTCAGCAACATCCCCGTCAACAGGAGCCCCGGGGACGCCCAACTCACCGTCACCGCGAAGACCGCCGCCGTGTACGAGGTTCCTCCGGCCACCGCCACCTCCACCATTCCGGTCAACGGGAACACCACGCCCCTCGACCTCATGCTGGACGGAGACTGGAGTACGGCCCACAACAGCGGCATCGCGCCCCGACGCGGGGACCGGATCACCATCGACCTCGGCAGCGCGAAGCCGGTCATCTCCACACGGGTCATCTGCATGCGGGTCGGCGATCCCGCACCGGCTCCTCGCCCGATGAGCCTGCGAGCCTCCGCGGACGGCGACACCTGGACCGAGCTCCACAACGGCACCGGGCCGGTCTCCATCTGGTGGCCTCTCCCCTACGGCTCCCACGCCGAAACCCCCATCCCCGTCCGCTATCTGCGCCTGGAGATGCTCGAAGACTCCCCGGTCCCGGCCGTCATCAGCGTCTTCGAGGCCGCGGCCCTCCCGCAGAACTGGGAGACCGTCACCACTGGAATCGCCACCGTCAACAAGGAGACGAGCGAGTTCTTCTTCGACTCCTTCTCGTGCCTGCGCCCCCAGGTCGAGCGAGGGGCGCCCGCCACCCTCGTCTGGGAGGGAAACGCCGTCGGCACCGAGTACTTCCTCTACTGGGACGACCAAACCGTCACCGACGGCTCCGGCAAGCAGATCCCTGTCACCGGCCCCACCTACACCACCCACAACCTCACGGACACCACCACCTTCGTCCTCGACGCCCAGAGTCTGGACGGCGCCGGCCAGACCGTCCACCACTACCTCTCCACCACCGTCACCGTGAGGAACCCCGACATCCGAGCAGGCAACGTGACCGTGCACCACGAGCGCACCGTCGGCGTCGACAACGTCGCGGCCACGAACGCCGGCGGGATCACCATCGAGGGCAACGTCACCCTGGGCGATTCCCTGACGCTGGGCCACAGCAAGACCCTCCGCACCGACCGCATCGCTCCCAGCGGCACCGTACCGCTGCGCATCACCGACAGCGCGATCATCGCCGCGGGCAAGACCCTCACGGTCAACGGACCGCTCCAGGTGGGCGGGAGCGTGGACATCATCGGACCGTCCACGCCCTACACGCTGCGCGCGGGCCAGGAGCAGACGGTCACCGCCACGACCTCCGGCCTCGTGATCGGCCAGGCGGAGGTCACCGGGCAGCCGGCGAACAGGCTGTCCCTGATCAGGATCACCTCGGGGAGCCAAACCGTCAGCGCCGTCGCCTGCACCTTCGACATCGGGAGAAGAGACAGGTCCTGCGCCGTGCTCGCGGTCCGCAAGGGCGAGAAGTTCGTCATCGCGCACATCGACAAGGGGGCCGCATCAAGCTCCGCGCCCGCGCACTTCTACTGGATTCCCTTCGGCTTCGCGGACAGCACCCGCACCACCACCTGATCCGCCGTGCCCAGAACCCCTGCCCCCTCCCCCGTGAGGTCCGCATGATCCTCGACTCCGGCCCCTCCGAAGCCCTGCTCCGACTCGAACTCGTCTCCGATCCACCGCAGTTCGCGGTCTCCACCCCGGGCAGGACCGAAGAGGGAACCCTCCAGCTCACCTTCTCCAAGCCGGGCGACGGCACCAGCAGCCGCTACTACCCCGGCGACCCGGACACCCCGGTCGACCCGAACGCGCCCGCCGTCAAGTGCCGCAAGATCACCGTCTCCCTCCCCATCGGCCCCGACGCCACCGACCTCACCGACAACCCCGCCGCCATCGACCCGGGCTTTCACGACAGCAAGGGCACCCCGTGGCGCGTCACTCCCGCCACCAGCGGGACCGAGATCGTCTTCACCTGTGTCCCCGACAACCCCACGGAGCAGGTCACCTTCGAGGGCGTCCGTAGATTCACCCTGATCCTGGGCTCCATCCCCATCAACCCGACCCCGGGCGACGTCCAACTCACCGTCGTCGAGGAAACGGCCACCGGCAACGACTGGAAGCCCCGCTCGCTGGTCATCCCGGCCATCAACAAATCCGGCAGCATCTTCTTCTTCCGCCGGTTCTCCGCCCTGCGTCCCCGGGTGGAGCGGGGCAAGGCCGCAACCCTGATCTGGGACGGGAGCCACGGCGCCGGCACCACGTACTACCTCTCCTGGGACGCCTTCAGCGGCACGAAGGTCGTCAGCGGCTCCAGCTATGTCACCCACGAGCTGACCGAGACCACCACCTTCGTCCTCGACGCCCGGACCCGCAGCAGCACCGGTCAGGTCATCCATCACCTCCTCTCCACCACCGTCATCGTCAAGGACTCGGACGTCCGGGCCGCCGCGATGACCGTGCGGGGCACCCTCCGAACCGACCGAATCCGCCCCATCACCTTCCCCGGCCTCCTTCAGATCTCCGGCCCCGTCCTGGCCCACGGAGACCTCAGCATCGGCAGAGGCGGGACGCTCTACACCAGAAACATCAGCGGCAAGAACCAGTCACCCATCGACATCGCCGCGAACGTCTCCACCGGCGCAGACCTCCTGAGAGTCGCCGGGCAGTTCCAGCTGAAGGGCAGCGCGGACCTCATCGGAGCCGGCACCCTCTACACGCTGAGAGTGGGCGGGAAAGCAGGCCCCATCACCGCCCGAAGCGCCGGCCTGGTGATCGGCTGGGCAGAACTCCAGAGGGCCGACTGGATCGCCTCCATGATCACCATCGAGGCCGGCGGGCGAACGGTCCACGCGAGCGCGACGAAGAACGCGACACCGTCCTCGTCCCCCGAGGTGGCCTGCACCGCCGTCCTCGCCGTCCGCCCGAACGAATCCTTCACCATCACCCACCACGACGAGGTGGGCAACAACTCGAATCCCACCCTCGCCCACTTCTACTGGATTCCGTTCGGCTTCGCCGGAGCAGGAGGGGCGAGCACCCCCAGCGGCCCGGACACCGCCGCAGACGGAACCCCTGCCCCGTAACCGCACCCGGTACCCCGATACGCCGCGAGGTTCACCCATGTTTCTGGCTGCCAGTCCCGGCACAAGCCTCCTGCAACTCGACATCGTCTCCCGCCGGTTCACCGGGTCAGGTCCTGACGGAGGAATGACGACCACGCTCCAACTCACCTTCTCCCGACCGGCCGACACCGCCTCATCGACTGGGGTGAAGTGCCGCGGAATCGCTGTGACGCTCCCCTTCGGCGCCCAGGAGTCCGACCTCACCCAGGACATCGCGCCGGTCGGAGCGGCCTGCCAGGACAGCAAGGGCACCACCTGGCGCATCGTCAGGAGCACGACCCCCGGCACCGCCACCTACACCTGCACCCCTGAGACCGTGCACGAGGACGTCACCTTCGACGACAGCCGCAAGTTCACCCTCGTCCTGTCCTCCATCCCCGCCACCCGCAGTGCCGCCGACGCGCAGATCACCGTCACCGAAGACACCGCAACCGGCACCGACTGGACAACCCGCTCCACCACCACCCACGTCGTGGCGACCAACGACACCACCTTCTTCTTCCGTGACTTCTGCTGCCTCAAGCCTCAGGTCCTCCACGGCCAACGGGCCACGCTCGTCTGGGAAGGAAGCCCGGTGGGCACCGAGTACCACCTCTCCTGGGACGACACCAGCAAGGAGGTCACCGGCCCCAGCTACACCACCCACCCGCTCTACAGAACCACCACCTTCGTCCTCGACGCCCGAACCCGCAGCGCCACCGGCCAGGTGATCCACCACTACCTCTCCACCACCGTGACCGTTCGGGAGTCCGACGTCGAAGCCAACAACCTGACCCTCCAAGGGACCCTCCAGGCAAGCAAGTTCCTCAGCACCTCCGGCACCTCAAGGAATCCCATCTACTTCCTCAACGACATCACCGTCACCGGCAACGTCCGCCTCCCCGAGATCGGCCCGACCTCCACGGTCTTCACCGACCGCATGGACGCCGGCAGCGGCGAGCGCATCGAGATCCCCGGCACCACCGTCGACGGCGCGCTCACCGTCAACGGAAACCTTGAGCAGAACGGCAGTTGGGACTCGCTCGGGCCGTACGAGACCTACACGGCCCCCCACGGACCGATGACCGCCGGAACCGCCGGCCTGCTCATCGGCCAGATCGCCACCGTGGTGGCCACCTCCCCCTCAAGCCTCACCATCACAGCCGGACCCACCCAGGTCTCCGCCCACACGACACCGAACCTGAAGCCGCCAGGACAGACCCCGGGTTACTCAGGGGGCAATGCCGTGACGATGCTCATGGTCCGCAAGGGCGAATCATTCACCCTCGCCAAGTCCCCCAGCTCAAACCCCGCCTTCTACTGGGTCCCCCTCGGAAGCGCCTGATCCCGCGATTCGTCTTCGCCGACGAACTCCCCCGCCGTGCTGTGAGGATGGGGCTGGAGGCCGAGCGGGCCGAACTCGTCCAGGCAGAACACGGCCTCGGGTTCTCCGGGATCGGGCAGGATCTTTCCATCGGCAAATGGCCAACGGTCACCAGGGTGATGCCCGAGCAGGCGCGGCCGATCGAGGTGCAGGAGCGCTTTCGGAAGTTCCTCGTCACCGACGGCTTCGACCGCTACGGGCTCGAACCAGGGCGGCCGACGCCAACTCCCCAGTTCCTGCAGGTGGAACTCACCGACCTGTGCAACCTGGCCTGCGCGGGGTGCGTGCGGGCGGTGCACAACAGCAGCGGCGGTCCTGGTCCGATCCCGAACAGCCCGCGCTCACTCTGGACACCAGGGCCCCGCTCAGCACCACCGTGAAGGCCCTGTACACCTTCGCCGCCGCTACTCTCGCAAACGCCGCTTCCCCATAGACGCTGGTCAGGCAGCAGTCGGGAGATGCGGCATCCAGTCGGCTCCCACGGGTGTCGTCTGCCGTCCATCGCGTGAGCCGGCCCCATGCCCGCTGCGACCACTCCTCGCCTTCTCCGCCACGAAACCCCCGCCCTCGTCCTCGAACTCCTCGAAGCCGGCGCCTCCCCGTACGACGCGGTCACCGGCCTCGTGCGGCACGCCCTCCACATCGCCGACGGCCTCCTCCCCGACCCCGCCGGCCTGCGCGAACAACTCGAAGACATCGACGACGACCTCGCCCAGTACACCGGCCCGGACACCGACCCCGAGGACACCGGCCTGCGCCTGACCCCGCTCGACCCCAAACGACCCGCCCCCCGACCTGCTCGAAGACCTCCTCGCCGGCATCCACGGCTGCCACCTCCTCCACGACGAATACGACGACGAGGACGACCTCGACGACGGCCTGGAGGACTGGAACGACGAGCAGGCGGAACAGCGTCAGAACCGCAGCCACAGCCACTTCGCCCAACTCGTTCGCGAAGCCGCGGCCGCCCACCGCGGCCGGCTCACCTGAATCGCCTGCCGCAACCACCTGTCGCGGATCAGGGCACCCCGGCCTCGGCGGCCCAATGCCGCGCACGGCCGGGCACCCCGACTGGCCGTTCACACTGCGTAGCCACGTCGGGGCAGGAGACAGCCCCTGCCGCCCGGACGGGCCTCCAGAACAGGGCCCCAGGCAGTCACGTACGGTGACGGTTTCCGCGTGCCCGCATCGACCATGACGGGCA
Source organism: Kitasatospora sp. NPDC058162 (assembly GCF_042884005.1). Classification (NCBI taxonomy): domain Bacteria; kingdom Bacillati; phylum Actinomycetota; class Actinomycetes; order Kitasatosporales; family Streptomycetaceae; genus Kitasatospora; species Kitasatospora sp. NPDC058162. The sequence continues at coordinate 215,780 of NZ_JBHVUS010000011.1, forward strand.
CCACGGCAGCCTGCCCGTCCATTGGCACGCCCAGGTGCGGGTCCTCACCGTGAACCGCAGGTCAGAGCCCCATTTCCGCGTTGGTGATCGCATGGTGGTCGCAGACGATCATCCAATCTCGGCGTAGGTAGCCTCCGTGAACTGATCAAGAAGTCACAGCCACAGGAGGTACACGAAGTGCGCACGTCAGGACGGCCGGGCCGGGTCTACCGCCGCTGCGGATGCCGGGACGCCGACCGGCGCCAACTCGGCGCCGGGTGCCCACGCCTCGCCGAGCAGGATCACGGCACGTGGACCTTCGCCGTCGACATCCCCTCCCTCACGGGCCGCAGGCGCACCATACGCCGAGGCGGGTTCGAGGACGAGTGGTACGCCGAGACGGCGCTTCGGCGCTTCCTGGAGGGGCGTCTGCTGGGCTTCGACGCCGACCCGCACGAGACTGTGGCCGCCTACCTCACGAAGTGGCTCAAGGGCATGGAGTTCCTGCTCAAGCCCACCACCTACGCCCGCTACCGCACCTACGCGCTCTGCGAACTCATCCCCGTCTTCGGCAAGCTGCGCCTGGAGGAGCTCGCCCACGACCACATCGCCGCCTACACCCACCAGCAGCTCGAAGCCGGCCGCGGACGCCAGGCCGTCTACCACTGCCTCGCCACACTCTCCAGCGCCCTGGGCACCGCCGTGCGCACCCACCGCCTCCCCTACAACGCCGCCCAGCCCCTGCCCATGCGCAGGCCCCAAGCCGCCGAACGCGTCCCCTGGACCGCGGAACAGGCCGTCGCCTTCCTGAGTCACTGCCGAGGCGTCGACCCCGCCTTCGCCGACCTCTTCGAGGTCATCATCGGCACCGGCCTGCGCAAGGGAGAGGCCCTCGGCCTCCAGCGCCCGTGCGTGCGGCTCGACGACCGCGTCATGTACATCCGCCACACCCTCTCCGCGATCGACAACCACGAACTCGTCCTGACCGCACCGAAGACCAAGAAGAGCCGCAACTGGGTACCCCTGTCCGACCGCGTCGCCGCCGCCCTCGAACGCGCGATGGCCAAGAACACCTCCCCGGGCAACGGCCACGTCTTCCAGGACACCGACGGCAAGCCCCTCCACCCCGCCGCCGTCCGCCGACGCTTCCACGAACTGCGCGAACAGGCCGGACTCCCCCACGTCACCATCCACGACCTTCGCCATCTCGCCGCCACCCTCGCTCTGGAGGGCAACGTGTCCATGGCCGTGATCTCCAAGACCCTGCGGCACTCCACCCTGTCGACCACCGCGAACATCTACAGCCACCTGACCTGGGATGTCGCCATGGCCGCGGTCCACACCATCGAAACCAGGCTCCACCTCGCCGAAGCCCGCGCCCGATACGGCGCCGACACCCTCGCCAGTCCCTTGCCGAACCCGCTGTTCAGTCACGCGGCCTGACACAACCGCACGGCTATAGCCACCCCGGTCCGCCGGGCCCGCCCAGAAGGCGGCAAGGACCAGCTAAACGGCCGGAACCGCCGGTCCATCACTGACATCCACTCAGCCCCGGAGTCACCACACCTGACGCCGCGGGCTCCACAGGTATGCCCACTTCCGGGAACTCATGCCGCTTCGACACGGGGCAGAAGCCCACTCAACGAAGAACTACGCTCAGTCACCTCGACCGAACAGGCAAAAGCCGCATATCGATTACATCTAAGCGCCCCACGCCCCCAAATGCGCCCCCTGGAATGACGCGAACGAGCGCCCGCGACCACACTGCGACCACCACAGCAAAAGAGCGGGCACTCGGTTTCCCAAGTACCCGCCCTCACAACCGACTTCACAGTCGGGACGACAGGATTTGAACCTGCGACCCCTTGACCCCCAGTCAAGTGCGCTACCAAGCTGCGCCACGTCCCGTGGTCTCGGTGCCTTGCGGTGGGGCCTGGGGGGCCTTGCCGGTTTGGCTTCTCGACCTTGTCTCCGGTTGTTGTCCCGGCGACGTGGAAAACAATACAGCACGTCGGGGGGTGCTCGCTGCCAGGTTTCGGGGGTGGGGTGGAGTGGGGGGTCAGGGGGTGGGGTGGCGGGCGTCGTAGGTGAGGAAGGCGGGGCGGCGGGCGGCGAGGAGGAGGACGCAGGCGACGCAGGCGAGGCCGCCGGTGATGACGGAGGTGGCGGGGTTGCTGAGGGCGGCGACGGCGCCGGATTCGAAGTCGCCGAGGCGGGGGCCGCCGGCCACGACGACGATGAAGATGCCCTGGAGGCGGCCGCGCATCTCGTCGGGGGCCGCGACCTGCATCATCGTGTTGCGGAAGATCATGCTGACGGTGTCCGCGCAGCCGGCCACGGCGAGCAGGAGGAGGCCGAGCCAGAGGTTGTGGAGGGCGCCGAAGGCGGCGATGGCGAGGCCCCAGGCGGAGACGGCGGCGAGTATCGCGACGCCTTGGCGGCGGACCCGGCCGACCCAGCCGGAGAAGAGCGCGCCGATCAGGGCCCCGATGGCCGGGGCGGAGACGAGCAGGCCGACGGTGCGGGCGTCCCCGGCGTAGAAGGTGGCGGCGATCGCCGGGAAGAGGGCGCGGGGCATGCCGAAGATCATCGCGGCGAGGTCGGCGAGGAAGCTGGTGCGCAGGTTGGGCTGCTCGCGCAGGAAGCGCAGGCCGTCGAGGACGGAGGCGCGGCCCTTGCGTTCGCCCTCCGGCCGCATGGCGGGCAGGCGCCACACGGCGTAGAGGGTGCCGGTGAAGGCGACGGTGTCCACGAGGTAGGCGGCCTGGGCGCCGAAGGCGCCGATCAGGACGCCGCCGAGCATCGGACCGACGGTGAGGCCGAGGTTCATGCTGACGGTGTTCAGGGCGTTCGCCGCCGGGAGCTGGTGGGCGGGGACCAGCCGGGGGATCATCGCCGAGCGGGCGGGCGAGCTGAGCGCGAAGAACCCGGCTTGGAGGGCGACGGCGGCGTAGAGGAGCGCCACCAGGCTGAGTCCGGCGAGGGCCTGGGCGGCGAGCAGGGCGGAGACGGCGGCCAGGCCGGCCGAGCCGACCAGGCCCAGCTTGCGGCGGTCGACGGTGTCGGCGATCGCGCCGCCGTACAGGCCGAAGGCGACCAGCGGGACGAGCGAGAACAGTCCCACCAGGCCGGTCGCGAAGGCGGAGCCGGTCAGGTCGTAGACCTGGACGGAGACGGCCACCGCGGTCATCTGCTGGCCTATGGAGGACACCGCCTGCCCGGACCAGACCCGGCGGTAGTCGGCGTTCTCGCGCAGCGGGCTGAGGTCGGCGAAGGCCCGCCGGTACCAGGGGACGGCCGGAGAGGGGGAGGGACGGGAGGAGGGGCTGGAAGAGGGGACGGCGACGGGCTCGGGGGCAGAAGCGGCGTCGGCGGTCGGGGTATCAGGAGGTTGGTTGCTGGTCACAACGGTCCATGGTTGCCCCGGCCCCCGCCGCACCCGACACCGGGTCCCGCCCTGCACACCTCAATCGGCGGGAAGGCACGGCCCCCACCCGTGCTCGGCCCGCCGCGACGGACCGAGCACGACGGACCGGGCACGACGACCCGAGCACAGCAGACCGAACACAACAGACCGGGCACGCCGCCCCGGCCCCCGCGGACTACCTGGTGAGCACCTGCTTCTCCCCCGCCTCCACCGCGAAGTCCAGCCGGTTGCCCGGCGGCGGGAACGGGCAGATGAAGTGGTCCGCGAAGGCGCAGGGCGGCAGGTAGGCCCGGTTGAGGTCGAGGACCGTCCGCCCCTCGTCGTCCGGCGCCGGCAGGGTGATGAACCGGAAGCGGTAGGTGTCGATACCGCTGGTGGCGTCGGCGATGACGCCGGTGAGGTGCTGTCCGGAGCGGCCGACCGTCAGGGTGCGGTGCTCACCGGCGACGGTGAACTCGATCCGGCCCGTGATCGCCAGCGGCCGGTCCTTGCCGTCCGCGTTCGGGACCACCACCGACTGCCCCTCCTCCTCGAAGGGGGTGTAGACGGCGGGGACGGCCCACTCGGGCGCGTAGGGGTAGGCGGAGATGCCCGCGAAGCCGGTCCGGCTCGGCGCGGACGGGTCGAAGACCCGCAGGGCGATTTCGCCCTCCCGCTCGATCGGGACGAGCAGCAGGTCGCCCAGGGTGGCGGTGTCGGCGGCCGGGTCGGTGTCCGGGCGCAGCAGCACCTCGCCGTCCACCGGCCCGTCGGCGCCGTCGACGGTGATGCCGTCGCCGGCCGCCGCCCGTACCCGGACGCCCTCGGCGTCGGCCCACCAGAGCCCGGGCAGGCCCGGGACCTCGACCGGCTCGGGCTCCAGCCAGTGCGTGCCGGTGAGTGCGAGCTGGCCGTGCAGCGCGCTCACCGACGCCGCCCGCCCGTCACTCCAGTGCTTCCAGTCCTCCGCGGCCGTCGCCGTCATCGGTCAACCCTCCCGGTCCGGTCCGCGGACGGCCCGCCGTTCGGGCCGTCCGTATCGGTCATCCTGCACAACACCGACCGCCGGTGCGGATCATTCCACGGACCGGGCAGGCCGCCGCACCCGAAAGGAGACTGCAATGCGGCGGCAACAGACGGCAGCTGGAGCACCGACACCCGGGCCGGGACACCGACGGCCGGCCCTTCAACACCGACGGTCAGCCCTTCAACGGCCGGAACAGGCCCTCCTGCACCACCGACACCACCAGCTGCCCCGACCGGTCGTAGATCTGGCCGCGGGCCAGGCCGCGCGCGCCGTGGGCGATCGGGGACTCCTGCTGGTAGAGCAGCCAGTCGTCGGTCCGGAACGGCCGGTGGAACCACATGGCGTGGTCGAGCGAGGCCATGTCGAAGTGCCGGGTGCCCCAGAGCGGCTCGACGGGGGCGCGCACGGCGTCCAGCAGCGTCATGTCGCTGGCGTAGGTGAGAGCACATACGTGGATCAGCGGGTCGTCCGGCAGGGGGCCGTTGGTGCGCAGCCACACGCCGCTGCGCGCCTCGACGTCGACCAGGTCCTTCTTGTTCCAGCGCAGGCGCTCGACGTAGCGGATGTCGAAGGGCTGGCGGCGGCTGATGAACGGGGGCAGCTCGCCGAGCCGGGATCCCACCTCGTCCAGGGCGCTGGGCAGGCTCTCGGGCGCCGGGACCTCCGGCATCGGGTACTGGTGCTCGATGCTGCCCTCCTCCGGTCTGTGGAAGTCGGCGGTGAGCGCGAAGATCGACCGACCGCCCTGAATGGCGAGCACCCGGCGGGTGCTGAAGGAACGGCCGTCGCGGAGCCGGTCGACCTGGTAGACGATCGGCACGCCGGGGAGCCCGGGGCGAAGGAAGTACGCGTGCAGCGAGTGGACGGGGCGCGCGTCCTCGATCGTGCGCCCCGCCGCGACCAGCGCCTGCCCGGCGACCTGGCCACCGAAGGTGCGCTGCAGAGCCTCCTCGGGACTGCGCCCGCGGAAGATGTTCAGTTCGATCTGCTCCAGGTCGAGCAGATCGACGAGGTCGTCGACGGGGGTACCCATGCGCGCGCTCCCTCTCGTGATTCCGATCGAGTTCTCCAGCTCACTCGAATTCTCCAGCGACCCGGGACATTCCCGCTCACCGACTCCCAACGGCCGATTCACTCGAACGAGTAAACGAAACGAATGAACGAACCATGAGCAGACGAGACGACAGCCGGGACGACAGCCCAGACAAACGGACGGACGAACGGACGGGCGGACGGGCGGACGGACGAACGGACGGCCCCCGGGCTACGCCCCCAGCCCGGACTGCCGCACCGTGACGTTGAGCCGCCCGACCAGGTCCAGCCCCAGCCCCGGATCCGCCGTCCCCGGCAGCGTCCGCACCACCCCGTGGTACGCGAACCGGGCCGGCCCGCCGAACACCAGCAGGTCCCCGCTGCGCAGCTCCAGGTCCGTCCACGGCCGGGTCCTGGTCTCGGTGTTGCCGAGCCGGAAGACGCAGGTGTCGCCCAGCGAGAACGAGACCACCGGCGCGTCCGCGCGCTCGTCGCGGTCCTGGTGGAGGCCCATCTTCGCGCCGTGCGGGTAGTGGTTGACGATCGCGGTGTCCGGCTCGTAGGCCGCCGCGCCCGCCACCTCCCCGACCGCGTCGCCGTACGCCTCCGCCACCGCCCGCCGGGCGAGCTCCCCGAGCAGGGGCGGGAACGGCTTGACCGGGGCGCCGTCCTCGGCGGTCCGCGCGTACCCGTAGGGGTACCAGTGCCAGCCGAGGCTCACCATCCGCACCGACATGACCCCGCCGGTGGGCATCCGCACGCTGTGCAGCCCGGCCGGCGGGCGGGCCCACTCCCGGCAGGCGGCGACCAGTCGCAGCTGCGCGGCCCGGTCCAGCCAACCGGGCAGCAGCACGGCCCCGGGAGCCGACTCGGACCGCACCCGGGCGGTCCGCTCACCCGGCCGCTCACCCGACGGGTCACCGGCCGGCTCACCCGGCCGCTCACCCGACAGGTCACCCGACGGGTCACGGAACTCGTCACCGAACCGGTCACCGAACAGCTCACCCTGGATCACCCCACCATCCTCCATCCTCCCGCACGAGCCGCGCCCCCTCCCCCGGCCCGATCATCCCCAGCTCCCGCGCGCAGGCCGGCCAGGCCTCCCACCCCTGCTGCCGCAGGATCTCCTCCCCGACGGTGGTCTGCTCCCGCCGGCCCGCGTGGTCGGGCCGGTCGGCGAAGCGCAGCCCGCCGGCGTCCGCCCAGGTGGTCGGCCGGATCTGCAGACCGCCGTAGAACCCGTTGCCGGTGTCGGCCCGCCAGTCGCCGCCGCTCTCGCAGTCGGCGAGCTCGTCCCAGATGAGGTCCGCGACCCGCACGGCCGCACCGGCCCGTACGCCACCCACCCCCGCGGCCACCCCCACCACTACGGCGGCCACCGCAGCGGCACCCACCCGGAGCACAGCCCGGACCACGGCCCGGACCACAACCCGACCTGTCCGATCGTCATACGAATGCGGCACGGCAGCCGACCCTAGAGAGGTCTGCCGCCACACCGCCCCGACACGCCGGGAACGCCGACGGCCGCTCCCCCGCGTGGCGGAGGAGCGGCCGTGACGGACCGGCGAGCGACCAGGGGTCAGCTCAGCCTGCCTCAGATGCTCAGGGTCTGACCCGGGAAGATCAGGTCGGGGTTGCCACCGACGACCTTGGCGTTGTTCTTGTACAGCTCGTGCCAGTCCAGGCCCTGCGCGGCGGCGATGGAGCTCAGGGTGTCACCGGACTTGACGGTGTAGTCGCCCTTGGCCGGCTTGGCGTCGTTGGAGCCGGTCCAGGACTTGGCGGCGTCCTTCTTCGGCGCGGCGTCGGCCTTCGGCGCAGCGGCCTTCGGGGCGGCCTCGGCCTTCGGGGCAGCGGCCTTCGGCGCGGCGGCCTTGGGGGCGGCCGCGGCCTTCGGGGTGGCGGTCTTCGGCGCGGGGGTCTGCGCCGGCTTGGCGGCGGAGGTGCCGGCCGTGGTGTCGACGGCGGCCGGGGCGCCACCCTTGGTCAGGCCCGCCTTGACGGAGCAGACCGGCCAGGCACCGGGGCCCTGGGAGGCGAGGACCTTCTCGGCGACGGAGATCTGCTGCGCCTTGGTGGCCTGGTTGGCCTGGCCGGCGTACGCGGTGCCGCCGAAGGCGGCCCAGGTGCTGGAGGTGAACTGCAGACCGCCGTAGAAACCGTTGCCGGTGTTGATGGCCCAGTTGCCGCCGCTCTCGCACTGGGCGACAGCGTCCCAGGTGGAGACGGGGGCGGCGGAGGCCGAAGTGGCCGTGACGAGGCCGGCCACCGGCAGGGCCGCGACAGCGGCGCCCGCCACGACGGCCATCCGAACGCGGTTGCGCTTGGTGGCGGCGGTGGTGGTGGCAGCGGCGTTCTCGTTACGGAAGGTCATGGGGTTCCTCTCGACAGCCCCGGGCGGGCATGCGGAACCAGACCCTGGAAAGGGCCTCGTTCACTTGCCGCGTCCGTCGGACGGCCGTGCACGTGTCGGACGTGCCTCTGCCGCCCTGGCCACCCAGCCGCTCGCCGGCGACCTGTTCGAGCGATCGCGTCGGCGGGCACCTGCCGCGCCCGGTCGGAACCGGGGAGCGGTGCGTCGGGGGTGAACCCGGGTGGCGCTCGTTGCGCCGCCAAGAAAGCTAGGTGCCGGTCGGTGGGGAAACCAAAACTCCACCGGTCTTCCCAGCTCAGCGAAGGGTTACCGGCGGTAATAGCCACACAATCATGCCCGAAATGTCCACTTTGGCCATTGATTCCTAGATCAAACATCGAGTCGGCGTGACTCACCTCACCGTTTCAATCCGGCAGTCCTGTCACCGACATCGACAGATTGCGACCAGGAGAACACGCGGCGCGGTCGGATCCGGGGCAATTCCCGTCAGCCTCGTCGGGCACCCGTGACGCCTGACACAAGGGCCCGTTGGGCATGGCGACCTCCCCGTGTCCGCCCCCATGACCCCACCCGCACCCATCCGAGGAGAACCCGTGCCGCGCATGCTCGACGTCAGCGACGAGGTCCGGTCCGAGATCGGCGACGACGAGGCCGACCGCCTACTCGGCGGCGACCGCGCCCCCGACAGCTACGAATGCACCTCCTGCCGCACCCCCGGCGACACCCACGTGGAGCCCACCAGCACGGTGCTGTTCGTCGGTGACGAGACGGCGGTCCTGGCCTTCGCCCACGCCCGCTGCATCCCCTCGCAGGTGGTGCCGGTCGCCGAGGAGCAGCTGGTCGGCGCCGTCCGCAGCATCAACCAGACGCAGCCCGCCGCTCCGGGCCTCACCGTCCCCGCCCCGCACCTCACCGGCCCGGACCTCGCCGTCCCGGACCTCACCGCCCCGGACCTCTCCGTCCCGGCGCCGACCGCGCCCGGCGGTCCCGTGACCCAGCCGACCGCCCCGGGCCAGGCCGCCATCCTCGGCATCACCTGCGGGCTCGTACTGCACGGCAAGGTCGGCCACGCCTCCCTGGTGGTCGAGCCCACCGGCCCGGTCGGCCGTCCCGGCAGCACCTCCGGCGAGGACGAGTTCCTCGACCTGCTCCAGGACGCGGGCTTCCAGCCGGTCGCCGACCTCGACGAGACCCCAGAGCAGCTGCCCGGCTGGTCGGTCCTGGTCGCCATGGGCAAGCTGCACGCGATCCTGCAGCCCGCCGCGGCCGGCGGCAGCACCGGCTGGTGGCAGGCCCACCAGCCGCTCCAGGTCACCGACGCCTGGCGGATGGCCGCCAGCCAGCTCTCCGAGGTGACCATGTACGCCGTCCCGGCCGGCATGGTCGGCCGCCAGCCCCGCGAGGACCTGCTGCGCCAGGCGCTGGAGCGGGCGGTCGCGCTGGGCCAGGTGGTCGCCGCCTCCCTCCCGCTCGCCGGCACCTGATCCGCCGCCCCGGTGCGACGGGCGGGCGGCCGCGGCCCGGCTACGGCCTCCCGCCCGCCCCTCCGTACGCCGAACGCCCCCGCATCCCCGCCGCCTCTCACTCGTTGGCCCCTACGTGTACAGCTACGACGTCTCCGCACCCGCCGGACGGTCGACCACCGCCCCCCGCTCGATCCCGGGCATGCGCCCGTCGTACGACGCGGAGCACCCGCACTCGACGACCCCGATCTACGACGAGCTGTACTCCGAGTACCGACGGCTGTTCCGCGCCCTGCCCGGCGACCGCTCGGGCGAGGAGGACCTGAGGTTCACCGGCTTCGCGATCCGCGACGGCTACCCGCTGCTCGGCGAGCAGCGCCCGTACCCGTCGGCGCAGCACCAGGCCGTCCACACCTACGGGGGCCAGCCGTCCGGCCTCCCCTCGTTCATGCCGGCGCAGTCGCACCAGCCCCACACCCAGCACCACTCCCCGCACCAGCACCACACCCAGCACCCGACGCACAACCAGCACCCGGCGCACGCCCAGTCCCACCACCACGGCCACAGCCACGCCCACCCGCACCCCCAGCCCCAAGCCCACCCCCACCCCGAGCCCGTCGCCGCCACGGCCGCCTCCGCCACCAGCGGCGGTCACGGCCAGGGCTGGGTCGCCGCCGGCTACCTGGGCGCGGCCCCGCACACGGTGCCCGCCCCGCCGCCCGCCCCCTCCCCGGTCCTGGGCACCGCCACCGGCCTCGCCACCGCCCCGCCCCCCACCGGCGGCCGCCACCGCCAGATGCTCTCGCTCCCCCCGGGCCGCACCGGCGACCACCGCTGACGTACCCGCGCGGTCGGCACCGCTGACGGGCCCGCGCGGCACCGACGCCCCTGGCTCAGCAGGTCCCGGAACGACCGAAGGGCCCCGCCACCACCGGTGACGGAGCCCTCCAGCTCGTACTGCTACTACTACCTGCTCACTGCTACTTCCGCTTGCGCTTCTCCCGGACCCGCACCGAGATCGAGATCGGCGTCCCGACGAAGCCGAACTCCTCACGCAGACGACGCTCGACGAAGCGCCGGTAGCCCGCCTCCAGGAAGCCCGAGGCGAAGAGCACGAAGCGCGGCGGACGGATGCCCGCCTGGGTGCCGAACAGGATGCGCGGCTGCTTGCCGCCGCGGATCGGGTGCGGGTGGGCGGCGACCAGCTCGCCGAGGAAGGCGTTCAGACGCGCGGTGGTGATGCGGGTCTCCCAGCCCGCCAGCGCGGTCTCGATCGCCGGGACGAGCTTCTCCATGTGCCGGCCGGTCTTGGCCGAGACGTTGACGCGCGGGGCCCACTGCACCTGGACGAGGTCGCGCTCGATCTCGCGCTCCAGGTAGTAGCGGCGCTCCTCGTCGATCTGGTCCCACTTGTTGTAGGCGACGACGACGGCGCGCCCGGCCTCGACGGCCATCGTGATGATCCGGGTGTCCTGCTCGGCGAGGGTCTCGCTGGCGTCGATCAGGACGACCGCGACCTCGGCCTTCTCCAGCGCGGCGGAGGTGCGCAGCGAGGCGTAGAAGTCGGCGCCGGCGGTCAGGTGGACCCGGCGGCGGATACCGGCGGTGTCCACGAACTTCCAGGTCTTGCCGCCGAGTTCGATCATCTCGTCGACCGGGTCGCGGGTGGTGCCGGCCAGCTCGTTGACGACCACCCGCTCCTCGCCGGCGACCTTGTTCAGCAGGCTGGACTTGCCGACGTTGGGTCGGCCGATCAGCGCGATCCGGCGCGGGCCGCCGGGGGCGGCGTCGCCGAAGGTCTGCGGCGGGGCCTCGGGCAGCGCGTCCATGACGGCGTCCAGCAGGTCGCCGGAGCCGCGGCCGTGCAGGGCGGAGACGGGGAACGGCTCGCCCAGGCCCAGCGACCACAGGTAGGCGGCCTCGGCCTCGGTGGACGGGCCGTCGACCTTGTTGGCGCACAGCACGGTCGGCTTGCCGGCCCGGCGGATGAGCTTGATCAGGGCTTCGTCGGTGTCGGTGGCGCCGACTGTGGCGTCCACGACGAACAGGACCGCGTCGGCCTGCTCGATGCCCAGCTCGGCCTGCGCGGCGACCATGGCGTCGATGCCGAGGACGTCGATCTCCCAGCCGCCGGTGTCGACCACCTTGAAGCGGCGGCCGTTCCAGCTGGCCTCGTAGGTGACCCGGTCGCGGGTGACGCCCGGCTTGTCCTCGACGACGGCCTCGCGGCGGCCGATGATGCGGTTCACCAGGGTCGACTTGCCGACGTTCGGGCGGCCGACGACGGCCAGCACCGGCAGGCGGACGAGCTCGGCGCCGTCCACGCCGTCGAAGCCGTCGAGGTCGAAGCCCTCTTCGGCGGCCAGGGCCATGTACTCGGCGTAGTCGGCGGCGTCCAGCTCGCCGGGGCCGGCGGAGTGCTCTTCGGTCATGTTCGTCTGTTCCGTTTCCCGGCCCGGCCCTTCCCAGGGGCGTGCCGTGCGTACCTGCCCCGCTGGGGCAGCGCGATGGTTTCGTCCGCGGCGCCTGACGGCCCGCGGTTCGTTCAATGATCGGCCGGTCGGCCGATACGACCAAAAAATGGTCAGCCGGTCAGACCGACGACAGCCCGGCCCGCTCCTCCACCAGGGCGGTGATCCGGCCGATCACCTGCTCCAGGGTGAGCTCGCTGGTGTCCACCAGCACCGCGTCCGCGGCCTGGGTCAGCGGCGCCGTCTCCCGGGAGGAGTCGGCGGCGTCGCGGCGCGCGAGGTCGGCGGCCATCGCGGTGATGGTCGCCTCGTCCACGCCCTTGGCCCGCAGCTCGGCCGCCCGGCGCGCGGCCCGGGCCGACTCGGAGGCGGTCAGGAACACCTTGACGGTGGCCTGCGGGAACACCACGGTCCCCATGTCCCGGCCCTCGGCGACGATGCCGCGCTCGGCGACCTCGGCGCAGCCGCGCTGCAGCTCCACCAGCCGGGCCCGCACGGCCGGCACCGCGGCGACCGCGCTGACCTGCGCCGTCACCTCGGGGCCCCGGATCGGGCCGGAGACGTCCTGGCCGTCCACCGTGATGGTCGGCCCGTCGGCGTCCGTACCGGACACGATGACGGGCTTGCCGCACGCGACGGCCACCGCCTCCGGGTCGTCGACGTCCACGTCGTTGGCCTGCATCCACCAGGTCATCGCCCGGTACATGGCGCCGGTGTCCAGGAAGCTCAGGCCCAGCCGGGCGGCGACCGCCCGCGAGACGGTCGACTTGCCGGAGCCGGAGGGTCCGTCGATGGCGACGACGACCGGGGCGTGCGCTCGGTCGGCAGTGTCCACGGGGCGAACCTCTCTCTGAGCATGCTGAGAACATGGGAGCCGGACGCCTGTGGGGGCGGACGGCCGGGGATTGTCTCCCTCAAGGTTAATGGACCGCGGCCGGACCCCGTCCCGGGCCGATCACCACCCCGTCCCGGGCAGGACGTCCGCCTGCTCGTCCGCCGGGTCGACGGGCTCCCGCTGCACCTCCAGCACCGCGTGCCCCAGCCGGGGCCGCAGGAACTCCCCGTCCCGCTCGATCCCGAGCACCCCGCCGACCAGCACCATGGACCGCTCGACGCCCAGGAGGTCCCAGACGAACGGCACGGTGGACAGGTGCGAGGGGAAGTCGTTCACCGCGAAGGCGTCCCGGTGGTACGAGGTGCCCGCGGCCTCGCGCCAGCAGAAGGTCTGCCGCAGCCGGGGCCCGTCCGGGGTCTGGGTGTGGGCGAAGAAGGCGGTGAGCCAGCCGGTCACCAGCGGGCCGCCGGACACCGACTCCCACTTGTACAGCGAGCGCCAGAAGCCCTCGTCCACCGGGCCGCCCGCCGCCGTGGCCGCGATCTCCGCCAGCACCGGGCGCAGCTCGGCGAACCACGGCACCAGCCAGTCGAAGCGCTCGGCCAGCACGTCCACCCGGTCCGCGAGCAGCGCCCAGTCCTCGGCGGTGCCCTCCAGCCGGATCCGGGGGATGCCGCAGCGGGTCTCCCAGCGGAAGTCGTAGTAGGGGCTGACCACGTCCATCAGCGCGACCAGCGCCGAGGCCTCGTCGTCCGGCGTGGTGGTCGAGAACCCGGGCCGGAACAGCTCGACCAGCTCCGCGCCCAGGGCCGCCGTCAGCGGTTCCCGGACCAGCCGCACCGACCGCGCCCAGTCGGCGTCGCCGCCCACCAGCGTGTCGTCCCGCACGACGAGCACCCGCGAGCGGTCGGCCGCGCCGAACAGCGCCCGGTAGCGCGGCGGGTACATCCGTACGTGCACCGCGACCTCGTGCACCACCGCGTACCAGAGCACGTCCGGCGACAGGCTCAGCGGCAGGTGCTCCGCGAAGGCGGTGTGGGCGGCGCGCAGCAGCAGGCTCCAGGTCGGCTCGGGCTCGGCCGGCTCCGGCGCGGAGAACTCCGGCCGGACGGGCCGCGGTCGCGGCCGCTCCACCATCGCCGCCACGCTGCGGTGGCGGACCAGGAACCCGCCGCCCACCACCGCCCGCAGGAACCGCTCGTTCCCGAGGTCCACCGGCTCACCCGCGAACCCGTGCCGGGTCTCCCCCAGCGGCAACTCGATGATCACGCCCGCTCCCCCTCACCACCCGGCCCCGCACCACCCGGCCCGTCACCGACCGGCCCCTCACCGACCACCCCGGAACATCAGTCCCGGATTGTCAGTCCCGGACGCTCCACCCGCCCGCGCGCAGCGCCGCCGTGAGCCGCTTGACCGCCATCGGCGCCACCGACAGCTGGACGAAGCCGACCTGCTGCCCGTCCGAGTGCTCGATCAGGACGTCCTCGATGTTGACCCCGGCCTCGCCGACCTCCCCGAACAGCCGGCCCAGCTCGCCCGGCTGGTCGCCGAGGACGACCGCGACGGTCTCGTACCGGGTGGGCGGGGCGCCGTGCTTGCCGGGGATGCGGGCCTGCCCGGTGTTGCCGCGCCGCATCACCGCCTCGATGCCCTCGGCGCCGGACCGGCGCGCGCCCTCCTCCTCGGCCGCCAGGGCGCGCAGCGCGGTGACGGTCTCGCCCAGGTCGTTGGCGACCTCCGCCAGCACGTCGGCCACCGCGCCCGCGTTGGCGGAGAGGATGTCGACCCACATCCCGGGGTTGGAGGCGGCGATCCGGGTCACGTCGCGCACGCCCTGGCCGGAGAGCCTTATGGCCGTCTCGTCGGCGTGCTCCAGCCGGGCCGCGACCAGCGAGGAGACCAGCTGCGGGGCGTGCGAGACCAGGGCCACGGCCCGGTCGTGCGCGGCGGCGTCCATCACGATCGGCACCGCGCCGCACATCGCGACCAGTTCCAGCGCGGCGTTGAGCGTGTCGGTGTCGGTGTCGGCGGTCGGGGTGAGCACCCAGGGCCGGCCCTCGAACAGGTCGGCGCGGGCGGCCAGCGGCCCGGAGCGCTCGCGGCCGGCCATCGGGTGGCTGCCAATGTAGTGGACGGTGTCGAGGCCGAGCGCGGCGATCTCGCCGCCCGGGCCGGACTTCACGCTGGCCACGTCGGTGTACCAGTGCGCCAGGTTGCGGCGCTGGCAGTCCGCGAGCACCTTGCCGACCAGGGCCGGCGGGACGGCGATGATCGCCAGGTCGACCGGGCCCTCGGCCGGTTCGGTGATGCCGGCGCCGAGCGACTCGGCGGTGCGGGCGGCGTCCGGGTCCGCGTCCTCCAGATGGACGGTCAGCCCGCGTGCGGCCAGGGCCAGGGCTGCGGAGGTGCCGATCAGTCCGGTGCCGACGACGACGGCAGTGCGCATGGCGGGTGGCTCTCCTCGATCACGGTTCTCGACTGGACGGTTCTCACGGCGGTGCTCAAACGACAGGCGGTGCTCGACGACAGGCGGTGCTCGACGACAGGTGTTGCCCAACGACGGACGGTGCTCGACCAACGTGCCCGACCGGGCCCGACCGGGAGCGCCCGCGCCCCATCCTCCCACCCGACGACCCCCGCCGACCCCCGACCCCGGCAACCACCGCGCTCCGCGTCCCGTCCCCCACAGTGCACACGCCGTGCCCCGGCAAATCCGGCGACGCCCGGCCCCGGGCGGGGCAGACTGGCCGCCCGGGGGGCGACGGGGCGAGCCGCGGCACACCGGGCGACCGGACGCGAACGAAGGGGATGCGCATGGACGATCAGCACAGCAGTCACACCGGGCCGTCGAAACGGCCGACCGTACCGGCCCACCCGTCGGTCCTGGACTCCGTCGTGGTGTACGCCGAGGGCGCGGTGTGCCGACGCCGGGCCACCGTGCCGCTCCCGCCCGGCGGACGGCTGCGGCTGACCGGCCTGCCCGACTCGCTGCGGGCCGATTCGCTGCGGGCCAGGGTGCTCTCCGGTCCGGCCGGCACGGCGGTGGTCGAGGCCCGCCTCGAAGCGCTCGCCGAGCTCCGCGATCCGGGCGAACTCCCCGAGCTGCGGCGCGAGTTGGACGAGACCGAAGAACGTCTGAGCGCACTGAACGAGCGCCACCGGCTGGTCCTGGCCGCGATCGCCGAGACCGCCGCGCTGCGCGCCGTCCCGCCGCAGCGCCGACGTGAGGAGCCGCTGCGCCGCACCCCGGCGGACGCCTGGCTGGAGCTCGCCGACTTCGTCGACGAGCGACTGGCCCGCCTCCAGGAGCGCGCCGAGCAGCTCACCCGGGAGATCGAACTCGCCGACCACGAGCGCCAGTTGGCCGCCGACCGGCTGGACCGGACGTCCACCGCCGAGCGCACCGAGCCGGTCGGCACCACCGAAACCGTCCTGCTCACCCTGACCACCCCCGACCCCGAAACCACCCCCGCCACCGACACCGCCCTAACCCCAACCCCAGTCCCAACCCCCACCCCCGACCGGATCGAACTGGAGCTGGAGTACGGCGTCCCCACCGCCCGCTGGGTGCCCGCCTACCGCCTCAGCCACCGCACCGGCGCCGACACCGCCCAGCTGGTCCTGCGCGCCGCCGTCGCCCAGCACACCGGCGAGGACTGGACGGGCGTCCGGCTGGCCCTGTCCACCGCCGACCTCGAGCGCCGCACCGACCTGCCCCGACTCGCCTCGCTGCGGATCGGCCGCAGCCAGCCCACCCCGCCGCCCTCCGGCTGGCGCGAGCCCCCGGCCGGCCTGTCCGACCTCTTCACCGGCTACGACACGGCCACGGCCGACCGCCCCGCCCCCCACCGCACCAAGCGCACCGGCGTCCCGCTCCCCGTCCCACCCGGCGCGCCCAAGCCCGGCCCCCGCTTCTCGGCCCGGCTCGGCGGCGCCCGCCCGGCCGGCCCCCGCGGCGAGTTCCTCGCGGACGAGGCGGCGCCCGCCGGCCCGTCCGACGGCGGAATGCTCGCCGTCCCGGAGCCGCCCTCCGCCCCCGTACCGCCCGGCTTCGCCGGCTACGGCGGCTACGCCGGCCCGCCCGCGCCCAGCGCCCCCGCCCCGGCCGTCAGCCCGGCCGCCGCCCCGGTGCCGCCGGCCCCCGGCGGTGCCCCGATGGCCCAGGCCTTCGGCGACGCCCCGCAGGAGGAGGCCCGCCGCTCCAGGGGCCGCCGCAGCGCGACCCCGCCGCCCGGCACCGGCTTCGTCCCCGAGGCCGACCTGCTCGACTACCCCGGCCTCCAGCTGGCCGGCCCCGACGCCCCCGCCGGCCGCCGCGGCACCCTGCGCCCGGACCCGGCCCGGGCCGGGCACGACACCCGGCAGCGGTTCCACCAGGGCCCCCGCCTGACCGGCCTCACCCTCCCCCGCCACGCCGTCCCGCCCCGCGCGTCGGCCGGCTCCTTCGACCACCGCTTCGACGCCGCCGCCCGCGCCGACGTCCCCTCCGACGGCACCTGGCACACCGTCACGGTGGACGAGATCCCGCTCTCCGTCCGCCCCGAGTACGTCACCGTCCCCGCCGTCGAGGAGAAGGTGTACGCGACCCTGGTGCTGGTCAACCACACCGACCGCGCCGTGCTGGCCGGCCCGGTCGAGGTCACCGTGGACGACGAGTTCCTGCTCACCGCCGCCCTGCCGACCCTCGCCCCGGGCGGCACCCGGAGCCTGGGCATCGGCGTCACGGAGAGCGTCGAGGTGGCGCGCCGCACCGAGCTGCACGAGTCCGCCACCGGCATGCTGAAGGGCAACAGCACCGTGCTCGACCACCGGGTGCACGTCCAGCTGGCGAACCGGCTCGGCCGCCCCGTCACGGTCGAGGTCCGCGAACGCGTTCCGGTCGCCTCCGACGCCGAGATCCGGATCGAGGAGCGCGCCGACTGGCAGGCCCCGACCGTCCCGACCCCGGAGTGCCCGGCCGGCACCCGGCTCTGGCGGGTGGAGCTGCCGCCGGGCGGCCGCACCGAGCTGGACGGCGGCTACCAGATCAAGATCCCGGCCGGAAAGGCCATCGTCGGCGGAAACCGGAGGAACTGACAGATGACCGAAGAGACCGTTCCCCTCCAAGACCCCCTCCCCGTCCCGCTCCTCCTCCCGCTCGCCGTTCCGCTCCCCGTCACCGCCGTCACCTGCCTGGAGGACCGCGCCCAGGTCGAACGCACGGTGACCGTCGAACTCGCCGCGGGCGTCCAGCGGCTGCGGCTGGGCCCGCTCACCGCCCTCGCCGTCGACCGCACCCTGCGCGCGGAGTCCGCCGCCCCCGGCACCCGGGTGCTGGAGGCCCGGCTGGTGCGCTCCTGGTCCCCGCGCGCCCCGCTGCCGCCCGGCCCGGCGGACTCCGCGCTGCGCCACCAGCTGCACGGCCTGGAGGCCGAGGCACGCCTCGCGGACCAGACCCGAGCCCGTCTGGAGGCCCGGCTCGCCCTGCTCGCCCAGCTCTCCGCGGACCTGCTGCGCGAGGTCGGCGAGGGCGCCGGCGTCGGCGAGATCGAGCGCACCCGCTGGGCCCGCGAGCTGGACCGGGTGGACGCCGAGCGCGAGCGCTACGCCGAGGAGCTGCGCGCCGCCCGCTCCCGGCTGCGCCGCCTGGACCAGGAGCGCTCCCAGGCCCTGCTGGCCCTGGACGAGGCCGAGGAGGAGCCCGCCGAGCTGCACGCCCACCTGGAGCTCACGGTCGAGGCCGAGCGCCCCGGCCCGGCCGCGCTGACCGTCCACCACCTGGTGCCCTGCGCGCTGTGGCGCCCCTCGTACCGGGCCGTCCTGGACGGCGCCGGGCTGCGCCTGGAGTCGGAGGCGGTGGTCTGGCAGCGCACCGGCGAGGACTGGACCGGCGCCCGGCTCACCTTCTCCACCGCCCGTTCCGCCCTCGCCACCGACCCGCCCGCGCTCACCGAGGACCTGCTGAGCCTGCGCGAGCGCACCGACGAGGAGCGCCGCACCGTCGAGGTCGAGCTGCGCGAGGAGGAGGTCACCACCCTGGGCCCGGGAGCCGCCGTCCCCGGCCTGGACGACGGCGGCGAGGTCCGGGTGCTGCCCGCCCCCGCGCCGGCCACCGTCCCCTCGGACGGCCGGGCGCACCGGGTCCCGCTGGGCGCCTTCACCGGCCCGGCGAGCAGCGAGTACGCCTGCGCCCCGGAGCTGTCCCCGCTGGTCACCCAGGTGGTCCGGTTCCGCAACGCGGCCGGGCACCCGCTGCTGGCCGGCCCGGTCGAGCTGGTCCGCGGCAGCGGCTTCACCGGCCGCGGCGAGCTGCGCTTCACCGCCGCCGGCGCCGACGCCGAGCTGTCCTTCGGCAGTACGGACGGCTACCGGGTGGTCCGGGAGACCGACGAGCGCCGCAGCACCGCCGCCCTGAGCGGCCGCCAGACCACCACCCGCACCGTCCGGCTGCACCTGTCCCGCTTCTCCGGCCCGGAGGAGCACGACGAGCAGCTGGTCACGGTCCGCGAGCGGGTGCCGGTCTCGGAGGTGGCCGCGGTCGAGGTGCGGCTGCGCAAGGAGGAGTGCTCCCCGGCGCCGGACTCCTTCGACGCCGAGGGCATCGTCCGCTGGGACGTCCCGCTCGGCCCGGGCGCCCGCCGCAGCCTCACCCTGGTGTACGAGGTCTCGGCCGCCGCCAAGGTGGCCGGGCTGTGACGCCGGAGGGCCCGTGACGACCGCTCAGGACCGGAAAGCGGGTACAAAAGGAACATGATCCTCCATCTCGCTCCCCTGGACGACTGGCTGTCCGACCCCGGCCGCCCGTACGCCACCGCCTCGCTGCTCACCGACGGGTTCATCCACTGCTCGGCGGACGAGCAGACGGCGCTCGCGGTGGCCAACTCCTTCTACGCCGACACCCCGGACCCGCTGATGGTGCTGCTGATCGAGGAGGCACTGGTGGAGCCGATGGTCAAGTGGGAGGCCGCGCACGGCGCCCCGCCGCCCGGCGCCACCCCCGGCGTCCTGTTCCCGCACATCTACGGGCGGCTGAACCGCTCCGCGGTGGTCGGCCTGGAGAAGGTCGAGCGCGGCCCGGACGGCCGCTGGGCCTCGCTCAGCCCCTGGAGCTGAGCAGCCGACCAGAGCGCGCCTCCCGGCCGACAACCGCTCCGACTCACAGCCACCCCCGCTCCCGGGCCGCCATCCCGGCCTGGAAGCGGGTGGTGGCGCCCAGCGAGCGCATCAGGGCCTGCAGCCGCCGCTGGGTGGTCCGGGCGCTCCAGCCCAGCGACCGGGCGATCGACTCGTCGGTCAGCCCGGCGGCCAGCAGTCCGAGCAGCTTGCGGTGGTCGGCGTCCGGCTCCCCCGACGCCTCCCCGGTGCCGATCGCGGCCTGCAGCTGCACGGCCCGCTCCCACTCGGCCTCGAACAGCGTGTCCAGCGCCTGCAGCAGCGCCGAGGGGTGGATGACGTAGGCCGCGTCCAGCACGCTGTCGCCGACGCTGATCGGGATGATCGCCATCCGGTCGTCCGAGATGATCATCTTCATCGGCAGCGTCGGCCGCACCCGCGCCTCCTCGCCGTCCGCGACGCCGACCAGGATGTTCTTCTCCAGCCGGCCGGGCCAGGCCACCGCCTCCCGGTCGTAGACGGTCCGGAACCGCAGGCCCTCCCGCATCCGCCGCCGCTGCAGCGGCATCGCCGCCACCGGGTCCTGGATGTACGGCGGGCGGTCGAAGCCCCGGACCTGGTACTGGCTGGTCCCGGTGATGTGCTCCAGCCGCTGGGCGATCGCCTCGCCACCGGTCAGCACCTCCACCGAGTGCGCCGGGTCGGTGTACCGCGAGGCCTCCCGGAAGGCGTCCATCAGCCGGTGCATCTCGGCCCGGGCACTGCGCAGCTCGGACTCCCGGTGGCCGATCAGGGTCCCTATCGCCACGTCCGGGGCGACCGGCAGGTAGCGCTCCCGGTCCACCGGTGCCCGGGTGGCCATCCCCTGCTGCGCCAACCGGTCCAGCGCGCGCACGCCCTGCTGGAGCGTCAGGCCGCAGCTCCCGGCCAGCTCCTCGGCCGTGGACTGCGGATTGGCGACCAGCGCCGCGTACACCCGCCCGTCCGGTTCGGCCAGCCCCAACGGGCCGAGCGCATGTCCGGCGGACCGCCCCAGTGCTGCATCGGACACGACGCCGTCTCCCCCTGTTCGCCGCGGAACACCCCTCCGGCGCCGGTCCTGGCGCAGTCCCGCCACTCGGCGGGGCGGTGGTCCGGTGGCCATCCTCTGCCACGGATCATGGCGCTGACAAGGCCGTGACCAGCGGTTGCGTCCCGGCTCACACACACGTCGGAGGGTCCCCCGCCACCACGGGCGGGGGACCCTCCGACGAACAACGGCCGTACGGCCGGGGTCCTACAGACCGACCTCACGCATCAGCTGGCCGACCTCGGGGTTGGTCAGGCGGCGCAGCCAGCCCGACTTCTGGTCGCCGAGGGCGATCGGACCGAAGTGGGTGCGCACCAGCTTCTCGACCGGGAAGCCGACCTCGGACAGCATCCGGCGGACGATGTGCTTGCGGCCCTCGTGCAGGGTCACCTCGACCAGGTAGTTCTTGCCGACGTTCGAGATCACCTTGAAGCTGTCGGCCCGCGCGTAGCCGTCCTCCAGCTCCACGCCCTTGGCCAGCTGCTTGCCCAGGTCACGCGGGATCGGGCCCTGGATGGCGGCCAGGTAGGTCTTGGTCACGCCGTACTTCGGGTGGGTGAGGCGGTGGGCCAGCTCGCCGTGGTTGGTGAGCAGGATGATGCCCTCGGTCTCGGTGTCCAGCCGGCCGACGTGGAACAGCCGGGTCTCCCGGTTGGTCACGTAGTCGCCCAGGCACTGGCGCCCGTCCGGGTCCTCCATGGTGGAGACCACGCCGGCCGGCTTGTTGAGCGCGAAGAACAGGTAGGACTGGGTGGCGACGGTCAGGCCGTCGACCTTGATCTCGTCCTTCTCCGGGTCGACCCGCTTGCCCTGCTCGGTGACCAGCTTGCCGTTGACCTCGACCCGGCCCTGCTCGATCAGCTCCTCGCAGGCGCGCCGGCTGCCGATGCCGGCCCGGGCCAGCACCTTCTGCAGGCGCTCGCCCTCGGGCTCGCCGAAGGTCTTGGGCAGCTTGACGGCCGGCTTGTCGTGCCGGGCCAGCACGGCGTCCTCGATCTTGGCCTGGAGCTCGCGCGAGCGCTGCGGCTGGCGGCGCGGGTCGCCCGGGGCGCCCTGGCCCTCCCGGCGCGGGCGCGGGGCCGGGCTGGGGCGTCGACCGGTGAAGCCGCCGCGGGCCGGGGTGGCGTTCGGGCCGCCGCCGAACTCGGGGCGGTCGTACTTGCGCTCCTCGGGCCGCAGCGGGCGGTCCGGGAAGCGGCGGTCGTCACGACGGTCGTCGCGCCGGTCGTCCCGGCGGCCGCCGTCACGCCCGTAGGAGCCGCCGCGCGAGCTCGAACCCGAGCCCGAGCCGCCGCCGTAGGAGCCGCCCCGCGAACCCGAGCCGCCACCGTACGAACCGCCGCCGCCCGAGCCGCCGCCGTAGGAGCCGCCCCGCGAACCCGAGCCGCCACCGTACGAACCGCCGCCGCCGCTGCCGCCGTACGAACCGCCGCCGTACGAACCGCCGCGCGAGCCCGAACCCGACCCCGAGCCGCCGCGACCGCCGCCGCTGCTACCGCCGTAGGAGCCGCCCCGGCCCCCGCCCTGTCCGCCGCGAGCGCTGCCGCTGCCGCCGCCGCTGCCGTTCCTGCCGTTGCCACTGCTACGCATCAAAGTGTCCGTACGTCGTTTTTCGTCTGGGATGTGCGGTCGTTTCGGCCGACCTCACCTCCCCCTACCGATCGGGCGTTGCCCGATCGGCCTCGCCACTGCCGTCCGCGGCCTGCACGGCAGCGGTGGCGACCGCCTCCGCGATCATCGTGCCCTCCAGGGACTCCGCTTCCACGTCGTCGACCTCGGGCAGGAAGGGAGCGAGCTCCGGCAGCTCGTCCAAGCCGCGGAGCCCCATCCGTTCCAGGAAGTATTTCGTCGTCCGATACAGGATCGCACCTGTTTCGGGCTCGGATCCGGCCTCTTCCACCAGTCCTCGCTGTACCAGGGTACGCATCACGCCGTCACAGTTCACACCGCGGACGGCGGAAACCCGCGATCTGGACACCGGCTGCCGGTACGCGACCACCGCCAGGGTCTCCAGCGCGGCCTGGGTCAGCCGGGCCTGCTGGCCGTCCAGCAGGAAGCGGTCGACCGCCTCGGCGCAGCTCTCCCGGCTGTAGAACCGCCAGCCGCCGGCCACCAGCCGCAGGTCGAACCCGCGCCCCTGGGCCGCGTACTCGGCGGCCAGCGCGCGCAGCGCCGCGGCCACCTCGGCCCGCGGCCGCTCCAGCACCCCGGCCAGCCGCTCCTCGCCGACCGGCTCGTCGACGACCATCAGGATCGCCTCCAGCTCGGCCCGCAGCCCCGGCCCGACCGGCTCCGCTTCGACCGGCTCGGATCCGACCGGCTCCGGCGCACCGGAAGTCGCACCGGAAGTCGACGGAGCCGACTTCTGGTGCACGACCCGCAGCTCGGCGTCCCCGGCCGCCGGTGCCGCCACCGGCTCCGGCAGCAGCTCGAAGGCCGGCTCCAGCCACTCCTCCGCCCGCGGCCGCCCCGGCAGCCCGAGCGGGCGCCGCACCGGCCGCCCGCCGTCGTTCCCGCCGCTCATCGCCGCCCGTCCTCCTCCTCGGCCCGCTCCGCCCCGCCGGCGGGCCGGTCGAACTCGTCCGTCACCTCGACCGGGCCCCGGCCCTCCTCGGCCACCCAGCGCACCCGCAGCTCGCCGAGCGCCTCCGGCTGCTCGAAGGCCAGCACCCGCTCCCGGTAGAGCTCCAGCAGCGCCAGGAAGCGGGCGACCACCACCAGGGTGTCCGGCGCGTCCGCGACCAGCTGCTGGAAGGAGGCCTCGCCGAGCCCGGTGAGCAGCGCCGCCACCAGCGCGGCCTGCTCGCGCACGCTCACCGGCGGGGTGTGGATGTGGTCCACGTACACGACCGGCGCCGGCTTCGGCTCCATGGCCTTGGCCGCCAGCCGGGCGAGCCCCTCCGGGCCGATGGTGATGACCACCTCGGGCAGCAGCTCCGCGTGCCGGGGCTCCAGCCCGACGGTCCGGGGGCGCCGCAGCAGCTCGGCCGCCCAGCGCTCGCCGAACAGCGCCGCCGCCCGCTTGTACGCCCGGTACTGCAGCAGCCGGGCGAACAGCAGGTCACGCGCCTCCAGCAGGGCCAGGTCCGCCTCGTCCTCGACCTCGGCCACCGGCAGCAGCCGGGCGGCCTTGAGGTCGAGCAGGGTGGCGGCCACCACCAGGAACTCGGTCGCCGCGTCCAGGTCCCAGTCCGGGCCCATCGCCCGGATGTGCGCCAGGAACTCGTCCGTCACGGTGGCCAGGGCCACCTCGGTGACGTCCAGCTTGTGCTTGGCGATCAGGCTGAGCAGCAGGTCGAAGGGGCCCTCGAAGTTGTCCAGCCGCACCCGGAACCCGCCCCGGGACTCCTCCTCGGTGGCGTTCACGGCGCTGGCGGCTGGCTCGACGGTGCTCGGCATGACGTTCCATCTTCGCCCGCCCGCACCGGCCGTCCCGCCCGGAGGGCCGCCGACACGCCGTCCACGGGCCCGCCACGGGCCCTCGGCACGCCACCACGGGCAGCCCGGGCGCCTCCCGGGGCCGGAGCCGCCCGCAGACGGGCCTAGCGGCCGCGCAGCCGCCGGACCAGGATCGAGGCCTCGCCGCGCTGCTCCAGGTCCGCCAGGACCACCGCGATGGCCTCCCGGACGATCCGCCCGCGGTCCACGGCCAGGCCGTGCTCGCCGCGCAGCACCAGCCGGGTGTGCTCCAGGTCCATGAGCTCCTCGGCGGACACGTACACGGTGATCTTCTCGTCGTGCCGCTCGCGCCCGCTCGGGCGGCGCGGCGCGCGGCCGCGCGGCCGGGCGCGTCCGTTGGCGCCGGGCTGCTCCTCGGCCGCGCCCGGGTGGGCGCGGCCGGCCGACGCGGGGGCGGGGGCGCGGGCGGGGGACACGGGGGGGCCGGCCGGGGCGGCGGCCAGGGCCCCGGCGGCCCGCGGGGGGGGGGGGGGCCGCGCCGGCGGGCC